>JABGVU010000064.1 GCA_018645865.1 Flavobacteriales bacterium
ATATGTATTTTACCTATATATGGCTGTACAGATCCACTATATACAGAATATGATCCATTAGCAAATACAGATGATGGTACTTGTATTACTCTTATTGTAAATGGTTGTACAGATGTAACGATTACTGTAGGTGGTGGATCTTATGATAATGAAATTGGTTGGTCTTTAGTTGATGCTTCAGGCGTTACTGTAGCTTCAGGTGGAGCTCCTTATTCAGCAACTGTATGTTTAGCTGATGACTGTTATACTATGAATATGACTGATAGTTATGGTGATGGATGGAACGGTGCTACTTACTCTATTACTGATAATAACTCAGGAACACTTTACGGAACTGGTGGTTTAATTGGATCCTCATCTTCAGGTTCTGATAATATTAGTATTGGCGTTGCATGTCCAGTTTATGGATGTACTGATTCAACAGCAACTAACTATGACCCATTAGCAGATGCTGATGACGGTTCTTGTTGTTTTAATGGCATATGTGTTGGTTCTACTTATCAGGGAGGAATTGTCTTTTGGTTAGATGGAAATGGTGGAGGCTTAATTGCAGCTCCTTCAGATCAAAATGGTGGAACCTATTGGGGTTGTTATGGAACGCTCATTTCAGGAGCAGATGGAACAGCTATTGGAACAGGTAATCAAAACACTATTGATATTGAAGCTGGATGTACTACACCACTTATAGCTGCTGATATTTGTGCTAATCTAAATCTTGGTGGATATAGTGATTGGTTCTTACCTTCAAAAGATGAATTAAATAAAATGTATTTAAATATTGGTCAAGGTAATGCTTTAGGATTAGGAAATATTGGTGGTTTTGCTAATAACTTCTGTTGGAGTTCTACTGAGTTCGATAACTTCAATGCGTGGGGTCAGTATTTCTTCGATGGAGGCCAGGGCAACTTCAGTAAGGTCAACCTCAACGGTGTTAGGGCTGTTCGTGCTTTTTAACTATTTAACAATTTATCCATTTAAAACCATTGCGTAAGCAATCGAAATTAAAATTAATAAAAAGAGTATGTGGAAAAACACACTAACACTATTACTAATCCCTTTTTTAGCTTATAGTCAAGAAAATATAAAATTTTCAGAAACAATTAATGTTACTGATTTACAAAGACACCTTAATATTTTAGCTTCTGACTCTTTAGAAGGAAGGGAAACCGGTAAGCCAGGACAAAAAATGGCTGCTGATTATATTATGAACCATTTTAAAGAAATAGGTATACCTCCTTATAAAAAAAAGACCTACTATCAAAAATTTAAAGTAAAGTCCGGGAGACACCTCTGTAAGTGCGATGATTGTGACCAGAGTTTAGTAAAAAAAATATTTAGAAGTAAAAAGAAAATAAAAGGAGAAAACGTGTTGGGTTATATTGAAGGAACAGACCTAAAAGATGAGCTTATTATTATTACAGCACACTATGATCATTTAGGAAAACACGATAGTTTAATTTTCAATGGAGCGGATGATGATGGATCTGGAACGGTTGCTGCACTTGAAATTGCAGAGGCGTTTATGTTGGCAAAAAAAGCAGATAAAGGACCAAGAAGATCTGTGCTTATTATGCCTGTTTCAGGAGAAGAGAAAGGCTTACTAGGTAGTAGGTACTACGCAGACCATCCTATTTATCCTTTAGAAAGCACAGTAGCTAATTTAAATATAGATATGATTGGTAGGATAGGAGACTTTAAAGACAATCCTAATTACGTATACCTTATAGGGGCAGATAGGTTAAGCCAAGAACTACATGATATAAGCGAACAAGTAAATAAAGAGTATATAGGTTTAGAATTAGACTATACGTTTAATAAAGAGGATGATCCTAATAGATATTATTATAGATCCGATCATTATAATTTTGCAAAGAATAATATTCCTGTAATTTTCTATTTTAATGGAATTCATGAGGACTACCATAAAGTAACCGATACTGTTGAGAAAATTGATTTTCAAAAAATAGAAACTATTACTCGCCTTGTGTTTTTAACAGCTTGGGAGCTTGCAAATAGAGATGAAAGGATTATTTCAGACAAGGAAGAAAACTAAACCCTACCCCAAAACAAACTATAAATCAAACTTTATTCCTTGGGCTAAAGGTAATTCTGCAGTATAGTTAATTGTATTAGTTTGTCTTCTCATATAAATTTTCCAAGCATCAGAACCACTCTCCCTACCTCCTCCAGTTTCTTTTTCTCCCCCAAAAGCACCACCAATTTCAGCTCCAGACGTTCCTATATTAACATTTGAAATACCACAATCACTCCCAGCTGTAGAAAGAAATTTTTCAGCCTCACGCAAGTTAGTTGTCATAATAGCAGACGACAATCCTTGCTTCACTCCATTTTGCATTTCAATAGCCTCATCTAAATCAGAATACTTCATAATATAAAGGATGGGTGCAAAAGTTTCATCTTGTACAATTTGGAAATGATTTTCAGCTTCAATAATCACAGGCCTTACATAACAACCGCTTTCATAACCCTTACCATCCAAGACACCGCCCTCAACCAATACATTCCCCCCTTCTTTTTTTGCTTTTTCAATAGCACTTAAATACATGTTTACGGCATCTTTATCAATTAACGGCCCAACATGATTACTTTCATCCAAAGGGTTTCCAATAACTATTTGAGTATATGCTTTTGCTAATTTGTTTTTAACCTCATCATAAATCGACTCATGAATAATTAATCTTCTTGTAGAAGTACATCTTTGACCACAAGTTCCTACAGCTCCAAATAACGCTCCAATAATTGTAATTTCTAAATCAGCATTTGGAGTAATTATAATTGCATTATTCCCCCCCAACTCTAATAATGACTTTCCGAATCGCTCAGCAACTGTAGCTCCAACTATACGACCCATTCTAGTTGAACCAGTAGCAGAAATCAACGGTAGTCTATCATCAGCGGTCATCATTTCCCCTACTTTATAATCACCATTTATTATACAAGAAATTCCTTCTGGTAAGTTGTTTTCTTTCGCTACTTCATTCCAAATATTTTGACAAGCAATTCCACACAAAGGAGATTTTTCTGACGCTTTCCAAACACAAGTATCTCCAGAGATCCAAGCCAAAGCAGTATTCCAGTTCCAAACAGCAACTGGAAAATTAAATGCAGAAATAATTCCAACAACTCCTAGCGGATGATATTGTTCGTACATTCTGTGTCCTGGGCGCTCAGAATGCATGGTTAATCCATGTAATTGACGTGAAAGTCCAACAGCAAAATCACAGATATCAATCATTTCCTGAACCTCACCTAAACCTTCTTGTAAAGATTTACCCATTTCATAAGAGACTAGTTCTCCCAACTCCTGTTTATAAACTCTTAATTTTTCTCCATATTGGCGAACAACCTCCCCTCTAAGTGGAGCAGGCTTTAATCTCCAATCTTTAAATGCAGCTGTTGCAGCCTGCATTACTTTTTCATATTCTTCAGCAGTTGTTGAGGTAACCTTCCCAATTAAACTCCCATCCACTGGAGAGTAAGATTCAATTTCAGCTCCTCCCCCAAAAGAAACAGAACCAGTTGAAGTGCCATTGTTAGTTGCTTCTACCCCCAACACCCCTAATGTTTTTTTAATATCGATCATTGTAGTTTATTTTTGTAAAAATTAGAATGCAAAATTATAAAAGAAAGTGAGAAAAACTATGAAAATAAAAAAGACTGATTACTAAGATTGGCCTATCATAATATCAGCTGAATCATCGTCATTAATTTCATCATCACCATTTAAAAACTCATCTTCCTCAAACTCCTTAATTTGAGTAAGTTTGTGTTTATTACTAATCATTGACCAAGTCATAATAAGGCAACTTATCAAAATAACAAACAATAAAACCCCACGAAACTCTTCACCGAGACTTAACTCTTCTGGTATTGCAAAAAACAAGAGTATTGTAATCAATCCTCTTGGAGCTAAAAACAATTGTGTAACAATATCTTTACCGTTAAACAAGAATAAAACAATTGCTCTTATTGCATAAATAATAGCTAAAATAATCAAGCCAATTCCAATTACTTTAAAACTTATCAATGAACCCAAATATACAGACCAACCGAAAATTATAAAGAAAAAAGTCCTAACTACAAAAGCAGTTTCGGCAGTTATTACCTTCATATCACCTAACACCTCATCCACTTTTTTTGTATTCAATAGGCTTAGCAATCCTCCCCTAAAAAATACTTTGTAGTTATTCAATATCACACCAAAAATAAGTATGATAATAAGAGAAGATAAATGGAACATTTTACCAATTGCGTATAACAGCAACAGAATAGCAATCAGTAAAAAAAGTTTCACATGTCCCTTTATATTTTGAAACACATAAATAAGAATATATGAGATAATTATAGACATGATAACTGTTAGAGCTAGGTCTCCAAAGACTTCGCCAGACACACTGTCCCCTGCTTTAGACCCCACCATAGTTAAGACACTGTAAAAACCAATTATACCAATAATGTCCGAAAAAGTGCTTTCGTAAATCATAAATTCACGCTTGTCTTCATTCAAATCACCTATACTTGGCAGGATGATGGCGGAGCTTAAAATTGACAGTGGAATTGTGTAAAGCAATGCGTTTAACACCTCAACTTCCATTAAAAAATCAAGTACTAAAGCGGCTAAATATGCTGTAGCGCTTAATCCGATTAAAGCCACCAACAAAGATTTGATTATTAAACCAATTTTTTCTTTTAACAACTGTAAATCTAAAGCAGCCTCAAGTACAATTAAAATTAATCCTACCACCCCTAAAACCTCCAAAATAGGGAATAAATCAGGTTTTGCTACTCCTGAAAAACGCAAAGCATAGTTGATACTAATTCCTAACCCAATAAGCATAAGTACGGCTGGGACGCCTGATTTTTTAGCGTATAAATTGAAAAAATAAGAAATAATTATCGTTATCGAAAATATAATAATTAGGTGATATGTACTTAGCGCCTCAAACAATTTAGAAAAGTTTTAATATGTCGTTTCCGTTAGCAAAAACCAAGAGACTTAATAACAATATCATTCCTACCACCTGGGCATATTCCATAATTTTTTCAGGAGCAGGTTTACCAATAACAATTTCGTATAATAAGAAAACAACATGCCCACCATCTAAAGCTGGTATAGGTAAGATATTCATAAAAGCCAACATTAAAGAAAGGAAAGCGGTTAAGTTCCAAAACACCTCCCAATTCCAAGTTGCAGGAAACATAGATCCAATAGCTCCAAACCCCCCCATTCCTTTATACGCCCCAGTACTTGGAGAAAGAATCATTTTAAATTGTGAAATATAACTACCCAACTTCTTAATCGCTTTATTGTATCCTGCAGGGAAAGCGGCAAAGAACCCGTATTTATCAGAAGCTAATTCATAAACTTTTAGTTTTTCTAACTGTGTAATAGTAAGGTTTGCAGGAGAGAAACCTAAAAACCCCTCATCAGAAACTAAAACAGTAAGAAATACTTCTTCCCCCCCCCTGTCCACCATTAACTCAATAGTATCTCCAACATGAGTATTTAAAGCTTTTTTAAATTCATCAAAATAAGAATAAGACATTCCGTTTACGGCTTTTATAATATCTTTTTTTTGTAACCCCCCTATTTCAGCATTTGATCCTTTTTCTATCCTGCTAACTATAGTAGGGATTCTAGGGTATAGAATTAGTTTTGTTTTATTATTCAGAAATTTATCAATTAAATCTATTGGCATCCTAAGTTCAACCTCCTCCCCTTCTCTTAATACAGTGATTACTTTAGAAGTAATTACTTTTTCTAATATTTCAGAGTATCGCCCTACTAAAACCCCATCCGCAGAAATAATTTTATCTTTATTTTTAAAACCTATTTCTGTCGCTAAATCATCCGTACACCAAATACCATCTTTTATGTTTTCAATAGGCAAGTACTTATCACCATAAATATAAAGCGTCATGGAGTAAATAAATATTCCTAAAAACAGATTTACAGTAACCCCACCCAACATAATAATTAACCTCTGCCAAGCTGGTTTTGCTCTAAATTCCCAAGATTCAGCAGGTTTGTCCATTTGCTCCTTATCCATGCTTTCATCTATCATTCCTGATATTTTTACATAACCACCCAACGGAAGCCACCCAATACCGTACTCGGTATCGCCAATTTTCTTTTTTACAACTGAAAACCAAGGATCAAAAAATAAGTAGAATTTTTCTACTCTTGTTTTAAATATTTTTGCTGGTATAAAATGACCCAACTCATGTAAAACTACAAGAATCGATAAACTCATTAAGAGTTGTACTGCCTTTATTAAAAAATCCATTTATAATAATTCGTTTGCTAATATTCGTGTTTCTTTGTTGGTCGCCACATAATCTTCTAATGTAGGATTGGAAACAAAAGTAATTTTTTCCATACAATTGGCAATTAAATCAGACATATTTAAAAACCCTATTTTATCTTTCAAAAAAGCAGCGACTGCAATTTCGTTTGCTGCATTCAAAATGCAGGGCGTATTTCCTCCTTTTTCCATAGCATTATAGGCTAATTGTAAATTGCGGAAAGTTTCCAAGTCAGGCTTTTCAAAAGTTAAGTTAGGGGAATCTATAAATGAAAAACGCTTGAATGTATTTTTAAGCCTTTCAGGAAATCCTAAAGCATATTGTATGGGTAGTTTCATGTCTGGCACACCTAATTGTGCTTTTATCGAACCATCTTCAAACTGTACTGCAGAGTGAATGATAGATTGGGGGTGAACAACTACATTAATCTGTTCTGCCTTTAAATTAAACAACCATTTTGCCTCAATTACTTCTAACCCTTTGTTCATTAAACTAGCACTATCAATTGTGATTTTTGCACCCATCTCCCAATTAGGATGTTTTAGTGCTTGAGTTTTGGTAATGTTAGTTAAATCGGCTCTTAATTTTCCTTTAAAAGGACCGCCTGAAGCTGTTAAGTAGATTTTTTCTATAGGGTTGTAAGTTTCTCCAACTAGGCATTGAAAAATAGCCGAATGTTCAGAATCAACAGGATATATTTTCACCCCATTTTCATAACACAATTTTGTGATTAAATCTCCAGCAACAACCAAGGTTTCTTTGTTTGCTAAAGCGATTGTTTTTTTAGCTTTTATTGCTCTAATTGTGGGTTTTAATCCTGAGTACCCAACTAAAGCTGTAAGCACCACATCAATATTCTCTCCTTCTACAACTTCCTCTAAAGATTGCTGTCCTGCAAATACTTTTACACCTAGTTTAAAAAGAGCATCATTCACCTCTTTGTATTTTTCTTCATTGGCTATAACAACCGTATTTGGCTTGAATTTAATAGCTTGCTCAATCAGTAGTTTGCTATTATTGTTTGCGGTTAACACCTCAACCTCAAATAAATTTGAATGTTCACTAATCACATCCAAAGCCTGCGTTCCAATTGATCCGGTAGAACCTAGTATTGCAATTTGTTTTTTTTTCCCCTCCATTAAAATATGATTAATTTATCGGCTATTTCCCTGTCATTCGCCAGCCTTGGAACTTTGTTTTGTCCGCCTAATTTACCTATTGATTTCATGTACTCTCTGAAACCATTCTTATTAATTTTTGTAATCAGTAAAGGTTTTAGGACCCCCCCACTAATTAAATCCTTGTAATACGTGTTGTGTTTTTGTAAAGTATTGTCAATCATCTCACTAAAATGTGCCATATTCTCAGGTTCTTTTTCAAACTCTACTAACCACTGATGATAAGGCAATCCACTCTCAGGTTTCACTTGTGGCGCTACATGAAACTCATTAACTTGCGCAGGAATATTTGCAATAGTTTCCTGTAATGATTTTTCAACCTCTTCAGCAATAACATGCTCCCCAAATGCTGAGGTGAAATGCTTAATTCTCCCACTTACTACAATTCTGAATGGGTCACTTGAAACAAATTTTATGGTATCCCCAATGTTATAGCCCCAGAGCCCAGCATCCGTATTTAGGATGATTACATAATTTACACCAATCTTTACATCTGCTAAGGAAATGCGAGTTGGATTCTTATCAAAAAATTCTTCTGATGGAATGAATTCATAAAATATTCCATGATTAACACAAAGCAACATTCCTTTTTCTGTTTGAGTGTCTTGATAGGCTATAAATCCTTCTGAGGCAGGATACATCTCTATCCTATCTATTTTTTTTCCGATTAGTTTTTCAAAAGTTTGTCGATAAGGTTCATAGTTTACTCCTCCATAAATAAATAAGTCAAATTTCGGAAATATATCTTTAATGAATTTTCCGGTTTTGTTTTGTAATTTTTCAAAATACATTTGAACCCAAGGAGGTATTCCTGAAATTAAACTCATATTTTCAGGAAGCGTTTCCTCTAGAATAGCATCAAGCTTATCTTCCCAGTCTTTAATGCAATTTGTTTCATAAGAAGGTAATCGATTTTTTCTTAAATAAGAAGGAGTATGATGAGCTACAATTCCCGAAAGCCTTCCTGTAAGTATATCCCCTGTTTTGCTTAGCTCAGGACTTCCTTGTAGGAAAATCATTTTACCATTAACAATAGATGTATTTTTAGTTTCAGCGATATAATTTAGTATTGCATCACGAGCAGCAGTAATATGGTGGGGCATACTTTCATTGCTAATTGGAATGTACTTTGTTCCTGAAGTTGTTCCTGAAGTTTTACAAAAATAAAGAGGTCTTCCTGGCCAAAGTACATTTTTTTTGCCATCAATTATTTCTTGGATATAAATTTTAAGATCTTCATAGTCTCGTACAGGAATGTTTTTTTTCCAATCAGAATAATTTGTGATTTCTGAAAATTTGTGGTCTTTTCCAAACTTAGTGTTTTTAGCCTGACTTACTAATGATAACAAAAGTGTATTCTGAACTTGTACCGCATTTTTTTTCCACTTGCTGTTCTTTTTTGCAATTTGTCTTGCATACGCAAGGCTGAGTAATGATTTTAATCCCATTTTTTAAAAAGAAATGTAATTTTCAGGGTTAACAGGAATGCCTTTGTGCCATAGTTCAAAATGAAGATGTGTCCCAGAAGAAAGTTCTCCAGAATTCCCAATAATTGCAATATGATCCCCCGCATTTACATAATCGCCAACCGATTTTAATAAAACTGAATTGTGTTTGTAAAAAGAAATATAGTCATTATTGTGTTGTACCCCTATAACATACCCTGTTTCATATGCCCAATGACTAATAATTACTGTTCCGTCTAATACACTAGAGATTCGTGATTTTTCTTTGGCAACCAAATCTATTCCAAAGTGTTTTGTTTTGTTGTTATATTCGTCACTTATCAAACCCGAAAGAGGAGTGAAAAATATTAAATTATTATTTGTGTTGGCTTTTTTGTAGATTGAACTTTTATCTTCAGCCTCTACCTTTACACGAAAGAGGGAGTCTTCTTTTGATTTTTCAAATGAAATTGGAGTTTGAGTATTTGCTATTTTTCCAGAATTTTTTGGAGTTACAAGCTCTTCCCCATTAATTATTTTATTTATGTTTTCAAGATAAACACTCCTGTTAAATAAAATTGCATTAAGGGAGTCAGACTTTATGTTTAACTCAATTAAGCTTTTTTGCACTTCAACAGATGATTTTCCAGGAACATATTCACTTAATGGAGTGTAGGAAACCAATAGCATTGTGCTAAAAAAGAAGAAAAACACAATAGCACCTACAAAAGCAATAACATTTAATCGCGATAACCTTACAGATATCTTTTCCTCAAAAGAACTATCTGTCATTATCACAAAACGGTATTTGTGAAATAATTTAGACCAATATTTTTCTCTACCTTCTTTATCTTGCATAATGTTTGCAAATATCATAAAATTATGAGCATATTTGCGAGAATTTTATGATTAGCAGTAAAATAATTTTAATTAAAAGAAGTTTAGTAACCAAGTGAAGGTAATTTTTCAACATATAATAAAGGGTTTTTTAGTGATATTGCTTTTGTTTTCTGCAGGATGTTCCACCAAAAAAAAATCTTGGGTTAATCGTCAGTTTCACAATACAACAGCCAAGTACAATGGTTATTTTAATGGAAATGAAAGTGTTAAAAAAGGAATAAAAAAACTGGAAGAAAGTTTTACTGATGACTATACAGCTATTCTTCCTGTTTTTAAGACAGGGGATTTAAAAAAATCAAAGAAAACGCATAGCTACATGGACAAGGCTATTAAGAAAGGATCTGTTGTTATTCAAAGACATTCCATGAAAATTAAAGGAAAGGAATACTGTAAGTGGATTGATGAAAATTACCTTATGGTTGGAAAATCATATTTCTATAAAGGAGAATTTGAAGATGCAATAAAAACGTTTAGCTTTATAAAAAATGAATACAAAAAGAATGAAATTCAATTTGATGCCTCATTGTGGTTAATAAGAGCTTTAGTTGAAAAACAAGATTTCATGACAGCTGAGGTTGAATTAAATGAGCTGACTAATAACCGTAAGTTCCCTAAAAAATTGAATATTGACTTAGCTAAAATAAGTGCAGATTTTTATTTACAACAAGCTAATTACCCATTAGCTTTAGAGCAGTTAGTAAAAATTGATAAATTAATAAAAAGGAAAAGCAAAAAAGTACGCTATAACTATATTATGGCACAACTTTATCAGCAGCACACCAATTACAGAAGTGCTAAAAATAAATACGAACAAGTCCTCGCGTCCAGCCCAGAGTATGAAATGGTGTTTAATGCTAAAATGAATTTAGCACGCTTATTAGATTCAGGAAGTCGAGATACTCAAAAAATGCGTCAGAATTTACTTAAAATGACTAAAGATGACAAAAACAAGGAGTACTTGGATCAAATCTATTTCACCTTGGCTGAAATGGATATTAATAATTCCGATACGCTTGCTGCTATTGACAATTACCTACTTTCAACAGTTAATAGTCTTGAGAATAACACCCAGAAATCATTATCTTTTTTAGCGCTTGCCAGAATTGATTATAATCGATCCTTATATAAGGATGCTAAGGTTAATTATGATAGCACTATATTTTATATGGATGAAGATTTTAGAGAATATGAGGCCGCAAAAGAAAAACATGAAATCCTTCAAGAGT
This sequence comes from Flavobacteriales bacterium, assembly GCA_018645865.1. Lineage (GTDB taxonomy): Bacteria > Bacteroidota > Bacteroidia > Flavobacteriales > BACL11 > UWMA-0277. Next base: position 11,077 of record JABGVU010000064.1, read on the forward strand.
TAGTTTATCACCTAGATGTTATCTCTTTACAAGATAGTTTGCAGGTTTTAGCAGCACTTCCTCCGGATAAGCTCTCTCAAGTTATTACCCAACTCATACAGAATGAGATTGAAAAAGAAAGAGAGCTTTTGGAGATTGAACGCTCCAAACAACAAATGATGTTTGAAAACAATAGAAATGGAGGTAGAGGAGAGCGGTTTGGAAATAATACATCTGGTGGAAAATGGTATTTTTACAACCCAGCAACATTAAGTTTTGGACTCTCAGAATTTAGAAAAAAATGGGGAAAAAGAAAACTAGAAGATAATTGGAGGAGAAGGGATAAGAAAACAGTCAATTCGTTTAAAATAGACTCAATAAAACCCGATAGTGTTGAGGTGGTAACACAAAATAAAAAAGACCCTAATTATTACTTAAAAAAATTACCCAAAACGGAAAAAGATTTAGCTAAATCAAACGAAATGATAAAAGAATCCACTTATCAGGCTGGGGTAATTTATAAGAATGGTTTACAAGAATACAATAAGAGCTCAGCATTGTTCATGAGTTTGCTTTCTCGTTTTCCTTATGATAAAAATTATGCAGCTTTAGCGTATTATAATGTTTATATTAATCATTTGAGAGTAGGAAAGGATCAAGAGGCAGAAACGATTAAAAATTTATTGCTTCATAATTTTCCAAACAGCGTGTGTGCTCAATTATTAACTAACCCTAACTTTCAAGCTGAGTTAATTGGCTTACAAAATGAAGATGAATTAGCTTATCAACACGCGTATCGACTGTATGTTGATAAGGAGTATTTGCGGGTAATTGAAAAATGCAAGCTAGTTTCTGAAGATGACTATCAGTCAAAATATTTATTTTTGAAAGCATTATCATTTTCAGCCTTAAAGGATTGGTCTGAGTGTATAAATACCTTGGATAAAATTATTAGGATTAATAAAGATGCTAGAATTATAAAAGAAGCAAACCACTTATTAGAAGCCATTAAGAATCCAGAAAAAATGAAAAAAGCTAATGAGCAAGCATTGACTGAGTCTCCCTACTTATTTAGAAGCGGAAACACTCATATGTCACTTTTTATATTACCAAAAACAGGGGTAGACATTAATTACCTAAAAATATTAATTTCTGATTACCATGCTAATGATTTTGAGAATGAAGTATTTGAAATTAGCGCAATGCTAATGGGTTCAGACAAACATCTGTTAATGATAAAAGCATTTGATAATTCAAGTGATGTGGTTGCTTATAATCAGTTAATCATGACAGATTCTGGCATTATTAATCAGCTCAATAAATTAGATTATAAGGTGTTGGCTATTTCGTTTGATAATTTCAAAGAATTTTATAAAAATAAAGATGTTGAGGGATATTACAGCTTCTTTAAAAAGAATTATTTAGAGGATAATTAAGCGGTTGTCATATTTTATATATTTTTGCACTAACAAATACCAAACCAAGATGTTTACAAATAAAAACGAAACCATGAAAAAAACTGAAACGATAGCCGCTGTAAATATGATTGGAGCAGGAACAATCATTACTGGAGAGATAATTTCAAAAGGAGATATTAGAATAGACGGGGTTCTGAAGGGGTCGGTAAATACTGAAGGGAAGGTGGTATTAGGGAGTGAGGGGATGATTGAAGGAGATGTAATTTGTAAAGATGCTGATATTTCAGGAACAATAAAAGCTAAAATTACAGTATCTCAATTACTCTCTTTAAAAACTTCAGCAAAATTAAACGGAGATATAATTACCAATAAATTATCTATTGAACCAGGAGCGGCATTTTCAGGATCATGCAGTATGGGGGCAGTAATTAAAGACTTAAATGATGCCGACAAAACAACCAAAACAACCAAAACAGCTTAACACCTATATTAAGCACTCGTCATCAACCATACAAATGGCAGTAATTATAGCTGCAGGAACTTTTTTAGGAGATTATTTAGACAAATCAACTGAATCACCTTCAAAAATATACACTATTATTTTTTCTTTAAGCTCAATTTTCTTAGCACTCTACTATGTATTTAAAAAAACAATAAAGAATAATGAAAAAAAGTAAAGTCATAGTGTTTGTTATTTTATTTTGCATAAATCTGTTATTTATTCAAATTTTTACATTTCCAATCAGCATCCAAGAGATATTTCAAATTTACACCTTTTTATTCTCTCTTTCTTTATCAGTAGATTTAGTTAAGCTTAAATTTTCAAAGCACAAAAAAATTACCCCTTCATATTTCTTAGGTATTAATTTTTTAAGAATAATATTATGTGTAATCTTTTTATTTCCAGTTATTTCAACACATAATGAATCTAATAATATTTATGTTTTCACTTTTTTGTTTGTGTATTTTATTAATCTTTTTTCCGACATCTTTTTCAGTGCAAAAACCCCAAGAAAATAAATAGATAAGTTTTTAATTATATTCTTTATACATTTAATTATTTATTTACTTTTACGCCCGATTTTAAGGCTATAAAAAAGAAAATGAAAAAGACTGTTTACAAACTAATTATTACATCTTTATTGATTACTATTTCGGGTGTAAATGTTTTTGCCGAAAGTCAGCCCGAAAAAAAAGATGGTTTTAATCCTACACCACAAATCCTACACCATATAGCAGACTCTTATGAATGGCATTTATGGGGAAATGTATCAATACCGTTGCCAGTCATTTTATACTCAGAAGGCAGTTTTGATGTTTTTATGTCATCTAGCTTTCATCATGGAAAATCAAAAGTTACTAAAGGGGATAGAGTATATAAGATTGAGCACCATCATATAGTTGAGGAAAATGATAAAAAAATTATCAACCTTTCTATCACAAAAAATGTTGCCTCAATGATTTTATCTACCCTAATACTACTATTTATTTTAGGAAAAACATCAAGAAGTTATAAAAGAAAAAAGAATGCACCTAAAGGTTTGCAGTCATTTTTAGAGCCTCTTATTTTGTTTGTGAGAGAAGATATTATAAAGTCAAATGTTGGGCCAAAACACGAAAAATATGCTGTATTTTTATTGACAGTCTTCTTTTTTATATTAATCAACAATTTACTAGGACTAACACCAGGAGCGGCAAATGTTACGGGTAATATTTCAGTAACTTTTGTGCTTTCAATGTTTACATTTGTTATTATTACTATCTCAGCGAATAAAGGATACTGGAAGCATCTTGTTAAACCCCCAGGAACACCTATTGCTTTATTGCCAATTATGATTCCTATTGAAATATTTGGAGTTTTCACAAAGCCATTTGCTTTAATGATTCGGCTTTTTGCAAATATTACTGCGGGGCATATTATAATATTTAGCTTAATATCTTTAATTTTTGTTGCATCAAATAATGGTGAAAATGTTGTTGCGGGCTGGTCTGTAGCGCCCATTTCGGTATTATTTGTTTTATTTATATTTCTAATAGAGATATTAGTAGCTTTTTTACAAGCATATATTTTTACACTACTGTCTGCTGTTTTTATAGGTTTGGCGGTAAAAGAGGAGAATCATTAATTATTAATAAATTTGTTTAACTAAAACTATCAAAAATGGAAATTAACGGAATCGCAGCAATTGGAGCTGGATTGTCAGCTATAGGGGCTGGAATCGGAATCGGAATGATTGGAGGAAAAGCTCTGGAAGCAATGGCTAGACAGCCAGAACATTCAGGAATGATTCAAACCAATATGTTTATTGCAGCTGCCCTTGTAGAGGGTGTTGCGTTATTTGGTGTTGTTGTTGCTCTTATGCAAGGATAAAATAACCAAATAGAGTTCAAAAAGAATTCCCTGTCACGGTTGGTGGCAGGGATTCACAAAAAATTAAATTATGATAACATTTGATCCAGGATTAATTATTTGGACAACAATAATATTCACACTATTGTTAATTGTTTTAAAAAAATTCGCATGGAAACCAATTCTAACTGCGGTTGATGAAAGAAATAAAAGCATTGAAGACGCTTTAAAGTCAGCTGAAAAAGCTAAAGAAGAAATGCAAGCGCTTAATGCGGACAACGAAAGAATTTTAGCAGAAGCTAGGATTGAGAGAGATGTTTTGCTGAAGCAAGCAAGAGAAATGAAGGATAAAATTGTAAGTGAAGCTAAGGATCAAGCAAATACTGAGGCAGACAAAATTTTACTTTCATCAAAAGAGCAAATCAATAACGAAAAACTAAAAGCGATTACGGAACTTAAAAATCAAGTTGCTGACATGTCAATTGATATTGCTGAAAAGATTTTAAGGGCAGAACTTTCTGATTTAAATAAGCAAAAAGAATTAGTTACCCAAGTATTAAAAAGCAACGGACTTAACTAGTATATAATGAAGCATTCAAGAGTAACAATACGATACGCAAAAGCTTTATTGCAACTAGCAATTGAGCAGAATATATTGGAGCAATCTTATATGGACATGGTATTGCTTGATTCTGTTTTTAAAGAAAATAAAGATCTTTCTTTATTGCTAAAAAGTCCTATTGTAAAGACCGATCAAAAACTAAATATATTCAAACAGATTTTTGGGTCAAAAATTGGAGAAGTTAGCATGGCCTTTATCAACATAATTACAACTAAGAAAAGAGAGAGTTTGCTTGCATTAATTGCAATTAGTTTTATTAGCTTATATAAAGAACATAACAAAATTGAAACTGCTTCAGTTACTACTGTAACCCCCTTGGATGAAACATTAAGGGCGGAGGTAATTAATTTTATTAAAAAACATGGAAATAATAATGTTGAGTTGATCGAAAAGGTTGATGAAAACATTATTGGTGGCGCAATCATTAGAATGGGAGATAAGCAATTAGATGCAAGTGTGTCAAAATCAATCTCAGAATTAAGACAATCATTTAACAGTAACCTGTATTTACAGGACTTCTAAAAAACATAAAAAAATGGCAGAAGTAAAACCAGCTGAAGTATCAGCAATTGTAAGACAACAATTATCAGGATTTAAATCTGAAGCAGAACTACAAGAAGTAGGGACTGTATTACAGGTTGGAGATGGTATTGCTCGTATTTACGGGCTTACTAATGTTCAATCAGGTGAGTTAGTTGAATTCAAAAACGGACTAAAAGCAATTGTATTGAATCTTGAACAGGATAATGTTGGAGTTGTACTTCTAGGTCCATCAAAAGGGATTAAGGAAGGAGACACCGTAAAGAGAACAAAAAAAATTGCCTCTATTAATGTAGGTGAAGGTATGTTGGGTAGAGTTGTTGATGGAATGGGGAATCCTATTGATGGAAAAGGACCTATTGCTGGAACAACTTACGAAATGCCAATTGAAAGAAAAGCGCCTGGTGTAATATACCGTCAACCAGTTGACGAGCCTTTACAAACAGGATTGAAAGCTGTTGATGCCATGATTCCTATAGGAAGAGGGCAAAGAGAGTTGATTATTGGAGATAGACAAACAGGTAAAACAGCTGTAGCTATTGATACTATTATCAATCAAAAAGAATTTTATGATAAAGGAGAGCCTGTATTCTGTATTTATGTTGCAATTGGACAAAAAGCATCTACAGTAGCAGGACTAGTTGATACTTTAGAAAAAGCAGGATCCTTACCATATACTGTAATTGTTGCAGCAAGTGCTTCCGACCCTGCTCCAATGCAGTTTTATGCACCATTAACAGGAGCATCAATTGGTGAGTTCTTTAGAGATACCGGTCGTCCAGCATTGATTGTATTTGATGATTTATCAAAACAAGCAGTTGCTTACCGTGAGGTGTCTTTATTGTTAAGAAGACCTCCAGGACGTGAGGCTTATCCTGGAGATGTATTTTATTTACATTCCAGGTTATTAGAACGTGCTGCAAAAGTTATTAATGATGATACTATTGCTTCACAAATGAATGACTTGCCAGAATCCTTAAAAGGAATTGTAAAGGGAGGAGGTTCATTAACAGCATTACCAATTATTGAAACACAAGCAGGTGATGTATCAGCTTATATTCCTACTAATGTAATTTCAATTACAGATGGTCAAATATTCTTAGAATCTAATTTATTCTTATCAGGTGTTCGCCCTGCAATTAATGTTGGTATTTCGGTATCAAGAGTTGGTGGTGCAGCACAAATCAAGTCAATGAAAAAAATTTCAGGCACTTTAAAATTGGATCAAGCACAATATAGAGAGCTTGAAGCTTTTGCTAAGTTTGGTTCTGATTTAGATGCGGCAACTAATGCAGTAATTGAAAAAGGAAAACGTAATGTTGAAATTTTAAAGCAAGGACAATACTCACCTTTAAGAGTGGAAGAGCAGGCTGTAATTATTTACTGTGGTACAAACGGTTTATTAATGAATGTCCCTGTAAATAAAATAAAAGAATTTGAAGAAGAGTATCTGGCATTTCTACATGCTAAACATCAAGATGTATTAGATGCTTTAGCTGTAGGAAAATTATCAGATGAAATTAAATCAACTTTAGAGTCTGTAGCTGCGGATTTGTCTTCTAAATATGCAAAATAAGCAATGGCTAACTTAAAAGAAATAAGGTTAAGAATTACATCTGTTGGGGCAACTATGCAGATTACTTCTGCAATGAAAATGGTGTCTGCAGCTAAGCTTAAAAGAGCGCAAGATGCAATCATTCAAATGCGACCTTATGCGAATAAATTGACTGAATTATTAAAGAATTTAAGCTCTAGTTTAGATAATTCTTGTGGCGGAGTATATACTCAGGAGCGTGAAATTAAGAATGTGCTTTTAGTGACCATTACTTCTAACAGAGGTTTGTGTGGTGGTTTTAATGCCTACATTATGAAAAAAGCAAAGACTCTGATTAATGAAGAGTATGCTAATGCTAACGTGAATATTTTATCAATCGGTAAAAAATCTTCCGAGCATTTTACCAAGAATGGTTTTAATGTTGCTAATACACATGACGCTTTGTTTGGAGATCTTACATTTACCAATGTTGCCAATGTTGCAGAAGAGATTATGGAGCAGTTTGTTGAGGGTGATTATGACAAAGTTGTGTTGGTTTATAATCATTTTAAGAATGCAGCAACTCAAATTATTATGACTGAAAACTTTTTGCCTGTTCAGGCAACTGAAAATGAAGATTCAGTTGTTGTTGATTATATTTTTGAACCAAACAAAGAAGAAATTGTTGAACAGTTGATTCCAAAATCATTAAAAACTCAATTGTTTAAAGCGGTTTTAGATTCTCATGCCGCTGAGCATGGTGCAAGAATGACTGCAATGCATAAGGCTACTGATAATGCATCAGAACTTAAGAAAGATTTAACATTGACATATAATAAAGCGCGTCAAGCAGCAATTACAGGTGAAATCCTTGAGATTGTAGGGGGTGCTGAAGCTTTAAGCGAATAAATAATATTGAAATAGAATTGTTAAAAACCCTCTTCCTCGGAAGGGGGTTTTTTATTCATAATCATTAGAATCTGTTATATTTGTAAAAACTAAAAATCATGATTTACGATAATATATTAAGTGAGAATAAAGAAAGTATTTGTTACATCACTATCAATCGTCCAAAGCAATTGAATGCTTTAAATGGAGCTACTATTAGTGAATTAAACCAAGCTATTAGTGCTGCTGATAAGAATACAGTTGTAAGATGTATTGTTTTAACCGGTGCGGACACTAAGGCTTTTGTAGCTGGTGCTGATATTAAAGAATTTGCTACTTTTAATAAAAATTCAGGAGAAAAATTAGCTAGGAAAGGTCAAGAATTATTATTTGATTTATTGGAAAACGCTTCTACCCCATCTATAGCTGCCGTTAATGGTTTTGCGCTTGGTGGTGGATTGGAATTAGCAATGGCCTGTCATATTCGTATTGCATCAGATAATGCTAAAATGGGTCTTCCTGAGGTTTCCTTGGGTGTTATTCCAGGTTATGGTGGTACACAAAGGTTAGCTAGTTTAGTAGGAAAAGGAAAGGCTATGGAAATGATAACTACGGCAGGCATGTTATCGGCTACTGAGGCAAAAGAATGGGGTTTAATAAATCATGTTTGCTCGCAAGAAGAGTTAATGCCTATGGCTAAAAAATTAGCATCAAAAATTAAGTGTAATTCCCCTATGGCAATTGCTAAGGCAATAAAATCGATCAATGCTGGTTTTACTGATGGCGTAAATGGTTTTGAGGTTGAAATATCAGAATTTGGTTCTTGTTTTGAAACGCTAGAGTTTGTTGAAGGAACTACTGCATTTATGGAAAAAAGAAAAGCAAAATTTTAATTGAATCCACTTAAAAAATTAGCGAGTCAAACTGCAATTTATGGTTTGAGTAGTGTGATAGGCAGGCTATTGAATTACCTACTCGTTCCTCTTTATACTCGTTATTTTTTACCAGCTGAATATGGAGTGGTTACTGAGCTTTATGCTTATGTCGCTTTCTTGGTTGTCATGTTAACTTATGGCATGGAAACTTCATTTTTTAGATTTTCCAAAAAGGAAGAAACAATCAAAGTGTATAGTACAACATTAATTTCTTTACTAATATCTTCTGCTGTATTTATAAGTTTAATATTTCTGAATTCAAGTGCAATTTCTCAATGGCTGGGTTACGCTAATTATCCTGAATACATTCAATTTTTTGCTTTAATTATTGGAATGGATGCTGTTGCTTCTATTTCATTCGCAAAATTAAGAGAGCAGGATAAAGCAATGCGTTTTGCTTTTATCAGGATCATAAATATTATGGTTAATATTGGGCTGAATTTATATTTCATAATCTACCAAGAATATGGAATAGCTTATATTTTTATTGCTAACTTAGTAGCTTCAGCTATTACACTGGTAATGCTTTTTCCAGAAATGATAAGCTCATCTTGGATATTTGATAAAAAGTTATGGAAAAAAATGATGATTTATGCTTTACCTCTTCTTATTGCGGGTTTAGCAGGAATGACCAATGAAACTATTGATAGAATTTTATTAAAATACTTACTCCCTAACACTGATATGGCGGCTTCTGAATTAGGTTTGTATGGGGCTTTTTACAAACTATCCATTATCATGATACTCTTTATTCAAACTTTTAGATTTGCGGCTGAACCTTTCTTTTTTGCACAAGAAAAAGAAGAAAGCGGTAGGAAAATATATGCTGATGTCATGAAATACTTTATCATTATTATGGCAATTATATTTTTAGGTGTTACTATTTTTTATGATGTTATAAAAGGATTTTTAGGCAGTAAATATCATGATGAAAGAGGATTTCTAGTTGTGTCAATTTTATTGTTGGCTAATTTGTTTTTAGGAATTTATTATAACTTGTCTATTTGGTATAAGCTTACTGGAAAAACAAAATATGGCGCTTACCTTTCTATTTTTGGTGCAATTATTACGCTTTCTCTTAACTTTACTCTTATCCCTGTGCTTGGTTTTATTGGCTGTGCTTGGGCTACTTTAGTTTGTTATTTTAGTATGACTGTTGCTTCTTATTATTTAGGTAAAAGATACTTCTCTGTTCCTTATCAAGTAAAAAGAATTTTATTGTATTTGTTTGGTATGCTTTGCGTCTATTTCTGTATTTATTTCACCAACTCAAATATGTGGATTAATTCTTTATTCTTATTAGGATTTGTCATATTTGTCTTTTGTTTAGAAAACCCCAAATTAGCATTAAAATTATGAATGTAAAAGTTATAAATAAATCAAAACATGCATTGCCTCATTATTCTACAATCGCTTCCGCCGGAATGGATTTAAGAGCAAATATTGAAGTGTCAATTTCTTTAAAACCATTAGAAAGAAAGATTGTAAAGACAGGAATTTTTATTGAGTTGCCAGTAGGTTTTGAAGCGCAAGTTCGTCCTAGAAGTGGCTTGGCATTTAAAAAAGGGATTACTGTACTAAATTCTCCTGGTACAATTGATGCTGATTATAGAGGGGAGGTAGGTGTGATTTTGATAAATCTATCATCTGAAGAATTTATAATTAAAGATGGTGAGCGTATTGCTCAAATGGTAATTGCTAAACACGAACAGGCGTATTGGATAGAAGTTGAAACATTAGAGAATTCAGAAAGAGGTGCTGGTGGTTTTGGAAGTACAGGTGTAAAATAAAAAATGAAAAAAGGAATAATAATTATATTGTGTCTATTGAATGTGCAGGCTTTTGCACAATGGAAATCTTATTATCCCGAAGGAAAAAGTAAAAATAATAAGGAAGTTAAAAAAAAAATTGATAAGGATAATTTGATGTTTGACACCTATTTTTTTAATGCTTTAAAAACAAAATCTTTAGAGAATTATGAAGAAGCTTTAGATCAGTTTCAAAAGTGCATAAAAATGGATGATAAACAAGCGGTTCCATTTTATGAGTCAGCATTGATAAATAAGAGGTTAGGAAATTTAAATTTAGCAGTTGAACAAGCCAAAATTACTGTAGAGCTAGAGGGAAATAACAGATGGTATCAGCTTAATTATGCGGAGGTTTTATTTGCGAATCAGGATTTTAAGTCAGCATCAATTGAGTATAAAAAACTGTTGCTTATAGAGCCTGGAAATAAAGAATTATATTTCCTGTTGGCTGACATGTATATTTATGATAATGATTTCTTGAAAGCGATTGATATTTATAATGATTTAGAGCAGATAAAGGGAATCGATAAGATGGTTTCCATGCAGAAGCATAAGCTGTATATGCAATTGGGAAAAAAGAAATATGCAATAAAGGAGTTGAAAAATTTGCTAGAAAAATTTCCAAATGAAGTTGAGGCTTTAGATATTTTATCAGAAGTATATTTATTGAATGATGAAAAAGAAAAAGCATTTGATATTTTTAGACAATTAGCGATTATTGCACCTGAAAATGGACGAATTCATTTAACCTTAGCCGACTATTATCGTGAACAAGGCGATAACATGAAATCTTTTGAAGAGTTAAAATTAGCTTTTAAAAGTATAAAATTAGGTGTTGATGTTAAGGTAAGAATTCTTGCTTCCTACTTCCAATTGCTTGCTGTAAATGACATTATGAAAGAGCAGGCATATACTTTAGCAAAACTGTTAATGGAGACTCATCCTAATGAAGTAAAGCCTAATGCTGTTTATGCCGATATACTCTACACGGATAATCGTTTTGCTGAAGCCAAAGAGCAGTATTTAATTGTTTTGGAAAAGGATAAAACTAAAAGTGAATTTTGGAGTCAAGTATTATTTATTCAGGCAGAACAGAGAGATTTTGAGGGAATGCTTAAAATAAGTGAGGATGCTCTAACCTATTTTTCGACTGAACCATTATTTTATTATTTTAATGGAGTTGCTAGTAAGTGGTTTGAAAATTATGATCAAGCTATCAATTCTTTAAACATGGGAGTTGAATTTGTTTTGGATAATAACATGTTATTGTTAGAGTTTTATTCTTCATTGGCTGATTCTTACCATGCAATTAAAGAACATAAATTATCTGACGAATATTATGAAAAGTCACTTGAAATTGATTCCAATAATGTTTTAATCCTTAATAATTACGCATACTATCTTTCTCTTAGAAAGATAAAGTTAGAGAAAGCAAAAAAAATGTCGTACAAATGCAATAAATTGGAGAAAGATAATGGCACTTATCAGGATACTTATGCTTGGATTTTATATGAGTTAGGAGATTATGAACAAGCAAAAATTTGGATTCAAAAATCATTGGCTAATGGGAGTGATATGAGTGCAGTTGTGGTAGAACACTATGGTGATATTTTATATCAATTAGGGAATGTAGAAGATGCAATTATTGAATGGGAAAAAGCCAGAAAACTAGGAAATCCAAGTAAATTTTTAGATAAAAAAATAGAGGAAGGTAAGTTGTATGAATAGGATAGCACTATATTTATTTTGTATTTTGTTTGCATCATCCTGTGTTACAAAAAATGTTGCTGAGGTTGATTTCTCTATACCTCCCAAAAATGCAAAAGAATTAATTGCAAAGGTAAATTCAAAGAATAAATCTACTGAGTGGTTGGCGTTAAAAGGTGAGATTAGCTTAACGCTTGAAAAAGAAAATGAAGTTTCATTAGGAATTTCAATTAGAGTTCGAAAGGATAGTCTTATTTGGGCCTCTGTTACTGCCCCTTTTGGTATTGAACTGTTCAGAGCAGTATTAACTAAGGATTCGATATATTATATCAATCGTGCAGACAAGACTTATTTTGTAAAACCAATCAATCACATTTCTAAAATAATAAAAACAGATATTGCTTTTAAAGAAATACAGGAACTGATAACGGCTAACCCTAAAATTGTAAAGAAGAAATATTCTTTTAATAAGACCAATGATGATTTCTTATTAAGCACGCAAGGCTATATTTATACTATTTCTAATTTCTACAGAATACGGAAAGGGATTCTTATTGATAAGGAAAAGAGTTTAACATATACCTATAGCAACTTTATTTTTGAGAATGATTTTCCTGAACAGTTAGAGATTCTGGTAAAATCGCCTTCTGAAAGTGTGTTTAATTTAAAATTAAACTATTCCAAATTAGTTTTTGACGTGCAACCCAAAATACCTTTTAAAATACCAAGCTCTTATGTTGATTCAGAATAAATACATTTTTTTGGTATTTGGTGTTTTTCTGACTTTGTCAGTTTTTTCTCAAACTAAGAAGCAGCTTAAAGATCAGAAGTCAAGTATAGAAAAGGAAATAAGTTATACTACTAATTTATTAAATAAAACTAGGGCGAATAAAAACGAATCCTTAAATTATTTGCGAGTGTTGGATAAGCAAATTAGTAATAAAGAAAGCTTATTGAAAAACTTAAATATAGAGATAAGTTTACTTAGTAAGCAAATTAGAAAAACCGAACGATCTATTATTGAAACTAGGCAATTAATTCTTAATGAAAAGCAAGAACTAATATTGTTAAAAAGGGAGTATGCTAAGATGATTTTCACCTGTTTTAAAGAAAAAGGACATCGTAATGATTTGATATTTATTGTTTCTGCTAAGGATTTTAATCAGGCGTATAAGCGGTTAGTATATTTAAAACAATACGCCTCTTTTCGTAAAAATCAGATCGATAAAATTATAGAAAGTCAAAAAAACTTAGCCATTAAAGAGGATGCTTTAATTAAAAATAACAATCAACTTGTTTTGGAGTCAGCATCAAAAAGGAATTTAATCGTAGCTAAAAAACAAGAACTAAATTCTATTAATGAAACTAAGAAAGAAAAGCAAGAATTGGTCAATGGATTAAACAAATCTGAAAAATTATTTAAGATACAATTGAAGCACAAGCAAAAGAGAGCAAATGATTTAAATGAAGAAATTCGTAAGATAATTGCTGACGAAATTCGTAAAGCAAGAGAGGAGGCTGAAAAGAAAAACAAAGGCTTTGCTCTAACGCCAGAGGCAATAGCTTTGTCATCAGAATTCAATAATAATAAAGGAAAATTACCTTGGCCATTGGAAAAAGGAGTAATTATACAAGGCTATGGAAAGCAAAAGCATGCTGTTCTTGCTGGAATAGAAACATTCAATAACGGAATTGATATTGTGACAGATGAAAATATGAATATAAGAGCTGTTTTTGAAGGGACTGTTAGTAGAATATTTTTTATTAAAGGAGAAGGGAAAGCAATTTTGTTAAATCACGGGAAATATTTTAGTGTCTATTCAGGTTTAAAAGAGGTAAGCGTTAAGGTGGGAGATAAGGTGCTGGCTAAGGAGATTTTAGGGGTAGTTTTTACACAAGAAAAAGAAGAAAAAACAGAACTCCATTTTGAAATTTGGAAAGGTTATGACAAACAGGACCCTTCTAAATGGTTATTTAAGGCTTATTAAATCAAAATGCATAGATTTGCATATTAAATTTAATAATTAAAATCATGATACTATCAATTTTACTACTTGGCTTTGCAGATCCCGGATTTATAATTGCGGCTCTTGCTATTTTACTTTTATTTGGTGGGAAAAAAATTCCTGAACTGATGAAAGGTATTGGGAAGGGTATTAGTGAGTTTAAAAAAGGAAAGAATGAGGTTGAGGATGAGTTAGATAATAAAGAAGATTAACACCTTTAAGCCTTGACAATTTTTCGATCCTTTGATGAGGTCCAAACGGCACTTTCATCTGCAACTACTAATTGTGTAGAAATTACTAGATCCTACCTTAAAGCTATTACTAATAATGAGCATTTAAATGCGTTTATTGAGGTCTTTACTGATGAGGCTTTGTCTCATGCGTTGGCGGTGGATAAAAAAATAGAAAGTGGTACTGCTGGTAAATTGGCTGGAATGGTTATTGGAATAAAAGATAACCTGTGTTATAAGGGTCATAAAGTTTCGGCTTCTTCCAAAATTTTAGAGGGTTTTGAATCTTTATTTAGCGCAACGGTTATTGACAGATTATTAGCAGAAGATGTGATAATTATTGGTAGGCTAAATTGTGACGAATTCGCAATGGGTTCAGCTAATGAAAACTCGATATATGGGACTGTAAAAAATCCACTGGATAACACAAAAGTAGCGGGAGGAAGTTCAGGTGGTTCAGCGGCGGCTGTTGCGGCAGGGCTTTGCTTAGCTACATTAGGAAGTGATACTGGAGGTTCAATTAGACAGCCAGCAGCATTTTGTGGTATTGTTGGTTTAAAACCTACATATTCTCGTGTCTCTCGTTATGGCTTAATTGCATACGCATCTTCATTCGACCAGATAGGGCCTTTAACGAATACAGTTCAGGATTCAGCTTTACTGCTTGAAGTTATTGCTGGTGAAGATGAGTTTGATAGTACAGTTTCTACAAGAAAAGTTGAAAAATACACTAAAGCATCATTAATTGATAGTCCAAAACGCATTGCTTATATTAAAGAATGTTTAAATAGTAAAGGGTTAGATCCAGAGATAAAGCAAGTTATTGAAAATAAAATTGAAGAATTAAAGAAAGAGGGTCATATAGTTGAACCAATTTCTTTCCCCTATTTAGATTATTTGGTTCCCACCTATTATGTTATTACAACAGCTGAGGCATCATCTAATTTAGCACGTTTTGATGGTGTTCATTATGGGTATAGAAGTGAAAATATTACTAACCTTGAAAGTACTTACATTAATAGTAGAGCCGAAGGGTTTGGGGAGGAGGTAAAAAGAAGAATTATGCTGGGTACTTTTGTGTTGAGTGCAGGGTATCATGATGCTTATTTTACCAAAGCACAAAAAATTAGACGCTTAATACAAGACAATACCAATGAGATGTTTAAGGATTATGATTTCGTAATCTCACCAACGACCCCTCATACTCCTTTTGCAATAGGAACAAAACATACTGATCCAACAATAATGTATTTGGAAGATATTTTTACCGCACAAGCAAACCTTGCTGGTAATCCTGCTATTTCAATTCCTATTGAAAATCATTCCAATGGGATGTCAATTGGACTACACATAATGGCGGATAATTTTAAGGAAGCTGATTTATTAGCATTTTCTAAATACATGAATAAGGAAGGATAATTACTATCTTTGTGCTATGAGATTATTCTTAATCATAGCTTTTATTTTGTTTTCTGTTTTAGGTTTTTCACAAACCAATTTACCGTATAATGTAGGTGAGTATGCCGCTTACAAAATATCTTTTGGCGCAATTAATGTTGGGTATGCTGAATTGGAGGTTAAAGAAATTATACCCGTAAACAACAAACTAAGTTTTCATATTATTGGAAAAGGAAGGACAGCTCCTTTCTTTGATTGGGTTTTTAAGGTTCGAGATGTTTACGAAACATTTATTGACACCTCAACCTTACTGCCAATTGTATTTAATAGAGAAGTAAGAGAAGGGAGGCACTCGATAAGTCAACATTATAATTTCAACCATAATAATGACAATGTAGTGACTCAGGATAGTATATTTAATATTCCCATTCTAACGCAAGACATGTTATCGGCATTCTTTTATGCCAGAACGGTTAATAAAGACAGTATCTTAAATAGAGGGTCTTTTTCTGTTCCTATTTTTATGGATGATGAAAATTATTCTCTTGAGATTAAGTATTTAAAGAATGAAATTATTAAAACTAAATGGGGTAAAGTTGATTGTATGGTTTTTAAACCTAAAATGCAAGAGGGTAGGATTTTTGAAGATGGAGAAGAAATGAAAATATGGATCTCTGATGATAAAAACTATCTACTTTTAAAAGTAGAAACCAAGATATGGACAGGCTTAATAAAAGCTGTTTTGCAAGAGTATAAACATTTGAAACATCCTTTGTCAATAATTGAAGAATAATTATGATCACAAAATTTTTTTAAATATTAAATTAGCAGGATGAAAAAATGGTTTGGAATACTAGTAATGGGAACAGCATTACTATTTATGTTAACCAACATAAATAAAAATAAAAAAGCGGTAGAAAAGCTTGAGGCTATTGCAGAAATAGTTGAACCCTCTTATGAATATAACATTTGTGTAGATTCGTTCAATGTTATAAAAGGTTTTGTAAAAAGAGGGCAAACTATGGGGGAGATTCTTTATTTGAACCATATTGATCATTTTGAAATCAATAAAATTGTTAAAAAATCAAAAGAAATATTTGATGTCAGACGAGTAAATACAGGCAAAAAATATACGGTTATTTGTGCTTCTGATTCTACCAAAAAGGCGCAATATTTTATCTATGAAATTGACGCAACCAACTATGTCGTTTTTGATTTAAGAGGAGAGATGGATGTATATAATGGAAAAAAACCAGTAACGGTTAAATTAAAAACCGCTTCTGGAATTATAAAATCATCTCTTTGGTTAACAATGGAGGAGCAAAAGTTAAGTCCTAAATTAACAGCTGAACTTTCAACTATTTATGCTTGGACAATTGATTTTTTTAAGGTTCAGAAAAATGATGGCTTTAGGGTATACTATGAGGATAAGTATATTGATGGGGAATACATTGGTATTGGTAGGTTATTGGCTGCAGAGTTCACGCATAAAGGGCAAGATTTTTATTCTTTTTATTATAAGGAAAGTGAGAATTTTGGCGATTATTATGACGAACAAGGTAAAACCTTGCGTAAAGCATTCTTAATGGCTCCTGTAGATTACAAGCGTATTTCTTCTCGCTATAGTAAAAGAAGAAAACATCCGGTAACAGGAAGATGGAAAGGGCATTTTGGTACTGATTATGCAGCGGAAAAAGGCACCCCTATTTGGTCGACTGCAAACGGAACAATTATAGCTGCAACTTATACAAAGAACAATGGTAATTATGTAAAAGTAAGGCATAATGGGACCTATACAACTCAGTATTTACATATGTCAAAAATAAAACCTGGAATACGAAAAGGCGTATTTGTGAAGCAACGTGATATTATTGGTTATGTAGGAAGTACAGGTCTAGCAACTGGACCTCATGTTTGTTATCGTTTCTGGAAAAATGGTAAGCAGGTTGATCCGTTTAAACAAAAACTACCACCTGGGGATCCTATAAAAAAGGAAAATCGAGAAGCGTACATGTTAGCTAAAGATAGTTTAATGCAAATTCTGATGAATTAAAAAATGTGATGGAATCTAAAAAATATATATTAAAGCAGTTGTTTACCTTACTCTTTGTTATGTTTTTTTTTCTGACAAATGCACAAAATACTTTTATTGAAAATAAAGGTCAATTCCCAAAAGCTATAATCTCAAAAACAAACCTTCCTTCTGGGGCTTTATATGTTGAAAAGGCAAAACTTACTTATGCTTTTTATAGTGGAAAGCAAGTAGCAGATATTCATGATGGTTTAGCATCTGACCATAGGGTTGATGCACATGCTTATTCTGTTTCATTCCTTAATGCAAATACTGATCCTAATATTGAATTGGAGGAAGAGAACAGTTTCTTTGAAAACTATTATTTAGGCGATAAATTAACTTGGAAATCAGGGGTTAAATCCTATAAACGTCAAATCCAAAAAAGCATTTATCAAGGTGTTGATTTGTATTTATTTGTTAATGATGATAAGTTAAAATATGAACTGTATCTTGATAAATTGGCTAACGAGAAAGCAATCAAATTGCGATATCAAGGGCTTAGTCATATTAAGATTAGTAACGGAAATCTGATTATCAATACTAGTGTAAATAGTATTGTTGAATATCGTCCTTATGCTTACCAAATTATAGAGGGTATTGAAATTGAGGTGGCGTGTGTTTATCATTTAAAAAACAATATTCTTTCGTTTGATTTCCCAGATGATTACAATAGAAACTATCCTTTAGTAATTGATCCTGTTTTGGAATTCTCCACCTATTCTGGCTCTACAACAGATAATTTCGGCTATACCGCTACATATGATGATTTTGGTTTCTTGTATAGTGGAAGTACTTCTTTTGGAATAGGATACCCTACCACTTTAGGGGCTTATCAACTTAACTACGCCAATTCTGCCGGCGGTACTGATGTGGCAATAACTAAGTATGATACTAGTGGTACAATCAGAATTTACTCTACTTATTTGGGCGGAACAAAAGATGAATTACCCCATAGTATGATTGTCAATAGTGCTGATGAATTATTTATTTTCGGAACAACTGGATCTGCTGATTTCCCAACTACAACCTTATCATATCAGCCAAATTTTAGTGGAGGGCCAGCATTATCAACTTTGGGTATTGGGGTGAGTTTCCCTGATGGATCTGATATTTTTGTATCAAGATTAAATACTAATGGAGGGAATTTATTGGCTTCCACTTTTTTGGGAGGGTCAGATAATGACGGGTTAAATACGGCTCCCAAATTAAAGTTTAATTATGCTGATGAGGTTAGGGGAGAAATTGATATTGATCAGAATAATAACATCTACATTGCTACTTGTACACAGTCTACTGATTTTCCAATTGTTGGTGGTTTCCAGAATACAAATAAAGGAGGTCAAGAAGGTTGTATCGTTAAGATGGATAATCAACTTTCCTCAGTTATTTGGAGTTCCTATTTAGGAGAAAATGCTGCTGATGCTATTTATTCTTTAGCATTGGATAAAGATGATAATATTTATGTGACAGGAGGAACGGCTTCTGTTAGTTTCCCAACAACATCTAATGCTTATCAAACACTCCATCAGGACACCTTAAAAGCAGATGCTTTTATAAGTTTAATTAGTTCAAATGGAAATCAGGTCCTTTACTCTTCTTTGTATGGTTCTCCAACATATGACCAATCGTATTTTGTAGAAATTGGCAGTACAGGGGCAGTTTATTTGTTTGGACAAACAAAAGCAAGTGCTTTAACTTTAGTGCAGAATGCAACTTATTTTGAAAGCGGGGGGGGGCAATTTATTGCGGTATTTACTAAGGATTTAGCAAGTATTTTACGAGCAACTGTTGTGGGTACAGGTAAGGGCACCCCTGATATTTCGCCAACCGCTTTTTTGGTTGATATTTGCGACAAGATTTATCTTTCAGGTTGGGGGTCAAATTTAGGAGGGCCATTGTCAACACTTAATTTGCCGGTAAGTTTTCCTGCTTTTCAATCAAAAACTGATGGAAATGATTTTTATTTAATGGTAGTTGATGATGCTTTAAGCAGCATGATTTATGCTACCTATTTTGGAGGAAGCCAAAGCAATGAACATGTGGATGGGGGGACAAGTCGTTTTGATAAAAAAGGAATTATTTACCAATCAGTTTGTGCAGGTTGTGGTGGTAACTCTGATTTTCCTATAGAACCAAACCCTGGTGCAGTTTCGGTAACTAATAATAGCCCGAATTGCAATAATGGAGTCTTTAAATTTAACTTTGATTTCCCTATGGTTATTGCGGACTTTAATACTGACTGGGTAGGTTGTGATACAAATATCAGTTTTCAAAATTTAAGTACTGCCAATACACCTATAAACTATCAATGGAATTTTGGGGAAGGGACAAATTCTACTTTAGAAAATCCAAATCATAATTATTCCCAGCCAGGGAATTATACAATAACCTTAATTGCTACTGCTCCTGGGGCTTGTAATGTTTCGGACACGATTAGAAAACAGGTATATATCTTAGCCAATTCTTCTGATACTATTACAAGTATTGTAAAATGTGAGGGTGACCAAGTTCAGATTGGCTTACTTCCTGTAAACGATCCAACAGTATCTTATTTTTGGCTTCCTGGAACTGATTTAAGTAGTGCAAATGTTTCTAATCCTTTTTGTAGCTCACCTACTAATGCTATTTATCAATTACTTATTTCTAAGGGAAATTGTACTGACACCCTAACGCAAAATATTGTAGTGCCTAACTTTTTATTAGATGCCGGTGAGGATACTTCTTATTGCAGTAATCCGATAACATTGCAGGCAAGTTATAGCGGGGGAACTGCTGTGCTTTGGTCTTCTAATATTAATTTTACGGATACACTAAGCCTTAATGATAGCTTGACTGTAGCAAGTATTGCTATGTTTTATGTTAAGGTTTCTGACGGATTCTGTGAGCAGATGGATAGTGTTAGAGTGAAAGCACAAAGTATAAATATTAACTTGGTAGGTGAACTTGATTTATGTCAGAGTGATAGTGTTTTCCTATTGGTTGAAAACCTTATGCCGAGTGTGGCAATAATTTCTTATTTGTGGGAACCTTCAGCTATAATCTATAGTAATGATTCATCCAGTATTAGTAGTTATACTGACAGCTCAATGTGGTATAGTGTAGTAGCTCAAAATATTGATGGCTGTGTATTAAAAGATTCTGTTTTTATTCAAGTTTTTGACAACCCTGTTTTGGATTCTTTATGGTTAACTAGAGATACAATTTTCAGGGGAGAATCTACTAATGTGAATGTGAAAACGGATGATAGTTTCATATGGAATAATTTAACCAGTACAGCCAATAGTGTTTTGGTTAAGCCAAGCCAAAATGAATGTTATGCTGTTGGAGCGTTTAATGCTTACGATTGTAGTGTTACCGATAGCGTTTGTATAGTAGTGTTGGATGTGTTTTGTAATAAAAATGGTATTGTTGTGCCAACAGCATTTAGCCCTAATGCAGATCAAATAAACGACACTTATTTTATTGTGGATAAGGATGGAGTAGTTACTGATTTCAAACTAGAAATATTTAATCGTTTAGGACAAAAAGTGTTCTATACTGAGGATATTTATAAAACTTGGAATGGTAGTTTCAAAGGAAAAGTTTTGAATCCTCAGGTGTTTGATTTTTACTTGGAACTTAAGTGTTTGGATAATAAAACCTTGTTTAAAAAAGGAAATATTACCCTTATCAGATGAGAAAGATTGCTTTCATATTAATATTATTTTTTGGGATAACTGCAAACGCTCAGGATGTTCATTTTTCTCAATTTTTAGCGAATAATTTTGCCCTAAATCCTGCAAGGGTTGGAATGCAAAACAATGATTGTAAAACAACTCTTCACCGAAAATCACAATGGGCAAGTGTTAGTATACCCTTTACTACTTTTGGCTTGGCTTTGGAACGAAAAGAAATACTTCCAAGCCATAATATTGGAGTACAATTCCTAAATGATATTGCTGGGGATTCTCGTTTTAAAACATCAGGATTAACCATTGCCTACGCAAAAAGTGTAGCGATAAGTAAGGAAAATACATTTAGTTTTGGAGCTGGGCTTGGTATTTTTCAAAGATCAATTCTGTTTGATGACTTGGTGTTTAACGAAACTGAGAATTTAAATAATCTTAACTTTATGTTCCCTGACCTTTCTATAGGGGTTGCTAACGAAAACAGAATAAATAAAAATGTGGTGTTGGAAAGCGGAATTGCTTTTTTCCATATTAATAAACCCAAACAATCCTTTACTGAAAATGATGCAATTCGTTTGCATCAAAAAATGAATTTCCATACAACTCTTAATTATACCTATACGGATAACTTGAGTATTCAGCCTAAATTATTGTTTTCTAATCAGGATACAGATAAAGAATTTTTATTAGGCTGTGGTGTTAATTATTTATTGGAAGGAGAAAAAGAGATTCTTTTAAAATCAGGAATTGCTGATCGTTTTAATGACGCTCTTATTCTTTATTTTGGTGCTGAAATTGAAGGATTATCGTGTGTTGTAAGTTATGATGTAAATACTTCAAGTTTGACCAATGCAAGTAATAATAAAGGAGGCTTTGAATTTGTATTGGTCTACCAGTGGAAGAGCGCGAAAAAGATAAAAATTGTTGAACAAGAAATTTGCCCAAAATATTTATAATGAAAAGAATAATCCTCCTCCTATTTTTTCCAACACTTACCTTTTCTCAAGGGGTTACTATTAACCATTTGCTAGGCAATGTTAATACCTATGGTCCCGAACTTAATTTTGTTCAAATTGATGAGAATACAGCTTATTACACTTCTTCAGCTTTGCCAGAAGATATATATCAGTCCGCTATTTTTTCAAGCATGCTTAAGGACGGGAAATGGCAAAAAGGAAAGTATATTAATTTAGGAAATTCGTATTCAACTGCCAATAGTCATTTTCCAAAAAACGAGTTGGTTTTTTATTTTAGCGTCTGTGATGATCAAGGGAATTGTAAAATTGCACTTAGGAATTATAAAAAGCAAATAACAGAAGAATTAAACAGCAATATAAATTTGGTAAACTCAACAAATACTCAACCTCATATTGCAATTCATAATCAGCAAAAAGTGATGTACTTTGTTTCTAACAGAAAAGGTGGTTTTGGCGGAATGGATATATGGTTAAGTATAATTAATAAAGATGGAAAGTATGGCATCCCTATTAATGCGGGAGATAAAATTAATTCAGAATTTGATGAGATAACTCCTTTCTTTAATTCGTTTGAGGAAGTTTTATATTTTTCATCTAACAGAAAAGATGGTGTAGGAGAATTTGATATTTATACTGCAAATGGAAAATTAAATTTGTGGGATAAACCGATTAATGCAATGCAACTTAACACTAAGCAAGACGAAATGTACCTTTCTTTTTATACCCAAACAACAGGTTATTTTTCTTCTAATCGTAAAGGAGCACTATACACTTCCAATGAGTTTTGTTGCAATGATATTTTTTCTTTTGAGATAGAAGAACCTGTGATTGAAGAGCCTGAAAGTATTTCGCCTATTATCCAATACTTGCCCCTAAAATTATATTTCCATAATGATGAACCTGATTGTTGCACTATGAGTATTACAACTGCTAAAACCTATAAGGATGCTTATATTTCCTATTTTAAAATGGAAGGAACATACAATTTATACTCGCCTAACTTAACCAAGTTTTTTGAAGATTCTTTAAAAGGAAACTTCAATAAGCTAAAGCGTATTTTCTCTCATATTTTAGATGATTTAAAGCTAGGAAAAAAAATACAATTACATGTTAAAGGTTTTTCAAGCCCATTGCATAAAAAGGAATATAATATCAATCTATCAAAAAGAAGGATTCAGTCTTTTATAAATTATTTAAGATTCTATGATAATATGTTGTTTTCACCTTTTCTTAATTCTGGGTTTTTACAAATTATTGAGTTGCCTTTAGGGGAAAGTAAGTCCACAAAAAAAGTAAGCGATAACCCTAATGATAGGCTTAACTCAATATATAGTCTGGACGCAATTTTAGAGCGTAGGATTGAAATTATTGATATAAAATTAATAGACGAGTAGTGTGATTAGTTCCACACTTAATCCCACTAAAAATCCTGCATAAACTTGTGCATAATTATGTGCTTTTTGTTTTATCCTAGCCACCCCAAGCAAACCCGAAAGCAGAATAAACAATAGTAGTAGGTAAAGAAAATCACCATGAATTATTTGTAGCACTATAAAAACACCTACCACCCCACCTATACCCAATAAGTGCAAACTTATTTTCCAAAATTTTGAGATGATAGCTGCAAGCAGAACTATAATTATTGCTCCTAATAATTCAGCTTTTAATATTGGAGTGTAAAAGAGTAAGTTCTGAAGTAAATAGTAGCCAAATGACATCCAGATAACTGTTTTAAAAAGTGGTAATGAGCGCTCTTTATGGCTGCTCATTTCTAGTGAGCTTACTTTTTCTTTTTGCATAAGCCAAAAAATACTTATTAAAGGCAAAACCATAGTACTAAAAATAAGAATACCATAGATAAGGAATAGATTATGGCTAAGGGTGAAGGCAAGTGAAGGTAATACAAGTAAAGTTAAGTGTAGAGCTAATAAAGGCATGAAAATTGGGTGCAAAAGGATAGAAATAAGTTGTGTTAATTTCATTATAGTTTTCTTCTTAATTTTGCAATCTGAATGTTTAAATTTTCTCGGTATTTTGCTACTGTTCTTCTGGCAATATGATAATCATCTTTCCCAAGTAGTTCGGCCAATTTTTCGTCAGTAAAAGGGTTAATTTTATCTTCTGATGCTATTATTTCTTGTAATCTTGTTTTTATTTCTTTAGTTGAAATGAGTTCCCCATTATCTTTTCTATAGGCTTCTGAAAAAAGTTCTTTCAGTTTAAAAGTACCAAAATGAGTTGCGATATATTTAGAGTTACTCACTCTTGAAATAGTTGAAATATCCATATTTACGATTTGAGCAATATCGGCTAGTTTCATGGGTTTCAACTCCTTCTCATTTCCAGAAATAAAGTAAGATTCTTGTATTCCTAATATAGCAGTAACAACATTTTTTAAGGTATCATTTCTTTTTGCAATTGCATCTTTAAACCAATTTGCCTTTTCTAATTTATCAACTAAAAATTTCTTGGTAGCTTCATCCTCAGTTTCTTTTAGCATGTTTTGATAGTATGAACTTACCTTTATTGGTTTTATATTACTATTATTTAGTTTCAGCTCTAGTTTACCATCAGCAATTGCAATGCTAAAATCAGGGTAAACATAAGCGATTCCTTTTGTATTTTTTGAAAACCCATTTCCCGGCATTGGGTTAAGGGATTCAATTGTAGAGTATGCTTTTTTAAGAGTATTAAAATCAACCTCAAGGTGTTTGGCTAAATGTTCAAAGTTTTTGTTGCTAAAAGGGATGTAATAATTACTAAGAATTTCTTTTTCTATTTCTTTTTCTGGGTGTTTGTGCTTAAGTTGTATCAGTAGGCATTCTTGCAAATTCTTTGCTCCTACTCCAAACGGTTCAAGCTGCTGAACTATTGCAAGTGCATTATTGAATTGCTGTTCATTAATCTCAAAATTATTACTAATGAGTAAGTCACTTGTTATTGAATGTAAATCTCTGTTTAAAAACCCATTGTCATCAAGGCTATTAATAAGATAATTGACTAGAAATAACTGGTTTTCGTCAATGTCAAGTGCAATTAATTGCTGACCCAAGTAATCACTTAAACTTTCTGATTTATCTTCAATCTGAAATTGAATATCATCACTATTATATTGTTGGAAGCTTCTTTCCGAAAGATTTATTTCTTCTTGCTCCTCTTCTTCTAGTGCAGGATTTTCTTCTAGTTCTTCTTCAATCCGTTTTTCTAATGCGACAATAGGTATTTGCAAAAGCCCTAAAAATTGTATCTGTTGAGGGCTTAGGCTCTGATACTGCTTTTGCTGTAACCTTTGTTTGTTCATCTATTAGAATTCAGCATTTTGTGGTGTTCTGGGGAAAGGAATCACATCTCTGATATTTTTCATTCCCGTAACAAACATGATTAAGCGTTCGAATCCTAAACCAAAACCACTATGAGTACAGGTGCCAAACTTTCTCGTTTCTAGGTACCACCATAATTCCTTTTGGCACACATCCATTTCTTCCATTCTCTCTTGAAGTTTGTCTAGTCGCTCTTCTCTTTGCGATCCTCCAACAATCTCTCCTATAGTTGGGAACAGAATATCCATTGCTCTAACGGTTTCACCATCCTCATTCATACGCATATAAAAGGCTTTAATTCCTTTAGGGTAATCTGTAATGATAACAGGTTTTTTGTACTTATTTTCTACTAAATAACGCTCGTGTTCGGATTTCAAATCATCTCCAAAACCATTAATTGGGTATTGGAATTTCTTTTTCTTATTTGGTTTTGAATTTCTTAAAACATCAATTGCTTCACGATAAGTTAGGCGTACAAAATTATTTTCAATAACAAATTGTAATCTTTCTAATAAGCTCATTTCTGAGCGCTCTTCTTTTTTTAATTTACTTTCCTCTTCCTCCATTCTGGCATCTAAAAACCGTAAGTCCTCAGCATTGTGTTCAATACAATATTGAATACAATACTTTAAAAATTCTTCTGCCAAATCTATATTTTCGTTTAAATCAGCAAATGCAACCTCTGGTTCTATCATCCAAAATTCTGATAAATGCCTAGAAGTGTTAGAGTTTTCAGCCCTAAAGGTTGGCCCGAATGTATATACCTGCCCAAGCGCTAAAGCACCCAATTCAGCTTCTAATTGTCCTGAAACGGTAAGGTTTGTTTTACTCCCAAAAAAATCTGCTGAAAAGTCAATTTTCCCTTCTTCATTTTTTGGTAAGTTTTCTAAATCAAGGTTAGTTATCTGAAATATTTCTCCAGCTCCTTCTGCATCAGTACCAGTAATAATTGGTGTATGTAAATTGAAAAACCCCTTATCATTAAAGAATTTATGTACCGCAAAAGTTAAAGTATGACGTAACCTAAATACAGCTGAAAAAGTATTGGTTCTAAATCGTAAGTGAGCTTTTCCTCTTAAAAATTCTAGGCTGTGTTTTTTAGGTTGTAGCGGGTATTCATCAGCACTTCCTAATATTTCAATAGTTTTTGCAAGAATTTCAACTGCCTGTCCGCTTCCTTTGGATGACACTAATTTACCATTTACACTTATACAGGAACCTGTGGTAATCTGTTTCACTAACTCTTCTTCACAATTAATAGCTTCAGCAACAACCTGAATACTATTTATTGTTGAACCATCATTTAAAGCAATAAAAGAAACATGTTTACTTCCCCTCCTAGTCCTCACCCAACCTTTAAGATTAATTTTTTGTTCGTTTCCTTCTAATTGAAGAATTTCCTTAATTTTCATACTCACTTTTTTTCAATATTTTCCTCTATCCTACTTGATTGATAAGATTTTTTTCTAGAATTTTCTGTACAGAACTTACTATTGCTTTTGTATCATAATGACAATCATGATATAATTCTTCTTGAGTACCATGATGAATGAATATGTCAGGAATACCAAGCATTTTTACTTTAGCATGATAATCATTATTTGCCATAAATTCCAAGATAGAACTTCCAAACCCGCCTTGCAAACAACCGTCTTCAATCGTGATAATTTCATCAAACTTTTGGAAAATACTATGCAATAACTTTTCATCTAACGGTTTTGCAAATCGCAAGTCATAATGAGCAATATTTAAACCTTCTTTTTCAAATTGTTCTTGGGCTTTAACTACAAAATTTCCAGGATGACCAAAAGATAAAATAGCAATTTCTTCACCTTCCTTTACCACTCTACCTGTTCCTATTTTAATTTCTTCAAAATGTGTTTTCCAACTAATCAAAACACCATTCCCTCTCGGGTATCGTATTGAAAAAGGCCCTTGATTAGGCAATTGAGCGGTAAACATTAAGTTTCTTAATTCTTTTTCATTCATAGGAGCTGAAACAATCATATTCGGAATGCATCTGAAAAATGCAATATCATAAGATCCATGATGAGTTGCCCCATCAGCTCCTACCAATCCACCTCTGTCTAAACAAAAAACAACATTTAATTTTTGTAAAGCCACATCATGAATAACTTGATCATAAGCTCTTTGCATAAATGAGGAATAGATATTGCAAAAAGGTATTTTCCCTTGCGTTGCCATTCCTGCTGAGAAAGTAACTGCATGCTGTTCGGCTATTCCAACATCAAAAGTTCTTTCTGGCATCTCAGCCATCATTTTGCTTAAAGAGGATCCAGAGAGCATGGCTGGACTAACACCTACAATCTGTTTATTTATTTTAGCAAGTTCTATTATTGTCTCTCCAAATACATCTTGGTATTTTGGAGGTGTTTCTTTCTTTTCCTTAACTATGAACTCCCCTGTTTCTTTATTAAAAATACCTGGAGCATGCCATTTTGTTGAGTTTCCTTTTTCAGCAGGGATGTACCCCTTACCTTTTACTGTTAGGCAGTGTAATATTTTAGGCCCTGGAATATCTTTTAAGTCATTTAAAATGCTAACTAAGTGTTTTGGTTCATGCCCGTCAATAGGGCCGAAATACCTGAAATTTAAAGATTCAAAGTAATTACTTTCTCCTATTAAAGTTGATTTAATTACTTTTTCAACTTTTTTTACTACCCCTTGTGCATTTGGTCCAAATTGACTGATTTTACCTAATATTCTCCAAATTTTATTTTTGACCTTATTATAAGTTCGTGAAGTAGAAATATCAGTTAAATATTCTTTTAAAGCTCCAACTGCAGGATCAATTGACATACAGTTATCATTCAAAATAACCAATAAGTTTAAGTTTTCAGAACCAGCGTGATTTAAAGCCTCAAAAGCGATCCCAGCAGTCATAGATCCATCACCAATTACCGCAATATGTTGCTTGTTTTTTTCGCAATTAACTTTAGAAGCCATAGCCATTCCAAGTGCTGCAGAAATTGAGGTAGAGGAATGTCCTACTCCAAAAGTATCATAAACACTTTCGCTTCTTTTTGGGAAACCACTTAACCCGTTATAAATTCTATTTGTTGGGAATTGTTCTTTTCGGCCAGTAAGAATTTTATGACCATAAGCTTGATGTCCAACATCCCAAACCAACTGGTCTGAAGGAGTATTAAAAACATAATGCAACGCAACGGTTAATTCAACAACACCCAAACTAGCACCAAAATGCCCCCCTTTTTCTGATACAATATCAATAATATATTGCCTTAGTTCGCTGCAAATTTGTTCCAGTTGATTTTCATTTAACTTTCGCAAATCATCTGGACTATTAATGTTACTCAATAGTGGACCTTGTGGATATATATTAGTTTTGCTCATTTGTATACGTGCAAAGATAAGGTATTTTAGATTTTTTATGTCAAATAATGAATAAACAACTTATATTTAATTGATTATAAGATTTTCGCCAATTTTCTTTAACATAATATAGTTAATAATTGAAATTGATGGCATATAATAGTTGTTGTATTTAATCTCAAGTTTGTATTATGAAAAGAATTATAATTATTTTTCTAATAACACCCATTTTTGCTTTTGCAAATCAGGATAGTTTATTAAATGTTGATAAAGTTAGCGTCGATAGTATTACTGAATTATCTGAACACATGGAGTTAAAACAAGAAAAGAGGAATCTCATAAAACAGGAAAATATAATCGCTTGGAGATTACAACAGTTAGACAAAAACACGCCAATGGATTTGGTATATAATGATAAAGTCCAAGTTTTTATTGATAGTTATTTAGGAAGAAACAAAGCTTTAATTTCCAGAATGAAAGGTTTAACTCCGTATTATTTCCCAATGTTTGAGAGGGAGTTAGATCAATATAATTTGCCACTTGAGTTTAAATATTTAGCTATTGTTGAGTCGGCTCTTAATCCTAAAGCTCGTTCGCGATCTGGCGCTTCTGGATTATGGCAATTCATGTACTTAACAGGAAAACAATATGGCCTAGAAGTGACTTCTTATATGGATGAAAGACAGGACCCTCTAAAAGCAACTAAATCAGCTTGTGAATATTTTATAAGCCTATATGATACTTTTGGTGATTGGAATTTGGTTTTAGCAGCATATAATGGTGGCCCAGGTTATTTACAACGAAAAATTGCAAGTGTTGGTTCTTCTAATTTTTGGGAGTTATATCCTCATCTACGAAAAGAGACAAGAAATTATGTGCCTACTTTCATTGCGGTAAATTACGCAATGCAGTATGCAAATGAACACGATATTACTATTAAAAATTCTAAAATTAATTTTAACGATATTGATACGTTTATTCTTAAGAAGGAAGTTGAATTAAAGGTATTGAAAGAATTATTATGTATTAATGAACAAACCATAAATTACTTAAATCCAGCTTATAAAAAATCAATTTTTCCTAAGGGGGCTATATTAACTTTTCCAAGTAATGCTGTGCATGATTTTAAGCTTAATGAAACAGCTAATTATGCTTTTATTGATGCTGTTGAGAATAAGGAAATATTAATTAATGAAGAGCGCATTGTCTATAAAGTTGATAAAGGCGATTATTTAGGAAGAATTGCAAAAGCACATAATGTACATGTTTATGAGATTAAGGAATGGAATAAGTTAAAGTCAACTAAATTAGATATAGGTGATAAATTAATTATTTATGTCAATAAAGAAAAGCTTTTAAAAACTGAAAAAAAGATTTCAGGGAATAATGAATATATTATTCAAAAAGGTGATACGCTTTGGGATATTGCTCAAAAATATAATGGATTAAGTGTTGGGAAAATTAAAGCTTTAAATAATATGGAAAACGATAATTTAAAACCAGGAACTACAATTTTATTACCAACTTCCTGATGAGAAATTTAATTGTCGTTCTATTTGTTTTGAGTGCTTGTTCTGATGGAATAAAGACTTTGCCTGACTCAACTGGAATTTTGTCAGAAGTTATTTTTGTAGTTGACGATCTACTTTGGGATAATCAAGTTAAAGATATTGCTTTTAGAACTTTTGGAGTGCCTATTCAGGGCTTAACACAAGACGAATCTTCTTTTAAAGTAATACAAGTAAATCATAGTGAGTTTAAATCTATTTTAAAGACGCATAAGAATATTGTAATTATTGCCAAAAATGTACTCACTAGCAATCAACAGGATAAGTGGGCTAATGGCCAGCTAGTCGTACAGTTGGAATTTAAGGATCAGGATGATAAATTATCAATAGACTTAAATAAAGTAAAGGCAATTTTTGAGTTTAGGGAAATTAAGATTTTAAGAACTAATATTTCAAAATCATCTCAAAAAAAACAAGAGAAACATATTAAGAAACAATTTAATATTGAAATTTTAATACCTTCAGAATACACAATTATTAAAGATACAGCAGCTCTATTTTGGGCAATTTATAACCCAGAAAAACAAGAGGAAATAAAACATTTGTTTGTTTTTTCATTTGAACCAAAAGCGATTAACCTTCAACAAGAAGTATTACAAAAAACAGATAGCATTTTTAGCAAATATCTACTTGGGGCTAAGCAAGGTCAATATGTGAAAATAGAAGATATGTTTTCTCCTATCTACTCTGAAAATGTTTTTAGAGGATTATGGAAATTAAATGGAGGCTTTATGGGGGGGGCGTTCCTTCTAAAAACTTATTTTATTAATAAAAAAGTAGTTGTAACAGCGGGTCTTATTTTTGCTCCAAATGAAAGAAAAAGAAAATATATAAAAACGTTTGAAGCTATTTTATAATTAGCTTTTTTCTTATTGTAACTGAGCCACCTTTTTTATTACTTAACTGTAAAATGTAACATCCTTTTGCAAGATTATTAGTATTTATTATAGTTGATCTGCTACTTACTTCTTTTTCAAGAATAGATTGCCCCGTTATACTATAGATTGTTGCGGTTAAATTATTTATTATATTACTAGTAATATTCATTGTTATTTGTTCTGTTGCTGGGTTAGGATAGATGTCAAAACTTTTAATGTTATTTTCAGAAATAGAAAGAGGCTGTGTATTTAGCGTACTTTCCCACACTCCTCTACCGAAGGTAGCTGCACTAATTGTGCCTTGGTCATAATGGATTTCTAGCTCATTAACAATTACATTAGGTAAACCATTCATAAATGGAATCCAATCAGTCAGAGTATTATTTTTATAATAAACGCCAACATCAGTCCCAACATATAAATCATCATTTGTACCTGCCTGGTAGACAATACAATTTACGGGTAAATTTGGTAATCCAGTTGCGGTAATATTTATCCAGTTTGTTCCTCCATCAATTGATTCGTAAATTTTATGACTACTATTATATTGAGATAAAGTTACCCAAACTCTATCGGGATTATTATTTGCAACTGTAACATCAGTAATATTATAGTTTGGTATTCCTGGCTTTATATTTACCCATGTAGCTCCAGCATCTTTTGTTACTTTAATACTAGTATAAGTTGCTGCATATACATAATCTTCATCTGAAGGGGCTAACGCAATTGACCTCAAAGCCTGCCCTCCACTTACATTATAAGATATGGAATCCCATATTGCTCCAGCAGTTTCTGATCTATACACTTCATCATAGCCAATAACAATTAAATTATTATTACTGCTGTGCATTTCGTAAGGGGTATTCCATCCACCCTCATAACTTACTGGTTTTATATTTGTCCATGGATTTGTCCATGGATTTCCACCATAACCTGCAGTGTAAGTTTTGCGTAAGCCTCCATATTGATATTCAGCATATATAATATCATCATCATAATGATCAATTTTACATTCCATTCCATCACCTCCCATAATTGCATCCCATGTGCTATTTGTAAGCATTTCCGTTCCATTATCTTGTGCTCCTGCAACTAGTCTATTGGGGTTAGATTTTGATAATCCTAAGTTATAAAATTGAGATATTTCTAATCCATCAGAAATATCTACCCAGTTATTTAAGTTTTCCATGTATTTATAAAAACCACCATCATTTCCTGCATAAGCTACATGAGTAAGAGGATTAAACTCAGCAGCATGTTGATCGACATGCATATAAGAATAATTACTACCATTTCCACTGCTTGCATTAATAGTCCATGCTTGTCCTCCGTCAATTGTTTTCCAAAGGTTTATACCACCAACATAAAGTAAATTCTCATCATTTGTTGAAACCGCTAGACTTAGGTCATACCAAGACTGACCACCGGTACTTGTACCGTCAGTATCTCTCCCTAAAATATTTGGGCTATTTGATTGTAGCGTCCAATTGTTTCCAGCATCAGAAGATTTGTATAATCCATGGAAACTATAATCAGAAGCAGAATAAAGAGCATAAATCACTTCAGGATTATCAGGAGTAACAGCAATTAAAGGGCGATATTTTCCACTTGAAGCAACTCCATTATTTATTACGTTCCAATTTGCACCACCATCAGTTGTCCTGTAAACATTTGAACCTCCACTTGATTGTTTAGCTGCATAAATAGTTGATGGAGTTCCCGGTTTAAATTCTATATCACGCCACCTCCCTCCGAGCCCTACTGTTTGCCAATTTGCTCCAGCATCAGTACTTATCATAATATTGTCATTAGTTGCTGCAAAAACAGAATCAGGGTATACTGGGTTAATAATTACTTTATTAATTCTTTTTTCTTGACTGATGTTATAGCTTAAACTTGTTGTATTCCATGAATTCCCACCATCAGTTGATTTTAAAATTCCAATACTATATGTGTCTGTTGCATGAGCATCACCAGTTACAATAAGCATATTTTGCGTATTCGTTGGATCAATAGCAATTGACGAAACACCTATTACAGGTAAGTTATCAGTATTTGTTGTCCAATTATTTCCCCCGTCAACTGATTTCCATAATCCTCCAGCTGGGGATCCTATCCAAATTATATCTGGATTAATTGGATCAAAAGCAATACAATTTACCCTACCGTTACCTCTCTTTTTTAAGTTAGAGAGAATGATAGGCGTATTAATTGGCCCTTTTGATATCCAATTAGATTGAGTATTTGCTTTTGAATAAGAATTTTTATTTTGTATCTTTTCCCATTCTTTAAATAAAGCATCTGCCTTAAACTTTTCTCCCTCAGAACTTCTTTTTAAAATGAAATCCATTTCTCTAGCATAAGGTTTAAACCCGTTTCCTTTAGTGTAGGGATGTATATCTCGATATTCTTCAAAAGCAATGCTTTTTTCTTGAATTGTTGGGGTTGGATTTGTTTTTAATAATTCATCTTCCCATATTTGAGAAAAGCTAATAATATTAAAAAAGCAAAAAATAATAGTTAAGTATAAGCTGTTCATAATTAATGTTTAAAATTTGGCTTGTAAAGATAGTGAAAAATTTCTGCCACCAGCGCTAATTCCTGAGCCAAAAGTTTTGTAATGAGTGTCTGTAATATTATAAATACCAGTTATAAAAGTTAAGTTTTTATCAATGATAATTTTGTGTTTTAAATTTAGAGTGTACCATGATGGATTCCCAATTCGTGTTGCTTCCTCTAGATTATCAACTCCTGATAGATCATAATCCTCAATTTTTTTAATTCCATTATAATACACACTAAAACTGATAATCTGATTTCTTATACTATAATTTAATTCATTAATAATATTTTTTGGTGGAATATGAGCTAGAGGGAGTTTATCGCTCGCCTCTCCTTTTAAAATATTTATTGAACCATTGTGGCTGAGTCTTTTTGTCAGATTTATGTGATAAACAAAATTAACTCCACTAATAGTTGCCTTTCCTATATTTTGATTCATCATTATCTTCATCATTTCGCCATCATAAATGATTGAATCATTTCCATTTAACTTAGCATACCTTCTTTCAATAGCATCAATAATTCGGGTTTGGAATACTTGTAATTGAAAAGTAATCTGGTTATTAAAATTGGCAACTAATCCGGTTTCAAAGTTAAATGATTTTTCAGGAGATAATTGATTGTTTGGCAATATAACAGAAATATCATCCTTTGAAAAAATCTTTCCAATATCATCTGTATTTGGATTTCTAAATCCATTTGAAATTGATGCATTGAAAGTAAAATTCTTACTGGCTTTATAATGCATTTGAACTGAATTAGATAAAGATTTATTTTCTACAAGGATTTCATCAAATGATAATTTTATTGTTGTTGTATCTCGTAATCTAGAAGATAATGAATTAATATTGTATCTAGTTCCTAAAAGGATATCTATATTTTTTAGGCCTTGAAAATTTAGTTGTAGATATATAGCATTGTTCAGTACATTTGTACCTCCATCAGGATACCTACTCGTGTTGTAGTAAATATTGTTATTAGATGATAGGTTGGCAGTAGATTCTAATTGTTGAAATCTAGTGTCAAATCCATAGTTTATTTTCAACTTACTGACTTGTTTGAATATATCAGCTTTTAAATCAAAAATCTGAAGCGATTCAGTTCTGTTATTTAATAAATGGGCTGCTTGTTTTTGCTTGTGTCTGGATTCTTTAACATCCTGAAAGGAAGCCGTAAACACTGCTTCATTAGAAAATAAAGTGTGCTTATAGTTTTTTAGTCGTACGCTTTGAAGTATTCTTTTTTGTGGGCCATAGTACCAAGATAGATATTTATTTTCTCCATCTTTTAGGTCATTTAATTTATCAAATCGGTTAATATTTGATGATGTAGAAAACTGAGAGTTAAAAAGCAAAAAGTTATTTTTTGTTAATTGAAATAAGGTTTTATGAAAAAAATCAACTTGTTGATATGCTGTTTCTTTTTGAATATTATTTTCTACTATTGTAAATTCATTTCCCCAATCTAAAAAGCCATGTTTTCTATTATTCCCCATCCTCAAATTGTCATAAGATTTAATGGAAAAACCACTAATATTAATACTTTTTCCTAGTTTATAATTTGATGTTAAGGAAGTAAATACAGCTTTTGAACTGCTTTCGTATTGTTGTACGAAATGATTGCCTCCGTTATTTTTAGGGCGTTTAGTTGTGAAAATAATTGCTCCACTCATAGCTCCATTTCCAAACGCAACTGCTGATGGGCCAAACAATACTTCAGAACTATTTAAGAAAAAAGGATTAATTGTTGCCGTATTTTGAAGGTGTCCACTTCTAAAAATAGTATTGTTCAAAGCTATACCGTCAACAATTATTAATAACCTATTAGCTTCCATGCCTCTTAAGTTTGGACTGCCCCCTCCATTCTGACTTTTTTGAATACTTAAGCCCATAGTTTTTTCTAGTAAATCACTTGTCTGTGCGCTTTGAGCATTAGCAATTTTAATTGCATTTATTTTTGTGAAAATTGATGTTTCTTTAAAGTGTATTTGCTTTGAATCGTTTATTTCTACATTATCCAATGTATGTGTTTTTAAAACTAAAAAGATAATATTATTTTGAATGTCTTTTTTTGCTATGCGAAGGTTTTGATATGTTAAATGTTGAATTAATAAAGTATCATTTCTTTTGAACGAGTATAGTTTGATAGTTCCTTTATTATTGCTGATTACTCCTGTATTGTTGTTTTTTGAACTTACACTAACTCCTTCTATTGGATGTTGTGTAAGTATATCTTTAATAGTAATTTCTTGTGCGCCAATTTTAAAACTAATTAAAATTAGTATTATTGCGATATACTTCATGCTCTTAATGATTCAATAATTAAGTGACTGGTTATATTTTTAAGCTCATGATGTTGTAATTTATAGTATTGAATTAAATGCAATAAAATTTGATTTCTATTTTGATATGGGATATTAACATCTTTATTTTCAAGTAATTCTCTTAAATAGATTGAATTATCTTTTTCAACATTGTAATTTAACTGTTGTTCGTTGTTTGTAAATTGCCCTAGTTTCATATTAAAGTATACTCCATTTATTTCTTCTTTAGAAGGTAAAAAACCAAGGCATTCTGAAAGTCGAATTAAAAATATTAAGGCAAAGTTTGGATTAATTTTTTCTAAATTATTTAGGTCAATTTTTAACTCCCAAATAAATTTGAATAGTTCTTTATCTTTTTCAGTTTCTAATAAAACTTTCGAAATTACTTCAGCAACAAATATGCAAAGAAAATTCTTTTTCATATCAATGCCATTAGTAATTTGAGTGTGTTCTAAAGCGATTTCGCTAATGTATTGCAGGTTGTTTTTAGGTAGATGAGTTGCATTTATAGTAAGTAATTGCAATGATTGAAAAAAACCAAGTTTTTTTTTTGCTTTCTTAGCTCTTACTCTCTTTACAATAAAACTTTGAAGGCCTTTTTCTTCTGTAAAAATCTTAGCAATTATAGAGTTTTCTCCATATTTAATACAGCTGAGTGCTATTGCCCTACTACTATACTTCATTAGTGAATAAACAGTATCTTACTTACTGTTTTTTCTATACCATTAATGTCAGTACTGAATACTAGATATACGCCAGTAGAAGCTCTTTCCCCATTTTTGTTTTTCCCATTCCAGAGCGCTTGCCCTCCTTTAGCAAAGCCTTCAAAAACTAAATTACCGTCAATGTCAGTAATTTTTATATTAGCATCAGAAACTAATCCTTTTATAGCTATTGGTCCGCTATATGATTCTCTAACGGGGTTAGGGAATACATGAGTTTTCCCTTGTGTTGACGCTCCTTTAGTTGCATCAGAACGATAAGAAATAAGCCCTTTTTTTGTGCCAATAAATACTTCTCCATTTTTAGAACTAATGGCAATGTCGATAATATTGTTTGAAAATAAAGGGCTATTTTCAGCCGTAAAGTGCAGGATTTCTTCTGATCCCTCTTCTGATAATAAAAAGACCCCTGACTTCTCAGTCCCTATCCATTTTCTATTTGCTCCATCAATAGTAATGCATTTCACCTTTTCTTCACTAAGTAAGTATTGTCCGTAATCTTCCTCTTGTATTAGGATTTGTTGTGCATCAAAATTACCACCAGAAAATACGGAAGAAGGATTATAAAAAATACCAATTCCTTTGTCCGTTCCTACCCAAATTTCACCGTTTAAATCTTCAGCAATTGAGTAAGTTTGTAACGATGGTAGATTACCGTTACCTACATTTGTGTTTAATAATTTGTATTGATCATCTGTAAAGTTTTCAATAGTATTGTTGTGGCTGTATACAAATACTCCTGCTCCCCTGCCTAATATCCCCCATTTTTGATTGTAACTATCAATTAATAAATCATCAAAAAATAAATCTACTTGGCTTTGATGCATTGTGAATGAATACCATTCTCCATTCTTTGTTTTAACAAATAAAGGATGGTTTACTTCTGAGCTTAATCCCCATAAATTCCCATCATTATCAAATTTTAAGTCAGAAATTCTTATTCTATTGTTGGAATAGTATGCTGTGTCCAGCACTCCATTTGTATTGCTATAACCATGCTTTGTAATTAATTTTCCATCTTTTATTTCAGTTATTCCATCGTACCATGAAGCGTAATATTCTGTTTCATTTCTAACGGCAACCTCTAGAATATCTCTTGCATTACCAAGCGTATAGAAATCATAATTTTCCCAATCATCATACTCATCTTTTATTGAAGCTCCATCATTAATTAATGCATTTAATCCAAAATTAGCATGCCCTCCATGGCATTGATATAATTTATTTTCAGCAAATTCTAAACTATAAACATCATTCCTAGCTGGACCTTCAGGAATAAAACTTTCTTGATACTCGTAGTTTTTAAATTTTAAAAGACCAGTTATAGAATCTGCTAGCCACATAGTATTATCAGAGTCAGAAATAGAATAATTAGTATTAATTATTTTTTCATCTGTTATTGAAGCTATTGCATTGGAACCATTATTAGTAAGAACTAGGCTGTCTTCATATAGCTTATGTAAAACTCCATTCGTATAAGTTATTTTTTTTAGCCCAGGATCTGTAGATAGAGGCATATTAAATTCTGGAGGATAGAAAACCTCAAGATATGATTCTTGATTATCACTATAAAGGACGCATCCTATATTATCATTTCGAATTACATTAACAGCGCTCATCTCCCCGCCATACAACAGCCAATTATTTGGATCATTTAAAATAGAAGAAATACTTCCTACGTATAGTCCTAATGATGTAGCGGCAAGAATTTGGAGGTTATAAATAATTGCACAATCATTGATTTCTAAGATACTCCCATTTTTTTCTATCGTATACGTATCTTTTATTTCTTCTTTTTCTAAATCAACTAAGACTAATCCAAATGTCGTTGAGAGATAAGCAATCCCGCCTTTTACTGTAATATTATTGATTGATTTTAGCCCCGAAATGTCTTTGTGTTTTATATCAGAGATATTTATAATTGAATTTTCTTTCAATAAGTCAATATTGCAATTTTCATAAGTGATTATGGTTATAAGTAACTCTTTAGAATAGGCCACTTGTTTTATACCAACATCAGAGAGGCCTGTTACTTTTGAGATTCTATTAATTGTGTTGTCTTCTTTGTTAATGTAAAAGAGTCCGCCATTAGTTACGCAATAAATCTTGTTGTCAGCTTCTGCTATGTAGCTAGCGCTAGTGTAGGATTGGTAATCTTTCCAATAACCAATAGGTACGTCTTGTGCGTTAATCAGTAATGGAAGAAATAATAAAAATAGTTTTTTCATAATATAAAAGCAATAATACTATAATACAATCAGATAACTTCTTAATAGATAAAAAATTGTAATACTTAATTAAAGATTACTTTTGCGCTTTAGGCCTAGTAGTTCAACTGGATAGAATATCAGATTTCGGCTCTGACGGTTGGGGGTTCGAATCCCTCCTAGGTCACTATCTTTTCTTGGTAATAATTTTTCTCATTTCACCATTTGAATACTTATATATAAGCACTGAATTTTCTTTAAATTTTGTTTTTCTTCCTAATAAATCATAAATTTCAAAGCGTAAATTATTTTCTGTGCTATTTTCTGATATTTGACTAATACAATTAATTATCACTGTTGCTGTATCATGAAATTGATCGTTTAGTTCGGATTGAATATCAGTATAAAAATGTAAAGGGCCGTTAATATTTGGATTGATAAATAGATTAGTAAAATTTACCTCACTTGTGAATCCGCTAGTATAGTTATTTCCATCATTTGGTGATGTTGAGCTTACTTTTATACCTCCATTCATATTTTCTATAACAAAGAACCCTATCAAGTTTCCTGTGGTATCATATGAATTAATTGTTGCATAGTTTTGCCCTGCAATAATTCCTGCTTTTAATGTGGCTGATATTGTTTGTGTGTTGGTATTCATTATCGCATAGCCTACTGAATCGCCCATTGATAAAGTTTGAATATTGAAATTTCCACCATCTGAAGTAATTATTGATGTGCCAATATCTGGTTCGTTTATGGACTGGCTTAAAAATATGGATAAATTTGTTGGAGTATTGCAAATATTGTTGTCAATACTATTTACAATAACTGGATTAAATGTTGAAGGGACAAATGTTATTGTTGTAAAAGTATCTGTAGCTGACCATAAAGATGCTATTTGGTTTGTGGAATCACAAAATGACATTATTTCCCACTCATATGTAGTATTTTGCTGAAGTAAAGGAAGATTTCTGGTACTATCTTGTCCCCCAATATTTCCCAAATTACCCCATGTAGATGTTCCGTAAACTCTATAATGAATTTTATAATGATCAATATTTGCTAAAGGAGTCCAATTTGCTAAAGCATTATTATAACTAATATTTGTGGTGTATAGGCCTGTTACTTGTGTGCATTGTGAAAACCCGTAATTTGAGTTTATAAATACTAAAAGTACTATTATAATTTTTTTCATCTCTATTTTATTTATGCAAAGTTATGATATTATCTTAAAATCATAATCATTTGATATTTAGGTGATTATATTTTTTTTTTAAATGAGTCAACTTTAGTTATGCAGCATAAACTATGGGAATAGATGTTTAGCTGTCTTAAAACATCTTAAAATGCGTTTCTCGTTTCTCAAATACATAAATGATGCTTGAGTGTCCCCTTTTTGTAAAAATCCCAATAATATTTGACATTAAACCAATTATAAAACCAGTAATAAAATTTTTCTTACCAGTTTTAAATTCTTCACTTAGTAGTGAAACATAAAAGGAATCAAATTGCATTGCCTTGTTCTCTATTAGCTTAAAATTATATTTAAGAAATAATTTTTCAATACTTATTTTTGAAAAATGCCATAAATGAATTGGCACATCCCATCCCGCCCAGAACTCTTTATAGTATTTGGCATCCCAACTCTTGTGATTAGGAACGGCAATAATGACTTTACCGTTCTCACTTAGTATTCTGTTAAACTCTTCTATTGTTTTGTTTAGTGCCGGAACATGTTCAAGAACATGCCACATACTTATAGAATCAAATTGATCGTTTTTAAATTGATCTAAATTGGTGTTTTCACTAACCGAAAGATTGAATTTTTTGATTGCTTGTTCTCTTGCCAGCTCAGAAGGCTCTATTCCCTTTGTATTATAACCTGCATTTTTACAAGCGCTTAAAAATTCTCCTGTCCCACATCCAATATCAAGATGATTTTTGTTTTTTGATATTCTTTTAAGAAGATTCAATTTTGTCCCAATTGCATATTTTCTAACAGTATGATACATCCAATTAAACAATCCTTTGGTGTTGTTTGTATGAGAGATGTACATGTCTGATTTGTAATACTCTCCTAACGAGTTCTCTTTTGGTCTTGGATTGGTAAAGGAGAAGTCACATGTTTCACATGAAACAATTGTAAACTTTTCTTTAGATGTCGAGTGATCTATGCAGTCTAATTTCTTTAACAAATTACCACCCGAGCAGATAGGGCATTTATCTAGTAATATCATCTTCCTAAGTATATTAAAAGTACATTAATATCAGAAGGTGAAACTCCACTTATTCTTGATGCTTGCCCTATTGTTTTAGGTTGTATTGCATTTAATTTTTCTCTACCTTCAGTAGATATAGAATGGAGTTTGTGAAATTCAAAATCTTTAGCAATTTTAATATTTTCAAGTCTTGATAGCTTCTCGGCTGATTCCTTTTCTTTGTTTAAATAACCTGCATATTTTATTTCAATTTCAGCCTGTTCAATAGCTTCTGTTGTGCACTTTTTTTCTTTTAAGTATAAATCTAATTCCTTGCAAACTAATAGATCCTTTAAAATAATGTGCGGCCTTGATAGGACTGCTTTAATTTTAACTTTTTGCTTTAAAAATGCACTTCCTAGTTTTTCTAACACAGGATTT
The DNA here is from genome assembly GCA_018645865.1 of Flavobacteriales bacterium. GTDB lineage: Bacteria > Bacteroidota > Bacteroidia > Flavobacteriales > BACL11 > UWMA-0277. The sequence goes on from JABGVU010000064.1 coordinate 52,787, forward strand.
ATATCCTTTGGGTCTATACTCTGTATCGTTAAGAATTTAATAAGTCCTGCTGTTTCAATTTCTTTCTTTTCAAGCTGTTCTAGTCTGTCAATTTTAGCAAGCCCTAATTTGTACCCTTTTCTAGTAAGTCTGATGTCTGCATTGTCCTGTCTTAAAAGTAAGCGGTATTCAGCTCGAGAGGTAAACATTCTATATGGCTCTTCAGTCCCTTTTGTTATTAGATCATCTATTAGAACACCAATATAAGCGTCAGACCTACTTAGTATAAATTCTTCTTTTTCATGAGTATTTTGATGAGCATTTATACCTGCCATTAGCCCCTGAGCTGCAGCTTCTTCATAGCCTGTAGTGCCGTTTATCTGACCGCAAAAGAATAGGTTATTTACGAGCTTGGTCTCTAGTGTATGTTTAAGTTGTGTTGGTGGAAAATAATCATATTCAATAGCATATCCAGCTCTAAACATTTTTACTTTTTCGAGGCCTTTAATTTTTCTCAATGCTTTAAGTTGTACAGATTCAGGAAGTGAAGTTGAGAATCCATTTAAATAGATTTCAACAGTATCCCGTCCTTCTGGTTCGATAAATAACTGATGTCTATCTTTGCTTGCAAAGCGGTCTATTTTATGTTCAATTGAAGGACAGTATCTTGCTCCTACTCCTTGTATCCTTCCTGAAAACATTGGAGAATCTTCAAATCCTTGTAGCAATATTGCATGAACTTCTGGTGAAGTGTATGTGATAAAACAAGAGTGTTGATCTTTTATTTTCTCTTTATTCATGTATGAAAAATTAACAGTATTCTCGTCTCCTGCTTGTTCTTCAATTACTGAATAGTCAATTGTTCTACCGTCTAATCGTGGTGGCGTACCTGTTTTCATTCTTCCACTTGTGAATCCTAAATCAATTAATTGCTTTGTAATTCCTTCAGCTGATGGCTCACCTGATCGGCCTCCTTTGTAATTTCTTTTACCTAGATGAATGAGTCCGTTTAAGAAAGTTCCGTTACATAGCACGACACTTTTAGCAGATATTTCTACTCCCATTTTAGTAATTAATCCAGTAACCTCCCCTTTTTTGGTAGTGATATTATCTACAGTATCTTGCCAGAAATCAATATTTTTATTTCCTTCAAGTCTTTTACGCCATTCTTTCTCAAATACTTTTCTATCGCATTGCGCCCTAGGACTCCACATGGCAGGCCCCTTACTTTTATTAAGCATTCTAAACTGAATAGTTGAAGCGTCAGTAATTATACCTGACATTCCTCCTAAAGCATCAATTTCTCGTATTATTTGACCTTTTGCCACACCACCCATAGCAGGGTTGCAAGACATGCGTGCAAGAGTTTCTAAATTTTGTGTTACCAATAGTACTTTCGAGCCAAGAGTTGCAGCAGCATGTGCAGCTTCACAACCAGCATGCCCTCCTCCCACTATTATTACATCATATGCTTCTTCTAATTTCATATTGTTTTACTATAATAATATCAAAAATATTGATAATCAGTTATTTGCAAACTTATTTAAATAATAGTTTTCTTTTTCACGCATTGTATTTGCGTCTTGTTCATTCTTGTCTTTATAGCCGAGCAAATGTAGTAAACCGTGCACCATCACCCTATTTAATTCAGTTAAATAATTAACATTGAATATTTTAGAGTTTTCAACTACTCTTTCAGTGCTGATAAGTATATCTCCACTTATTATTTTATCTCCAGAATAATCAAAAGTAATTACATCAGTAAGATTGTTATGGTTTAGAAATTGGATATTTTTTTTAAGTAAGTACTCATCATTACAGAGCACATAGACAAGTTCGCCTATCACCATGTTCTCCTCTGTAATAACACTGTTGAGCCATAAATTTAAATCTTCAGTATTGCTCAGTTTATCATTCTCTATGTACTGAAAATCTATCATTTTTCTTCTTTCATTAAGGTGTTGAAATAAGTATTAACCTTCTTTTTATAATAGGGTTTTAACTGTACAGGTGTTGTTTTCAAAAGCTCTTCTTGCTGTTGTTTTTTCTTTTTATATTCCAAGTATTGTTCAGTTGTATTATTAGGATTATATTTCCATTCAGTTGATTTTCGTTGATCATCTTCTCCTTGCTCTCTCTCGGATTTTTCGGCTTCAAGTAATCGAGTAAGAATTTCTTCTTGCCGTGCAATTGTTTCTTGCGTAATTCTATTGTTGATAATATCTATTTCATTCTCTTCCATATCCTCCAGGATCTTATCAAGCTTTCCTTTTTCGCCATTTTTTCCTTGTTCATCTCTCAATTCCATCAACTGTTTTCTTATAGTTTCCTGTTGTTTTGCAAGCTGCATCAATTTTTTCGAATTCTCCTCCTCTTTCTTCCCTTTTTCTCCATTTTTCCCTTCTTTCATTTTTTTGTTTAGTTTTTTTTGTGCATCTTTTAACTGAGACATAGATGGTTTTTTGCAATTAGGATTTGGCTTGTTGCAATTTTTTGGCTTGTTGCAATTTGAAGGTGGCATCTCTAAGTCTTTTTGCATTTGCTCCAATATTTCTGATAAAAGTAAAGCCAAGTTGTTAGTAGAAGTCATTACAAATTGCTGGTGTTCGGCTGCTTTATTCACCTGTCTTTGCTCTAATTTATTTGTTGACTTTATCATATTATTATTGATAGCGGCAATCTCTTTATTGATAGTTGCTTGTATTTGAACAACTCTCTTGCTTAGTGCTAATAATGAATCTTCAATAATTTTGCTATCATCAACTAGTTTGTTTTGTTGCTTCACAACCTGAATAAATTCAGCACTATTTTTAGGGGTATTATTAGCACGTAGCATTAATTCTTCCTGATTAAAAGAGAGAGTTACCAAATTTTCAAGTATTTTTCTCAAAGTCTCCATATCTTCTTGAGGTTTCTGTTCGGAGCTACTTTGCTGCATGCTTTGTAGTTGCTGTTCTAATTCTTCTATTTCCTTAATTGCTTCTTCTTGTGCTTTTTTAGCTTTCTTTTTCTTTCCTTTTTCTAGAGCGTCCTCACTCTCTTGCATTTTTTGTTTTATAGTTTCTTCTTGATTTTTTGTGTCAGGAATTTTGTTTTTATCCTCTAGTTCCATATTTTTATTCCTGATATCTTGCAGGTCTTTCTTCACCTCCTCCATTTCTTTTTTCAGCTCTTCTTGTTTTTTAGCAAGTTCTTCTTTTTCTAATTTCCCTCCTTTAGTTTCTTTTTTTAAGGCTTCCTGTTCTTTTTTAAGTTTTTCTATCTTTTCAAGTATTTCTTCTACTTTCTGCTCAAATTCTAATTGTTTAAATAGCTCTAGCTCTCTATCTAATTCTTTTTCTAAATCGGTATTTTCGTCATCTAATTTATCTAGTAACTCCTTTAATTTTTCTTTATCAGCCTTTTCCATCATTTCCTCCATTTCCTTTAAGAGTTTTTTGGTTTCTTCATCAAGGACTTTATTCATTAATTCCTGTAGTTGTTTTTGCTTTTCCAGTATTGAAGAGTTTAATTTTTCTTTATTCTTAAGGTTATCGTTATTTTTTTGTTGGGTATCTTTAATCTGTTTTTCTAATTGGTTTTGTTTTTTAAGGATTTCTTTAGCTTTTTGCTTCTCTTCCCAAGTAATTTTTTTCTTTTCTAAAATAGATTTATTCAGTTCTGCAATATCCTTTTTAATTTCATTTGCAAGTGATATTGATTTGTTAAGTCCGCTTTTTGTTTTTTCGTTTTCAGCATCCGTTTTTAAGATTAACTCTTCTTTTGTTACTTCTTTGTATGAAAAACGCGTGCTTTTTGTGCTTTTTGATCCATTTATACCATCATTATCCCAGACTTCAAAATAGTATGTTATCTTGTCCCCTGATGCTAATTTTAAATTATTAAAATTGAAAGTAAAAAAGAAAAGTTCTTTTGAGAGTTGATTAATTGTTAATTCTTGACTGACTAAAGGATTAGTGTCATTACTCGTAATTTGATAATTAAAAATCAATTTTTTCAATTGATAATCATCCTCAATTTCTCCGCTAAACAAAAACTGAGCATTTGTACTATCAAAACTTTGACTTACATTAATTATTGGGTAAGCATCAGGAATAACTTTTATATAATAGGATAAGGTATCACTTAGCTTATGTTTGTTTTGGGCGATAATTTGATACGCAGTACTAATAAAAAATGATTTTTTATAAGTAAATATATTTGTTGTGCTTTGATCGTGTTTGCTTTCAGAAAAAATAAGATAGACAGTTTCTGTATTTTGTAACTTCACTTGCCATTGTACGCTAGTACCTTCAGGAATAATGATATCGCCATTATTTTTTATCGTTTCATTTTTTGTTTTGATGTAGTTTGGATAGTTTAATTGCAGAATAAAATCTACTACTTTAGGCTGTGGGAGTGCTTTTAAAGTATAGTTTTTACTTTTATATCCCCCTGCTAAAAATTGAAATTGAATGTCATTATTTACACCTTTAAAAATGTATTCAAAAGTTGTATTACTATTTTTTTTAAAATGAAATGAATTACCATTTGATTGGATGAATACTTCGCTAGGAATTTCATTTCCTGTTATCTCTATCGCTAGCTTATAATCTTCAAATTGAATTACTTCTAATTTAGGGTTTAAAATAAGGTATTGGAATGGTGCTTTAGGTTCAAAAAAAGTATTGTGCTTCAGTATTCTGGCTGAACTTTCGGTAAGTATGTATTGTTTCCCAGAAATGATGAAAAATAAGATTATTGAAAGAGGAATAAGTATCCATTTTGTATATTTCTTATTATCAGAATAATTAATTGCACTCCCAAATGAAATGGGTTTTATATCGTTTATTTTTTGCTGAATACTCGCATTTATTAATGCATTTTCAGTCGCACTCATATCGTGTAATTCCAGAATATTTAGCAGCTTATCTCCAATTTCAGTAAAATGAGTTCCGATAATTTTTGCTGCTTGTTTATGGCTTAATATTTTTCCGAAACTTAACAAATGAAGTAAAGGAATAAGAATATATATTATAGCAATTAGTGCATTAACAGTAAGATAAGTCCAGAATAAAAAGGTCCGACTTCCTACTCCAAATTGCGTGAAATACTCAATAGTGGAAAAAAGAATAAAGAAGATAATCAGTACCGCTAAAGAATAAATTCCCCCTTTAATTAGCTGATTGATATAAAATCGTTTAACGAATTTATTCAGTTTTTCAAACAGTTCTATTTTAGGTTCAATATTCATCATTGCAAAAGTACAATTTTTAACGGCTTTTCATAAAACTATATTACTTGATAAATCTTATCTTTGCAACCGAAAAATAAAATACAATGTCAGAAGTAAGAGTTCGATTTGCACCAAGTCCGACAGGACCATTACATATTGGAGGGGTAAGAACAGCTCTTTATAATTACCTTTTTGCCAAAAATAAAGGTGGGAAGATGATTTTGCGCATTGAAGATACCGATCAAGCAAGATTTGTAGAAGGAGCCGAACAATATATTATTGAATCTTTAAAATGGTGTGGCATTGAATTTGATGAATCAGTTGTTGCTGGGGGAGATTTTGGACCTTATAAGCAATCGGAAAGAAAGGAGTTATATTTGCCTTATGCTGAACAATTGGTAAATGATGGTTTTGCTTATTATGCTTTTGATACTACAGAAGAGTTAATTGCAATGCGAGAGAGAATGAAAGCGGAAGGCGTTCCTTCACCACAATACAATGCAGTAACGCGTACTACAATGCAAAATTCTTTAGCCCTATCAGAAGATGAGGTGAAAAAAAGAATGTACGCAGGAGAGGCATATGTTATTCGTATAAAAATGCCTAGAAATGAAGAGGTAAAACTAAATGATATTATAAGAGGTTGGGTTGTAGTAAATACCAATAATATGGATGATAAAGTTATCTTTAAATCGGATGGTATGCCAACTTATCATTTGGCAAATGTGGTTGATGATTATATGATGAAAATTTCCCATGTAATAAGAGGGGAGGAGTGGTTGCCATCAGCCCCTTTACATGTTTTATTATACCGATATTTAGGGTGGGAAAATGCAATGCCACAATTTGCACATTTACCTTTGATACTAAAGCCAGATGGAAACGGAAAATTAAGTAAGCGTGATGGGGATAGATTAGGATTCCCAGTTTTTCCAATTCAGTGGATGAACCCTGAAACAAAAGAAATTAGTTCAGGATACAGAGAGAGTGGTTACATATCTGAAGCTTTTATAAATATGCTTGCCTTTTTAGGATGGAACCCAGGGAATACACAAGAGATTTTCCCTATGGAAGGGTTAATTGAAGCTTTCAGTTTAGAGAGAGTGGGAAAAGCAGGAGCAAAGTTTGATTTTGATAAAACAAGATGGTTCAATCAACAATATTTAAGGTCAAAATCGAAAGAAGAATTAGCGCAAGATTTACAAATAATATTAAAAGAAAATGGGATAGAGGCTGAAGATAATTTTGTGAAAACTGTTTGTGTGCAGTTGAAAGAAAGAGCCACTTTTGTAAAAGACATGTGGAAAGAAGGAAAATATTATTTTTCTGCACCTGCTAATTATGATGAGAAAACAATACGTAGAAAATGGAAGAAGGATACTCCAAAATTTGTGTCAGAATTAAAAGATAAATTATCAGTATTATCTGATTTTTCATCTGAAAATATTGAAGTAGAATTTAAAAAATACTTGAAGGAAAATGAGTTAGGAATGGGAAGATTATTGCCTGCTTTTAGAGTTTGTTTAACAGGAATTGGGATGGGGCCTTCTCTTTTTGACATTGCTTCTCTTTTAGGTAAAGAAGAAACTATTAAAAGAATGGAAACAGCTTTAGAAAAAATTAACTAATGGGATTAATTAAAGTAGAAGGGATTAGAGTTTTTGCTTATCATGGTCATCTACCAGAAGAAGCTATTTTAGGCGGACATTTTATAGTGAATGTTTGGGTGGAAGCAGATACAGTTGAAGTTGAAAAAACAGATGATTTGAAGCATACAGTGGATTATGTGAACATCATAGCAATTGTAAAGGAGCAAATGGCAATCCGATCGAATATGATAGAGCATCCTGCAAAAAGAATTGTTGACGCAATACTCCCTTTAAATAAAGTTAAAAAAGTAACGGTAGAGCTAGAAAAAGTATTACCTCCAATCGATGCTACTTTTGATAAAATATCAGTTACGTCTGAAGGAGAAAATTAAGCCAAATGCTTAGTAATACTTGCTTTTTCAGCAATTAGAGTATGTAGTTTCTCTACTGAAATTCTTTCTTGTTTCATAGTATCTCTATCTCGTAAAGTAACCGTATTATCTTCTAAAGTTTGATGGTCAACCGTAATACAGAAAGGAGTCCCAATCGCATCTTGTCTTCTATATCTTTTTCCAATAGAATCCTTTTCTTCATACTGGCAATTGAAATCAATCTGTAACATTTTCATTATTTCTCTTGCTTTTTCTGGCATTCCATCTTTTTTGGTAAGCGGTAAGATGGCTGCTTTTAGTGGAGCTAAAACTGCAGGGATTTTAAGAACAACTCTGCTCTCTCCATTCTCTAATTCTTCTTCACGGAAAGAATTACTTAATACAGCAAGGAACATTCTGTCTAAACCAATAGATGTTTCTACTACATACGGCACATAGCTTTCCCCTAATTCAGGATCAAAATATTGTAATTTTTTCCCAGAATATTCTTGATGTGCTTTCAAATCAAAATCCGTACGAGAATGAATACCTTCTAATTCTTTAAATCCGAATGGAAATTTAAATTCAATATCAGTAGCAGCATTAGCATAATGCGCTAAATTTTCATGATCATGGAAACGATAATTATCTTCTCCCATTCCTAATGAATTATGCCATTTCATTCGGAAATCTTTCCAATAAGCATACCATTTCATTTCTTCTCCTGGACGAACAAAAAATTGCATTTCCATTTGTTCAAACTCACGCATTCTGAAAATAAACTGACGGGCTACAATTTCATTTCTGAAGGCTTTCCCAATTTGAGCAATGCCAAAAGGAATTTTCATTCGAGCAGTTTTTTGTACATTCAAAAAGTTTAGAAAGATACCTTGTGCAGTTTCTGGACGTAAATACAAATCAGAAGAATCAGCAGCAGGAGCTCTCATTTGTGTTTTAAACATCAAGTTAAACTGACGAACATCCGTCCAGTTATTAGTCCCTGAAATAGGACATTTTATGTCTAATTCTTCAATTAATGCTTTTACTTTTTCCAGATTACCTAAAGAAAGAGAAATATTCATTTTTTCATTAATAGCATCAATTTTTTTTTGTCTATCTAAAATCCTTCCATTGGTAGTAAGAAATTCTTCTTTGTTAAAAGCATCCCCAAAACGCTTTTCAGCTTTTAAAACATCTTTATCAATTTTAGCCTCTATCTTAGCAATATGATCTTCTATTAATACATCAGCACGATATCTTTTCTTAGAATCCTTATTGTCAACTAAAGGGTCATTAAAAGCATCTATATGACCGGAAGCTTTCCAAGTAGTAGGATGCATAAAAATAGAAGAATCTAGTCCCACAATATTTTCGTGCATATTTACCATTGATTTCCACCAATAATTTTTGATATTATTTTTAAGCTCTACTCCATTAGGGCCGTAATCGTAAGCAGCCGATAAACCATCATAAATCTCAGAGGATTGAAATACATAGCCATACTCTTTTGCATGGGAAACAACTTTTTTAAATATATCTTCATAATTTGACATGGCACAAAAATAGTAATTTATTGTAGTTTTGCTTGATGATTCAAGTGCAGGATAAAATAATTTCTTTGGATGTTTTTGAAAAACATTTTGTGTGCGATTTAAACGCTTGTAAAGGGGCCTGTTGTGTGGAAGGTGATTCTGGAGCACCATTATTAAAAGATGAGGAAAAGATGCTAAATGAGATTTATGAGAAAGTAAAACTCTACATGAGAAATGAAGGAATTATTGAGATTGAAAATCAGGGAGTTGCAGTATATGATGCAGATGGCGATTTGATTACTCCACTTGTAAATAATAAGGAATGTGCTTTTGTAATTTTTGAAAATGGAATTACAAAATGTGCTATTGAAAAAACATATTTAGATGGAAAAACAGATTTTAAAAAACCAATTTCGTGTCATTTATTTCCAATACGTATAAAAGAATACCGTGATTTTGATGCGGTAAATTATGAGGAAATTAAAATTTGTGAGCCTGCTTGCAAATGTGGGAGTGAATTAGAGGTTCCGCTTTACGTTTTTTTGAAAGAACCACTTATTCGTAAATATGGTGAGGATTGGTACAAGGAATTGTTAGATGTGGCTAAAACGATAAGCAAATAAAAAACGGACCCCTAAAGCCAGTTTTTATAATTTCTATTTTTTCAAATATTTCCAATCTACATAAAAAGTGCCAAAGGGTAGGATAGAGGCTAGTAATACAATTCCTAAATCCTTAATTTCCCAATTCTCATTTTCTTTAATTAGAAATGCGAATACTATATAGCTGACAAATAAAATTCCGTGTGGCATTCCTAGGAATTTCACATAAGTTGGGTCACCTAATTGGTATTTGAAATACAAACCAACTGTCATTAACAGGATATAAGATACTCCTTCTAAAAATGCAATAATTCTAAATGTATTTTTCATTAACTTATTTAAAAGCATTCTCTCCCGTAATATCCATCCCTGTAATCAACAAGTGAATATCGTGTGTTCCCTCATAAGTAACTACTGATTCTAAATTCATCATATGTCTCATGATTGAATATTCTCCTGTAATGCCCATAGCTCCTAAAATTTGTCTTGCTTCACGAGCGATATTAAGAGCCATTTCAACGTTGTTACGTTTACACATGGAAATTTGTGCCGTAGTTGCCCTGCCTTCATTTTTAAGCACTCCTAAACGCCAAGTTAATAATTGTGCCTTTGTGATTTCAGTAATCATTTCTGCCAATTTCTTTTGTTGTAATTGAAAAGACGCAATTGGTTTTCCAAACTGAATTCTTTGTTTTGCATATCTTAATGCAGTATCATAACAATCCATTGCTGTACCAATTGTCCCCCAAGCAATTCCGTATCTTGCAGAATCTAAACACCCTAATGGAGCTCCTAATCCATCCTTATTTGGTAAAATATTATCTTTAGGGATTTTTACATTATCAAATACTAATTCTCCTGTCGCTGAAGCTCTTAAACTCCATTTATTATGTGTTTCAGGAGTTGTAAATCCTTTCATTTCTCTTTCTACTAGTACACCTTTAATTCTTCCTTCTTCATTTTTCGCCCACACTACAGCAACATGAGCAAAAGGAGCGTTTGAAATCCACATTTTAGCACCATTTAATATATAATGGTCACCCATATCTTTTATATTGGTTACCATTCCTCCAGGATTTGATCCATGGTCTGGCTCAGTAAGACCGAAACAACCAATAACTTCCCCAGTTGCTAATTTTGGTAAAAACCTCATTTTTTGTTCTTCACTTCCGTATTTCCAAATTGGGTACATTACTAAGGAAGATTGCACAGATGAAGTAGAACGAATCCCACTATCTCCTCTTTCTAATTCTTGCATTATTAGTCCGTAAGAAATTTGGTCAAGCCCAGCACCACCATATTCTACTGGAATGTAGGGTCCAAAACCACCAATTTCACCTAGGCCTTTTATAATTTGTTTTGGAAATTCAGCTTTCTGACATGCCTCTTCAATAATTGGAGAAACTTCTCTTTTTACCCAATCTCTAGCGGAATCTCTAATTAATTTATGCTCTTCTGTCAGGAGTTCATCCATTTGAAAGTAATCAGGAGCTTGGTATAAATCTTGTGACATAATGTTATTAAATTTTTGACAAAAGTATATATTTTATAGCTAAAAAATGAGTTCTTAAAAGGTATATTTGCATTCGGAATAATAACACTAATGATTGCATTAATAAAAACCATTTTTAATCAGGATATAATATTTGTATTACTTACAATTTCATTTTTGTTAATTGCAATGTTAAAGTCGTTATATTGGAAGCATGCAAAACTTCTTTTTATGGGAATTTTCGCTCAACGCTACGCTAACCAGTATTTAAAGGAAGAAAATGCTTTTACTGAAAGAGTGAATCTCATTACCTTTTTATTAATGTCAATTAATATTTCACTTATTATTCTAAAACTAATTCCTAAAACTTCAATTTTAGAAACTTTTAGTTTAATTGGTGCGGTGATGCTATTTTTTATAATTAAAATCGGATTAATACTTTTGTTAGGTAGTATCTTCCAAGTAAAAGATATTGCAAAGTTAGGCATCTTTTTTTCTTTTCTTTTTGACAGATCTCTTGGTTTTTTTCTTTTTCCGTTATTAATATTACTCTATTTTTTTGCATTTAACATTACCCATTTTGTTATGCTAATAGTTGCTATTGTTTTTATAGTTCTGTTATTACTAAAGTTATTTTGGCTTTGGAAGATAGGAACAAATGCTTTTGGATTTTCTCCCTTATATATTTTTTTGTATCTTTGCATGCTCGAAATTTCTCCACTCCTATTGCTAGGAAAAGGAGTTGTTTATTAATCTTAAGGCATAGGAATGATAGAAAAAATGAAGAAAGTAAAGTCAATATTAATTTCACAACCAAAACCTGAAGGGAAATCTCCATATGCAGCTATTGAGCTAAAGCATAAATTAAAGATTGATTATAGGCCTTTTATGCATGTTGAGGAAATTTCGGCAAAAGACTTCAGAGAACAAAGAATTTCTATTTTGAATCATGACGCAGTAATTTTTACTTCAAAAAATGCTATGGATCATTATTTTGGAATGATGGAGAAATTGAGATTAAGAATTCCTGATTTTACAAAATACTTTTGTGTTTCTGAAGCTATTGCACATTACTTACAAAACTTTATAACTTACCGTAAGCGTAAAGTATTTACAGGAGAGCAAACTTTATCGAGTTTAATTCCTATCATGCAAAAGCAAAAGAATTCAAAGTTTTTATTTCCTTGTTCAGATGTGCTTAAAAAACAGATGAATAAATCATTAGAGGAAAGCGGGTTGGAATACACAAAAGCACAAATGTATAAAGTGGCATGTTCTGATTTATCTGATTTAAATGATGTTAAATATGATGTTCTTGTATTTTTCAGCCCAACTGGAATTAAATCTCTTTTAGAGAACTTTCCTGAATTTGTACAAGGTGAAACTCGATTGGCTGTTTTTGGACCAACAACCATTAAGTCGGTTGAAGACAATGGATTAAGAGTTGATATTGCAGCTCCAAATAAAAAGGCCCCTTCAATGTCAATGGCTTTAGATCAATATGTTAAAGAAGCAAATAAAAGAAAAAGGTAATTTCTTTTTCAAAAAACAATTAAAGGAGCTTTCGAGCTCCTTTTTTGTAATTTTATCATATGTTTGAATTTCCAAAAAAACAAAAGTTGTGCAGTGAAACTGCTATCAAAGAGATGTTTTCTAACGGAAAATCATTTACAACATCTACTGTTCGTTTAGTTTGGAAAGAGGTTAATAATGAAGATGAAGTGACTGTTAAATCAATTATTGTCGTTCCTAAGAAAAAGATAAGACTAGCCGTAAAAAGAAACATTATTAGTAGAAGAATGAAGGAGGCTTATAGGTTGAATAAAGTTGAATTGGAAAACATGTTGAAAGGCAAAAAATTGCAGTTAAGTATTGCTATGATTTATCAAAAAGAATATATATTGCCATATAAAACTATGGAAGAAGAAATAAATTTAATTTTAGAGCGTTTAAGTAAAGAGATATGAGTATTATTTTTTCTTTTCTTTTTCGGACGATAATTATCTTATACCAAAAGACACTCTCGCCTTTATTGCCCCCAAGATGTAGATATACGCCAACTTGTTCGGCCTATGGATTGGAAGCAATAATAAAATATGGGCCTTGGAAAGGTGGGAAACTAACTTTACAAAGAATATTAAATTGTCATCCTTGGGGTGGAAATGGGCATGACCCTGTTCAGTAAAACACAAAATATGAAGAAAAGATTTAAACTTATAATTTTAGCATTTGTACTAGTCGTTACATCAGTTGTTTCAATAGGATTTACTGATAATTACTTTGAGATTGCAAAAAATCTTGATATTTTTACTACCCTATATAAAGAGTTAAATACTTTTTATGTAGATGAAACTGATCCTGGAAAATTAATGAAAGAAGGGATTGATAAGATGTTAAAATCTCTAGACCCTTACACTACCTATATTCCAGAATCCGATATTGAGGATTTCCGTTTTATGACGACAGGACAATATGGAGGTATAGGAGCAATAATTACAAAAAGAAAAGATTATGTGTATGTGAGTGAGCCTTATGAGGGATTCCCAGCACAGAAAGCTGGACTTATGGCTGGGGATAAAATCCTTGAGATTAATGAGAAAACAGCTAAAGGAAAAACCACTGAAGAAGTAAGTAAAGTATTAAAAGGACAACCAAATACTTCTGTAACTTTATTGATTGAACGTAAAAACCTTGAAAAACCATTTGAAGTTACTTTTGATAGAGAAAAAGTATCTGTAAAAAGCGTGCCTTATTCTGCTTATATTGAAGGTGGAATTGGTTATGTAAAGCTAAGAAGCTTTACTAGAAATTGCAGTAAGGATATTAAAAATGCAATAGAGGAATTAAAAGCAGAAGGAGAGTTAAAAGGGTTAATTCTAGATTTAAGAAGTAACCCAGGTGGACTTCTAAATGAATCAGTTGAGATAGTTAATCTTTTTGTAGAAAAAGGAGAGAAGATAGTGAGTACAAAAGGAAAAATTAAATCTTGGGAAAAATCATACATTGCAAGTAATAAACCATTAGACACTGATGTCCCTTTAGTCGTGTTAATTAATTCATCATCTGCTTCAGCTTCTGAGATTGTTTCAGGGGCAATTCAAGATTTAGATAGAGGAGTGGTAATTGGGCAAAGAAGTTATGGGAAAGGATTGGTCCAACAAACAAGAAAACTATCCTATAATTCTCAGCTAAAACTTACAGTTGCTAAATATTACATCCCTAGTGGTAGATGTATACAGGCTTTAGATTATTCCAGTAGAAATGAAGATGGAAGTGTTGGGAAAGTTCCTGATTCGCTCATAATAGCTTTTCAAACTAAAAATGGAAGAAAAGTGTTTGATGGTGGAGGAATTAATCCTGATATCATTACTGAAATAGGAACGGTAAGTAATATTGTAGTTTCTCTTTTCAGAGAACATTTATTCTTTGATTATGTTACTGATTTTAGGTTTGAACATGATACTATCCCGGAAAATTTTATTTTCTCAGATGATGAATATAAGCATTTTGAACACTATCTTTCAGATAAAGAATATACCTATAAAACAAAAACGGAAGAAGCGTTAGAAAAAGTAAAGAAGAAAGCAATTGATGAAAATTATTTTGAAGCCTTAAGTGAGGAGTACGAAAACTTATTAGCAGAATTGAAAACCAATAAAGGAGATGATTTGTTTACCAATAAACAAGACATAAAGGAAATATTGACAGGTGAGATTGCAAGTCGTTATTTTTATCAAGAAGGAAGAATAAAATCAGCTTTAAATTTTGACTCGGAACTTAAAAAAGCAATTGAAGTTTTACAAAATCAAGCAGAGTATAATAATATTTTAGGCAACGAATAAATTGATAGGCAGAGTTCAACAATTCCTTTTTATACTATTGGGCGTTTTTATTTCTACTTCCATAGCAATAACAAATTTAATTATTGGTTTGTTAGCTCTTTGTTGGATTCTTGAAAGAAATTTTAAAGCTAAATTTGATATTATTAAATCTTCCAAATGGATGCTCGCAGTTTTTGCATTAATAGGCTTTTATGCATTAGGGATGCTTTGGGGTGACCAACACTTAAATGCTGATTGGCAATTCCAACGATTAGCTTTATTGTTTGTCTTTCCTATTTTGATGACTATGAATTTAAAGCAAGAAACAATTAAAAGAGCGGTTTCTGCATTTCTAGGAACAGCTTTTATTTCTGCTTTGGCAGCCATAGCAATTAATAATGATATTATTTTACCCTTGGGTAATTACTTTTCTTTTATTGAATTAGCTTTTCATAATTCTGCATTTATTAAATATAATTATCATAATGTTATTCTTGCGTTTGCAACAACCTTATCATTCTATTTGTTGATTGAAAGAAAGAGCAGGTATACTTATTGGTTGTTGTTATTTATTTTAGTCTATGCAATTAGTATTTTTACAGAAAGAGGAAGGGCTGGGCAGGTCATCTTTAATTTGTCGGCAGGTTTTTATATTTTCTATTATAACAGGGAAAACTTATTGAGACTATGTGGCTTTTTAGTATTACTATTGTCATTTCAGGCTGTAATTTATAATTCTACAAATGTGTATAAACATAGATTTGATGCAGTATCAAATATTATTCTAAATAATGGAGATAGACGAGAGGGAAAAATTAAAGATATTCGTTATGTATTTGTTAAAGAGACCTTAAGTAGAATATTAGAAAAACCAATACTTGGTTACGGAACAGGTAGCTTTGGTGCTATTTTTGATGCAGAAGTGAAGACAGGCCATAATTTTATTAATCATAAAACCCCACACAACCAATATCTTTATGTTTGGTTTGAATTAGGTATAATAGGTTTAGTATTACTAATATTAATATTCTATCATCAATTAAAAGAATTATTCAGAAAAAAGGATGGCATCCATAGAGTCTTACTCCCTTTATCTTTTATGTTTCTGATGCTTGTTGATTCCTACTTTTTTATTTTTATTCTAACCATCTCTTATATATTTTTATATACTATATATAGTAGGTATCAGCAGGAGTAAACTCGTTTAATTCGTCTATTTAAACTTGAAAGAATTTCATAAGGAATGGTACTTAGCTTGTTAGCTATTGATGAAATTGTATTCTCTTCTCCAAAAATAACTACTTCATCACCTGTTTTTGCAGTTATTCCTTTTAGGTTAATCATGCAGGAGTCCATACTAATTTTACCAATAATCGGGCAGGGTATATTTTGAACTATAATAACTCCATTTTTAACGCTTAATTTTCTGTTTAATCCATCAGCATAACCAAAAGGAATAATCCCAATTATCATATCTTCTTTTGCAAGAAATGAGGCGTCATAACCAACCTTACTGCCTTTTTTTATGGCTCTTACTTGTGAAAGAACACTTTTAAGAGTGCTTACTTGATGTAGATTGTTGTCATTATTAACCCCATAGAGCCCTATCCCTAAGCGTACCATTTCATATTCTCTTTTTGGAAAACGCAACACCCCACTTGTATTCAGGATATGCCTGTCAATAAATTGATTAACTCCTTTTGAAAATGAACTAGATACTTTTTCAAAAATATGGAATTGTTCGTTTGTAAAACCATCTTCTGTACTATTATCACTTGCGGCTAAGTGCGAGCAAATACTTTGTATTTTTAGTTTTGGATATCTTTGTAAATCAGCTATAAGTTCATCAACTACACTAGGGTCAAACCCATAACGATTCATACCCGTATTGAACTTAATATGTATCCTTATTTCTTTGTCTAATTTCCCGTAAAGGTGGAGTAATTCAAAGTTGTAAATAACAATATCTAGTTTATTTTCAATAATTTGCTGCGTACTTTTTGTACCGGAATTTGCAATAATAATTGGGATCTTAACTCCACTTTTTCTTATGCGAGTTCCTTCTTCAAAGTCAGCCACCCATAAAGCATGAGCTCCTAACTTTTCTAGGGAATTTGCAATAACTATATCGCCATGCCCGTAAGCGTATGCTTTTACTACTGCAATAATTTTCGTGTCGGAGTTTAATTTACTTTTTAAATAATTAAAGTTATTAGCTAATTTATTAAGATCTAATTCTAGTATTGTTTCGTGAATTATTTCCATTTGATTAACTCATTTTTCTTGAAAAACAATTTCTACATAGAGGTTTGTATTTTTCTTTTTCACCAATTTGAATTAGATTTTTATCGTCAGTCATTCTAAACGAATGATTGGCAATTGAACAGCAATCAATACAAATGGCATGTACTTTAGTAATGTGCTCTGCTATTGCTAAGAGCTCCGGCATAATTCCAAAAGGTTTTCCTAAAAAATCCATATCTAATCCTGCAATAATTACTCTTATCCCAGAATTAGCTAATTCAGTACATACAACAATTAATTCAGAATCAAAAAATTGAGCTTCATCAATCGCTATAACTTGTGATTCATTGGCTAGTTTAAAAATATCTTTTGCACTGTCTACAGCTATAGCATTGATAGTATTCTCGTCATGAGAAACTACTTTCTGAGTGTCGTATCGTTTATCAATTTGGGGTTTAAAAACAGCAATATTAAGTTTTTCAAACTCAGCTCTTTTTAGTCGTCTTAATAATTCTTCTGTTTTCCCTGAGAACATAGAACCACAAATTACTTCAACACTTCCTTTTTGCATCTGGTGATTTATTTGTGATTCTAAAAACATTTAGCGTAATTTGTTTTATTAAGTTTGCTAACAAAAGTATAAAAGCTATTCTATTTTATTATGAATTTTAAAAGATTGTTTTCTCTTTCTCTTTTAGTATTGTTTGCCTGTTCTATTAATGCGAAACCTGACTCGACAAAAATTAATAAGAGGAGAGTATTATTAGTAAGCAGTAGTTTGGCAGCTGTATTAGGAGGGGCTTATTTATACGTTGAAAATGCATGGTGGTCTAACAAACAAATTCCATTTCATTTTGATGATGGGGCAGATCTTACTTATGCGTTAAATGTTGATAAAGTAGGGCATTTTATGGGTGGATTGGAAGCGGCTGATTTTTTTTCTTCTTCAATGAAGTGGGTGGGCATGAATGAAAGAAAATCTCTTTGGTATGGCGCTGCATTTGGCTCAGGATTGCAATTAGCAATTGAAATGAAAGATGCTTACGCCCCTTATTGGGGATTTAGTAAATGGGATTTAATAATTGGTTCGACTGGCTCATTTTGGCCTGTTGCACAGTATTATAATACTGATTTAAAAGCAATTAATTTTAAGTTTTCATATTATAAACAATCAAATATCTATTGGGATTTAGAGAAACAAAGAGGAAAAGAAGCTAATAAATATTCTTGGCAAGATGATTATCCTAACCAAACCTACTGGGTAACTTTTGATGTTAATCATTTTATTGAAACTTGCTGCTGGCCTGATTGGCTAAATGTTGCTGTAGGCTTTGGAATAGATGACACTCAATATTTAAATTCAAGTAATCGCAAAACAGGAGGTAACAATGAATGGTATGTTGCCTTGGATTATGATATTCCAAAACTATTAAAGAAATGGAATAGTCCAACAGGTAAAAAAGTAAAACATTGGCTTAACTATTTTCACTTCCCATCACCCACAATAAGAATTAGCCCTAAACTAGAATTATATCCTTTATTCTTATAGATTTGTAAGATGTCAAAAGTATATTTAATACCGACTCCAATAGGAAATTTGGAGGATATAACTATTAGAGCTTTACGCTTACTAAAAGAGGTCGATATGGTTTTGGCTGAAGATACCAGAACCACTAGAAAATTATTTACTCACTATGATATAAATACACCTTTATCTCCCTTTCATATGCATAATGAACACAAGGTGCTTAATAAATGGATAGAACGATTAAAGTCTGGAGAAACAATTGCACTTGTTTCTGATGCTGGAACTCCTGCAATTTCTGATCCGGGTTTTTTATTAGTTCGTGAATGTGTTAGAAATGATATTGAGATAGATTGTTTGCCAGGAGCAACCGCTTTTGTCCCTGCCTTAGTAAATTCAGGATTGCCTTCTGAAAAATTTATTTTTGAAGGATTTTTACCTGCTAAAAAAGGAAGACAGACAAGATTAAAAGTTTTGGCTGAGGAAGAAAGAACAATGATTTTTTATGAATCTCCTCACAGAATTGTTAAAACCTTAAGTCAGTTTATGGAATATTTTGGAGACGAAAGAATTGTTTCTGTTTCCAGAGAAATATCTAAAATGTTTGAAGAAACTAAGAGGGGAAGCATGAAAGAAGTAAAAGAATATTTTGAAGAAAATAAACCTAAAGGGGAATTTGTAATTATTGTGGAAGGTAAATAATGGAATTTAAGCAATTCATACATAAAAAACCATACTTGATTGCTGGACCCTGTAGTGCAGAATCAGAAAATCAGCTCTTAACTATTGCTAAAGCAGTTGAAGGCACTGCTGATGTATTTAGAGCTGGAATTTGGAAGCCAAGAACCAACCCTAATTCATTTGAAGGGATTGGAAAAGATGCTTTATCTTGGCTTAAAAGAATTCAACAAGAGACAAGTCTAAAGGTAGTTACAGAGGTGGCAACAGCCAAACATGTTGAACTGTGTTTAGAATCAGAGGTTGATATGCTTTGGATTGGAGCTAGAACAACTGTAAATCCTTTTTATGTTCAAGAAATTGCTGAAGCTTTAAGAGGAGTAGATATACCTGTTTTTGTTAAAAATCCTATTCATCCAGAACTAGGATTATGGCTTGGTACTTTTGAACGATTACATAAAGTTGGAGTAAAACAATTAGCTGCAATACACAGAGGTTTTTATAGTTATGAAAAAGGTGCTTTCAGGAATGACCCCAAATGGGAAATTCCAATCAAATTAAGAGAAGAAATTAGGGATTTACCAATTATTTGTGATCCTAGTCATATTGCAGGAAAAGCGGCTTTGGTTGAGGATATTGCTCAAACTGCGATGGATATTAGCCTTGATGGATTGATGATAGAAACACATCACAACCAAGCTGTAGCTTTAAGTGATGCCGAGCAGCAAGTTACTCCTATAGAGTTGAATAGTATTATGAATAATTTAGTGTTGAGAGATACAAAGTTAAGAGATGAAGAATTTAGAGGTCAGTTGCTAAATTTTAGGAATCAGATTGATAATTTAGATACGCAAATTATTGAATTACTAAATAACAGAAAACAAGTAGTAGAACACATAGCAAATTTTAAAAATGAAAATAGATTAACTATTTTTCAAATTGATAGATGGTTCGAAATATTAAATACCAGGAAAGAAAATGCAAATTTATTGGGAGTAGACAAGCAAATGGTAGAAGAAATATTTGCTCTAATTCATAAATATTCAATTCTAACACAAACTAAAATAATGCGTAAGTAATGCAGAAAAATTGGAATATATTAGAATCAAACAATACAGTTGTTTCCAAATTATCAAAAATTTTAAATGTATCTGAAATTGTGGCGCATTTGTTGGTGCTAAGAGGAATTACAACTTTTGAGGAATCTAAGTCATTTTTTCGCCCAGAAATATCTCATTTGCACGATCCTTTCCTTATGAAAGATATGCAGAAAGCAGTGGATAGAATCCAAACTGTAATTACAAATAACGAGAAGGTTTTGGTGTATGGTGATTATGATGTAGATGGAACAACATCAATTTCTATGATGTATTCTTTTTTAAAGAAAAAGGTAAAGGAAATAGAATATTATATTCCTTGTAGATATGATGAGGGGTATGGAATTTCTTTAAAAGGTATTGATTATGCTAAGGAAAATAATTTTACTTTAATTATTGCTTTAGATTGTGGTATTCGTGCTGTCAATCAAGTTGATTATGCAAATGAAAAAGGAATTGATTTCATTATTTGTGATCATCATAATCCAGGCGAAAAAACACCTAAAGCGGTTGCAATACTTAATCCAAAGCAAGCAGATTGTAATTATCCATATAAGGAACTTTCGGGCTGTGGCGTAGGTTTTAAATTGATTCAAGCTTTTAGTCAGCAAAATAATATTGATTTCTATGAAATTATAGAGTACTTGGATTTGTTAACTGTAAGTATTGGTGCCGATATTGTACCTATGACAGGTGAAAATAGAGTGTTTTCTTTTTACGGTTTACAGCAAATAAACAAAAATCCTAGAGTTGGTTTAAAGGCATTGATGGAAATAGCAAATAAAACTAAAGAGGTTACAATAACTGATGTAGTGTTTGGTATTGCCCCAAGGATAAATGCGGCTGGTAGAATAGAACATGCCAAAAAAGCAGTTGAGATATTAGTGGAAACTGATTATGCTAAAGCAAAGATATTTGCTGTTAAAATTGAAGAGAATAATAGAATAAGAAAAAGCCTAGATAAAAGCATTACTGAGGAAGCTTTGGAAATGATTGATGTGAAAAAAAAATCAACCGTTGTTCATAGTGAAAGTTGGCATAAAGGTGTGATTGGAATTGTTGCCTCTCGTCTAATTGAAAACTATTATAAACCTACTATTGTATTGGCAGAAAAGGATGGAATACTTACTGGTTCTGCTCGTTCAGTACATGATTTTGATTTATATAGCGCAATAGCTAAGTGTGAACATCTCTGTGAAAAGTTTGGAGGACATAAATATGCGGCAGGTTTAAGTATTAAGAAAGAGAATTTACCTCAGTTTATTGATGCCTTTGAAAAAGCAGTAATCGAGTCTATTACTGAAGATCAGCTTATTCCTAAAATTAATATTGATAAAATAATTGATATTGACGCTGTGGATGATAAGCTTTACCGAATCATAAAGCAGTTTGCTCCCTTTGGACCAAAAAATTTATCGCCTATTTTTGTTAGTAAAGGAGTAATTGATAATGGTTATGGAAAGCAAGTAGGAGAGGATAAAACTCATCTAAGGATTAATGCAAAAAGAAATAAAGTGGCTATTGCTGGGATTGGTTTTGGTATGGGAGATTATTTTGAAATCATTAAAGACAATCAAACTTTTGATGTCTGTTATTCTATTGATGAAAATGAATGGAATGGTAAAAAAAGTTTGCAGTTAAGAATAAGAGATATTAAAGAATAAAAATTTATGAGTAATTATAATCTCTATGTTAAGCATTTAAATAAAATTACTGATGTAAACATGTCAATGGCAGTTCTTGGTTGGGATCAAGAAACTAAAATGCCAAAAAACGGCAGTAGATTTAGAGCGCAACAATTATCAACTCTAGCAGAAATCTCACACGAATTGTCAACAAATAAAGATTATGGTAATCTTCTTAATAATCTTAATTCTGATGATTCATTAAGTTCTAATCAAAGAAGAAATATAAGTTTATCTTTAAAGGCCTTTAATAAATCCAAAAAATACAAATCGGAATTTATTATTGAAGAATCTAAGTTAGTATCAAATGCTTTTCAAAAATGGAGATTAGCAAAAGAAAAAAATGACTTTTCAATCTTTGAAAGTTCCTTAAATAAACTTGTCGATTTAAGAATTAAAGAATGTGAAATTTTGGGTTATGATAATCATCCATATGATGCATTATTAAATCAATATGAACCTGGACTTACTACAAATGAGGTGGATGAATTTTTTTCAAATGTTAAAGAATTTTTAGTTCCATTTATAAAGAAAATTTTAAAATCCAATAAGATTGATGATTCATTTTTTTATCAAAAATATTCACATAATAAACAATGGGACTTTGGTATTGAATTACTTAAAAAAATGGAATATAATTTTGATTCTGGTCGTCAGGATTTATCCGCTCACCCCTTCTCTACTCATTTTTCACCCGATGATGTAAGAGTAACCACTAGAATTGATGAAGATAATCTTTCTGAAATGATATGGTCTTGTATTCATGAAGGAGGTCATGCTCTATATGAACAAGGTATTTTATCTGAAAATTATGGTTTACCTTTAGGCGAAACTATTTCCTTAGGAATCCATGAATCTCAATCAAGATTATGGGAAAATAATGTTGGTCGTAGTTTAGAATTCTGGAAATATAATTACGATTCTTTAAAGTCAATATTCCCTAATCAGTTATCAGATGTTACAGTTGATGATTTTTATAAAGCCGCAAATAATATAAAACCAAGTTTAATTAGAACAAATGCTGACGAGTTAACTTATCATCTTCACGTACTTATAAGATATGAGATTGAGAAAGCATTAATAGAGGGTAAAATAATAGTTAAAGATTTACCTGAAATATGGAATTTAAAATATTATGAATATTTAGAATTAGAAGTACCTTGTGATGCTCTAGGTGTTTTACAAGATATACATTGGTCACATGGTAGTTTTGGTTATTTCCCAACATATACAATAGGTAGTTTTTATGCAGCACAATTTTTTAATCAAGCTAAAGTTGAAAACCCTAATTTGTTAAAAGAAATTGAAGATGGAAATAATAAAAATCTTTTAAATTGGTTAAGGAAAAAGATCCACAACAATGGTAAAAGGCTGGATGCAGACAAACTTTGTGAGAAAATAAGTGGTGAAAAACTTAATTTTAAATATTTTAAGGAATATGTGATTGAGAAATATTCTAAGATATATTCATTATAACAGAATCGTAGCAAGATTACACCCTAAGTTAATTTCACTGAATTACAGGAAAGTTTAGATTTTTATTATCCCACATTTCTGCCTAAATATTTAGCAATCTGAGTTTTTATTTGGATAAGGCGGCTTAATAGCTTAATGCCTTCAGTATTAATACTTCCATTTTTTATTTTTAGTTGCAAATCGTTAATTTGCTTATCAATATGTCCTTTTTTAAGCGATAAAATAGCTTTTTCAGTAGTTTTACGTATTTTTTCATTTTCCCTGCCAGTATAGATTTTATGTCGATCCACCCAATTATTACTGATGCTATGCTTATTGCTAATAAAATCTATTGCCTTTTGGCTAATTTCCGAGTTTTGATGATTAATAAAATGCTGTAAATCAATAATTCCTTTTTTTTCAATCACCCTTATGATTTCAATGTACATTGCATGAAAACCCGAATTTGTAAATATGATATTATCAGCATCAAGGTCACTAAAAATTAGAGCAGCTACACTCTCTTGCTCATCATCTTCTGTAGTGAAAGTATCATTTCCATAATTTATTAATATACGTAAAATCTCTTCTTCTAACTTCATTAATTTTTCATCTGAATTTAGCGTCTCTTTTAGTTTTTTAGCAGGCTGCTCACTTATCTTATTTCTAGTTCCTACTTGTTCAAAAGAACCAATATTAGCTCTGGTTTTTGCGACTTCATTTAATAGTACATTTTCAGCAATATCTAGTTTCTTGCTAAACGTTTTACAATATTGCGAACGATTTAAACTATCAGGGATACAAGATATTGATTCAATAATATCTCTTTTTATATTTGTGATTTTTGTAGGATCATCAATAGTGTTTAAATCCGAAATTTTTATTTTATAATCAATAAAATCAACAGATTTAGTAGTTAAAAATTCTTTAAAATCGTCAGTTGATAATTTTTTGGAAAAAGAATCAGGATCTTCTCCTTCAGGGAATGCTGCAATCTTTACATTCAGTCCTTCCTTTAAAATCATATTGATTGATTTATAGGTAGCTTTTATCCCTGCGTTATCACCATCAAAAAGTAGAACTACATTATTAGCTAAGCGATTAATGAGTTTAATCTGTTCCAAAGTAAGGGCTGTACCGGAAGCAGAAACTACATTTTCTATTCCATTTTGATGCATGGAAATTACATCCGTATAACCTTCAACTATGTAACAAATTCCTTCTTTTCCTATTGCATTTTTGGAGTAGTTTAGACCGTATAATACTTTACTTTTATGGTAAATTAAAGTTTCGGGTGAATTTAAATATTTCGCTTTTGCATTGAGGTTAAAAGCTCTTCCTCCAAAACCTAAAGTTCGCCCTGAATAGGATTGAATAGGAAACATAGCTCTCTCTTTGAACCGATCAACTATTTGTCCTGAACTTTCATTAATTAAGGATAAACCTGCAGAGACAAGAATCTCTTTGTCATATGCTTTTTTAATGGCAGCTTTGCTAAAAGCATCTTTCGATTTAGGGTTGTAACCTAACTCAAATTTTTTAATTGTTTCTTCAGTAAATCCTCTTTCTTTAAAATAACTAAGTCCTACTGATTTCCCTTCTTCTGTATTCCAGAGTACATCCTGAAAGTATTCCTTTGCGTAATTTGACACAATAAATAAACTATCCTTTTCATTTGCTCGTTCTTCTTGCTCTGATGATAATTCTTCCTCATCAATTTCAATATTATATTTTTTGGCTACAAACTTTAACGCCTCAGGATAATTGTAATGCTCTATTTCCATGATAAAATTAATACTGTTCCCTCCTTTTCCGCAACCAAAACATTTGTAAATTCCTTTGGCGGGAGATACCGTAAAGGATGGTGTTTTTTCATTGTGAAAAGGACAGTTCCCAATATAGTTTCTCCCTCTTTTTTTAAGAGATACAAAATCACCAACAATTTCTTCAATTCTGGCAGTTTCAAATATTTGGTCTATGGTTTCTTTTGGAATCATTTTTGACGATTTACAACATAATCTAATAATAATACCAAGGATTGTTTTGCTTTATTATCATCAAATGGATTCAATAAATCAAGAGCAGTATTGTGATATTCCTGCATTCTTTTTTTAGCATACTCAAGCCCTCCATTTTCTTTTACAAGTGCTATAACCTCAGCTACTTTTTTATCATCTTTAGGATGATTTTTTATGATATTTATGATGTAATTTTTGAGTTTTTTATCTATATTATTTAAAGTGTATATCAAGGGGAGTGTCATTTTCTGTTCTCGAATATCAATACCAGTAGGTTTTCCTATTAAGGGGCTTTGTGTATAGTCGAATAAATCATCTTTTATTTGAAAAGCGATTCCTGCTTTTTCGCCAAATAAGCGCATCTTTTCAACTATCTCCTTATTTTGCCCTACTGAGTTAGCTCCACTAGCACAACAAGCAGCAATTAAGGATGCTGTTTTTTGACGAATAATATCAAAATATACTTCTTCAGTAATGTCAAGTTTTCTTGCTTTTTCAATTTGCAAAAGTTCCCCTTCACTCATGTCCTGAACTGCAATACTCATTATTTTTAGTAGTTCAAATTCCTCATTTTTTACCGCTAATAACAAACCTCTACTGAGTAAAAAATCTCCGACTAGCACAGCAATTTTATTTTTCCAAATGGAGTTTATAGAAAAGAATCCTCTCCTGAAATTAGCTTCATCAATCACATCATCATGCACCAAGGTTGCTGTGTGTAACAATTCAATCATGGATGCGGCACGGTAAGTATTTTCTTCAAATTTACTAAAGAGCTTTGCCGATAAAAAAACAAACATAGGTCGCATTTGCTTTCCTTTTCTCTTTATGATGTAATGCATTATTCTATCTAATAATGAAACATTACTCTTTAATGAATCTTTGAACTTCTGTTCAAATAAATTTATTTCCTCTTTAATAGGAGCTTTTATGTTTTTTATTGCTGACAAAGTAGATGTTAACTAGAAGTGCGAATATACAAAGATTTCTTTGTGAGAAAATCTATAAATAGCTTTGTTGAAATCTATTTTAGTTTGTTTACCAATTGCCCACAAGCGGCATTAATGTCTTTCCCTTTACTTTTTCTTAGGGTAACAAGTATGTTGCGTTCCTCCAAGTATTTCATAAATTTTTCGGTAACTCTATTAGACGATTTCTCATACGGTAAATCATCAACTGTATTGTATTCAATTAAGTTGATTTTACAAGGACTAGCTTTGGCAAATTGTATTAATTTTTGAGCGTCCTCAATACTATCATTAAGGTCTTTAAATAAAATATATTCATAAGTAACTCTACTGCTTGTTTTATCATAAAAATAACGCACAGACTCTCTGAGTTCTTCAATGTTAATTTTCTGATTGATAGGCATAAGAAGATCTCTTTTACTATTGATTGCTGAATGTAATGAGATGGCTAAGTTAAAACGAGCCCCATCATCCCCTAATTTTTTTATCATTTTAGAAATACCTGCTGTTGAAACCGTAATTCTTTTTGATGACATACCAAGTCCTTTTTCAGTTGTGATAAGGTTAATGCTTTCCAATACTGCATTATAGTTTAATAAAGGTTCTCCCATTCCCATATATACAATATTTGAAAGTGGTTTCCCAAAATTAGAAATTGCTTCTTCATTCAGAATAAATACCTGATCATATATTTCTGAAGCTGTTAAATTACGAGCTAATTTTAATGTCCCAGTTGCACAAAATTCACAGGATAAGCTACAGCCAACTTGTGATGATATACAAGCGGTTAATCGATTCTTAGATGGGATTAAAACTCCTTCTACTAATAATTTATCGTGTAGTTGTAAGCCGTACTTTATAGTTCCGTCAACACTTCTTTCTCCTTTGTGAATTTTAACCGCATTAATGATAAAATGGCTCGCAAAAAAATCACGCATGGGTTTTGAAAGTGAAGTCATTTCATCAAAAGAAACAGCTTTTTTCTTCCATAGCCATTCTTGTATTTGTTTAGCTCTGAACTTAGGGAGTTTATGCTCTGCACAAAACTTTTGTAAGTCTTCAATACTTGTATTTCTGATGTCTTTTTTCTCCTCCATTTCGTTTACAAAGATATATTACTTTTGTGCTATGCGATTTTTAACAGCCGATTATTTATTTCCTTTATATATTATTCCAATAAAAGAGGGGGTTTTGCAAATTTCTAATGATGGGCAGGTTATCGCTATTTTTAAAAACAGGAGTGAAGTACCTCAAGCTAAATTAGAAATATTTGAAGGAATAATATGCCCTGGATTTGTGAATGCACATTGTCATTTGGAACTTTCACACCTAAAAGGAAATGCTGAAAAAGGAAAAGGTTTTTTGGAATTTTCAAACATAATAAGGGAAAGAGATAGCTATATAGATACTGCTAAAGAACAGGCTATTGAAAGGGCAGAACAAGAAATGATTGCCAATGGAATTGTTGGAGTTGGTGATATTTGTAATACAAGTGATACGTTAAAACAAAAGCAAAAAGAGAATTTGAAGTATTATAATTTTATAGAAACTTTTTGTGTGAATGTAAATAAGATTGATGTTATTTTTAATCAAGCAATAGAGCTGAAAAATGAATTTAGAGCTGCTGATCAAATAGCGAGTATTGTACCTCATTCACTTTATTCAGTTCCGCCAGTTCTAATGAATAAGATTAAGAATGCTTTTGATGAAAAGGATGAATTACTAACGTTTCACATGCAAGAAACAAAAGAAGAAAACCAACTTTTTGAAAATAAGAAAGGGGATTTTTTTGATTGGTTAAACGGTATGAATGCTACTTCAAGTATTTGGAAAGATAGAAATAAATCGACTGATATTTTACAAGAATTAGGATGTAAAAAGGTGCTATTAGTACATAATACTTTTGCTAAAAAAGAAGATATAACTGATAATTATTACTGTACTTGCCCAAAGGCAAATTTGTATATTGAAAATGATTTACCCGATTATTCTATATTTGATACTGATAAATTATGTGTAGGGACTGATAGTTTAGCTTCTAATGATGCCCTTTCAATTTTAGATGAACTTTTAATAATTCAGAATAATTCAAATTTTGATTTGAATACTCTACTTAAAATAGCATGTAAAAATGGAGCAAAGGCTTTAGGTTTTGAGCAGTTAGGAACTTTTAAAAAAGGAAAAATTCCTGGAGTAAATTTGATAAAAAGTTTGGCTGACAATAAAATTACTAAATTAATATAGAAGCAATCTTCAAATCTTTTTCAGTTGTAATTTTCAGATTCTTTTCCTCTCCTAAGAGGGTGTTAATTTTCCCGCCATTTGCTTCAAATACAGAAGCGTCATCAGTAAATATTTCAGAAAAATCTTGAGAATATGCTTTTTGTATATCAGCACTTAAGAAACATTGTGGTGTTTGTACTTTATAAAAGTTACTTCTATCTAAATGAGCAGAATTTTCTCCTTCTACTTTACGAATAGAATCTTTTACAGGAATAATAGGGATAACTCCAATTTTACTTTTAGTTTTAGCAATTAATTTATTAATTAATGAAGTAGAAATAAGTGGACGAACTCCATCATGAATAGCAACAATAGTATTGTTAGCTGCTATTCTTTCTAATCCATTTTTTACTGAGTGAAAACGAGTAATCCCACCAGAAACTAAGGAGTATTTTTGCCTGAAATTATAGGTGATGCAGAGTTCTTGCCAATACTCAAATTGAGTAAGTGGTAAAATCAGAATAATTTTATCAAAGTGAGAAAATTGTTTTAGGGTGTGCATTAAAACAGGTTTGTCATTTAATAGTAAAAACTGCTTTGGGATATCTGTATTCATGCGATCCCCTTTCCCTCCAGCAACTATTAAAGCAACTTTCTGCATGTTATAGTATTAACATTGCATCTCCATACGTATGAAAATTGTATTTCTTTTTCATACCCTCCTTATATGCTTTTTTTAATAAATCTAATCCTGAAAATGCTGATACTTGCATCATTAATGATGATTTTGGTAAATGAAAATTAGTTAGCATACAATTAGCAATTTGATAGTTGTGTGGTGGAAATAAAAAGATATTCGTCCAGCCCATAAAAGGAATAACTTCACTTTTAGTGGAAACTGAACTCTCCAAAGTACGCATTACAGTTGTTCCTACAGCACAAATTTTTCTGCCGGCATTTTTTGCTTTGTTAATTTTTATAGCAGCTTCATCTGGAATAATAATTTCTTCGGATTCCATTTTGTGTTTTGAGAGATCTTCTACCATAATATCATTAAAAGTCCCAAGACCGACATGTAAAGTAGTCTCCGCAAACTTAATTCCTTTTAGCTCCATTTTTTTCATCAATATTTTACTAAAGTGCATTCCTGCAGTTGGTGCAGAAATTGATCCATCATGCTTAGCATAAATTGTTTGAAAACGTTCAGCATCTTGTTCAGTTGGCTCTCTGTCAATATGCTTTGGTAAAGGAGTTTTTCCTAGTGCAGTTAAGGTTTCTTTAAATTCTTCATGTGTTCCGTCAAAAAGAAAACGTAATGTTCTTCCTCTTGAAGTTGTGTTATCAATTACCTCAGCAATTAATTCGTCATTTTCACCAAAGAATAATTTATTACCTATTCTTATTTTTCTTGCTGGGTCAACCAGTACATCCCAAAGTCTGTTTTCTTGATTCAATTCTCTTAATAAGAATACCTCAATCATTGCACCAGTTTTTTCTTTATTTGCGTAAAGTCTTGCCGGAAATACTTTTGAGTTATTAATAGCAATTATATCTCCTTCATCAAAATAATCTCCAAGATCAGAAACTGTTTTATGCTCTATTTTTCCTGTTGACCTGTGTATAACCATTAGTTTAGCATCTTCACGGTTTTCATTAGGTTTATTTGCAATTCTTGTTTGTGGTAAGTCAAACTTGAACATTGACAATTTATACTTCATAGAATTTGGGTTTTAGTTTTGCCTTTAGGAACCTCCTGAAGGGGGTAATTTTAAGTCGGCAAATATAAAGTATTGAGAAGCAGAAGTCAAGTGATTAGCTGTTTAGTTGCTTTTCAAAATCAGAAACATCTAGGGAGTTTGCTAATTGATAGTCCCCAATATTAGTACGGCATAGTTTTGAAAGGTGTGCACCACAGTTTAATGCAGCTCCGAAGTCACGAGCTATGGAGCGTATATAAGTTCCTTTACTGCATTTAATTTTAAAACTTACTTTTGGCATTTTAATGGTTATAATATCAAAAGAATGAACATTTACTTTTCTTGCTTCAATTTCAAATCTCTCGCCTCTTCTTGCTTTTTCGTATAGTCGTTCACCACCTCTTTTTAAAGCTGAAAAAATAGGTGGCTTCTGTTCTATCTCTCCAATAAATTGTGCAGTTGTTTCTTTAATGAGCTTTTCAGAAATATGATTAGTTTCAAATTTAGTATCTATCTCTGTTTCCAAATCATAGCTTGCAGTAGTTCCTCCTAAAGTAATATCACCAGTATAAACCTTTGCTTGTCCTTGCAATTCAGAAATCCGTTTAGTAAATTTACCAGTACATACAATCAGTAAGCCACTAGCTAAGGGATCTAAAGTTCCGGCATGCCCTACTTTCAGTTTTTTTAAACTATATTTTGTTCGTATGAGGTTTTTAATTTTTTTTACTACATCAAAGGAAGTCCACCCTAATGGTTTATTAATTAAAAGGATTTGTCCATCTAAAAAATCCTGTACAATTTCAGGGAATTTTTCCATATTATAAAAGGGATGTAGCGATTACAATTCCTCCAATAACAAAGCAGTAATAAGCGAAATATTTCAATTGACTGTTTTTGACTAATTTTATCATCCATTTACAAGCAAACATACCTGTCAGAAAAGCAAAAATAAAACCTACTATTAAGGGGATGAAAGTTCTAGTTCCACACTGTATATCTAATGACAATATATCTTTAGCCATCTTTCCAAAGATTAAAGGGACAACCATTAAAAAAGAAAAACGTGCTGCTTTTTCTTTATCTATCCCTAATAGTACAGCTGTTGAAATAGTTGCTCCTGATCGAGAAATCCCTGGTAAGATAGCAATAGCTTGTGAAATTCCAATAAGAATAGCATGTTTAACGCCTACTTTTTTTGCTGATGCTTTTGCTTTATCAGCAAGGAATAATAATAAACCAGTAACTAAAAGCATACTTCCAACAAGGGTTAAGGCTCCTCCAAAAAGGGCTTCTATTTCATCATTAAAAAATACGCCCACAAATGTTGCTGGGATCATTGAAAGAACAATTTTTAAGGAGAACAAAAAAGAATCATTGTTTTTGAACTGTAATAATCCGTTTAAGATTTCTAGAATATCTTTTCGAAAAATAATAATCGTAGAAAGTGCCGTAGCAAAGTGTAGTACTACTGTCATAAGTAGGCTTTCTTCTCCTACTTTGTTTTCTCCTAAAATGGCTTTTGCAATTTCCAAATGCCCACTGCTACTAATGGGTAAAAACTCAGTTAGTCCTTGAATAATTCCAAGTATAATAGCATTGATTATTTCCATATGTTAAGTTTGTTTCCCTTTATACATTATAGCAAATATTTCAATAATGAAACCTGCTGCAAGCAAAATAGGAGCGATTGTTAAACGAGTAGTATTAAATATCTCATCTGAAAATACTAATGGGTCGTCTGAACCTCCTCCAGTCATCAAGATTAGTCCGCTTGCCATAAAGGTTAAACCAACAAATAATAAAATGTAATTCTTTTTTGAAAATGCAAAGTCCATAGGTAATGTTTTAGTTGTAAAGTTCGCTTTCGTTTTGTTTAATAAATTTTCGTACTGCAAAAAATGTAGATATCCAGCTAAGGAAAAATCCAAAGATAAATATCAAGATAAAAATAAATCCAATAATTTTTAAGTCTGTAATGTTTAGCATGCTTGCCGTTTCGCTTTGTATGAGTTGTATAGAACCAATAAGCATGAAAATAGCAAAAATAGAGCTATAGATTCCTTGGTAGATTCCTTTAACTAAAAAAGGTTTTTGTATAAAGCTATTTCTTGCTCCAACAAGCCTCATTGTTCGGATTAAGAATCGTTTGGAATAAACTGAAAGACGTATTGTATTATTGATAAGAGCAAAGGCTATGACGAATAATAAAAGACACAAAGAAAGTAAGAAAAAGCTCAGTCGATTTACATTGCCATTAAGTTTATCAATCAAATTTTCCTGATAAAAAATAGTATGAACTACAGGATAATCATTCAATTCAGCTTTGATAATTGCTAAGCTGTCTGTGTTGGCATAACTAGCATTTAACTTTACATCAACAGAAGCTAAAAGTGGACTGTAGCCTAAAAAAGAAACAAAATCTTCTCCCAAATCATTTTGTAAATCCTTTGTAGCTTTTTCTTTTGAAACAAAAGTGCTGCTTTTTGCAAAGTCGGCAGCATCTAATATCTTTTGAAAATTCATGATTTCCATTTCATTCACTCCTTCCTTTAGCGTAATAGTAAAGCCAATATTTTCTTTTACATAATTAGAGAGTCTTTGTGCATTTATCAGAACAAGGCCTAGTAGTCCAATTACAAACAACACCAGTGATAAGCTAATTACAACTGAGGCAGATGACGATAAAATTCGCCTATTTAATGATGTGTTATT
The DNA here is from genome assembly GCA_018645865.1 of Flavobacteriales bacterium. Lineage (GTDB taxonomy): Bacteria > Bacteroidota > Bacteroidia > Flavobacteriales > BACL11 > UWMA-0277. Next base: position 85,693 of record JABGVU010000064.1, read on the forward strand.
GCTTGTTTTCATATAGTTCGCTAAAATATAAAAATACAAATTACTAATTGATGTTATTCATTAACTTTGCAAACTAAATAATATTATAAGATGGATTACAATTTTAACAAGCTAGAAAAAAAATGGCAATCTTATTGGAGAGAAAATGAGACCTATAAAGTTTCGGAAGATACAAGCAAGCATAAGTACTATGTCTTGGATATGTTTCCTTATCCTTCAGGTGCGGGCTTACACGTTGGCCATCCTTTAGGTTATATTGCTTCTGATGTGTACGCTCGTTATAAAAAATTAAAAGGATTTAATGTTTTGCATCCTATGGGATATGATTCTTTTGGTTTGCCAACTGAACAATACGCTATACAGACAGGAATTCACCCAGCAGTAGCTACAAAAGACAATACACAAAGGTATAGAAAACAGCTAGATCAGATTGGTTTTTCATTTGATTGGAGTCGAGAAGTGCAAACTTCTGACCCTAATTATTATAAATGGACACAATGGATTTTCAAGCAATTGTTCAACTCATGTTATTGTAATTCGAATGATAAAGCAATGCCAATTACGGATTTGGTAGCCTATTTTGAAAAAAAAGGGAATCATAATTCTCAAGCATTTTGTGATGATAATACACCAAAATTTTCGTCACAAGAGTGGAGGAATTTCACAGAAAAAGAAAAAGAAAAAATGCTATTGAATTATCGCTTAGCATTTTTATCAGATACTTGGGTAAACTGGTGTGAAGGTTTAGGAACTGTATTGGCCAATGATGAGGTGAAAGATGGATTGTCAGAAAGAGGAGGGTTTTCGGTAGAACAGAAACTAATGAAACAATGGTCATTAAGAATTACTGCCTATGCTGACAGATTAATTTCAGGGTTAGATACAGTAGATTGGTCGGATTCAATAAAGGATATTCAAAAAAATTGGATAGGAAAATCTAAAGGTGTTTCAGTAATTTTCAAATTGGAAAATTCTGAAAATAAAATAGAAGTCTTTACTACTCGACCAGACACTATTTTTGGAGTTAATTTTATGGTTTTAGCACCAGAACATGAGCTGGTAAGTATAATTACAACTGCTGAACAAATAGATGAAGTAGAGACATATGTAAAGACAGCAAAACTAAAGTCAGAAAGAGATAGGCAATCTGATAATAGTGTTAGCGGAGTGTTTACTGGAGCTTATGCTATTCATCCTTTTACAGGGAATAAAATTCAAATTTGGATTGGAGATTATGTATTGGTATCTTACGGAACAGGTGCTGTTATGGCGGTTCCTTGTGGTGATCAAAGGGATTGGAATTTTGCTAATCACTTTGGTTTGGAGATCATTAATATTTTTGAAGGAATTGATGTTACTGAAAGAGCAAATAAGGACAAAAATGTAAAAATTTCTAATTCTGATTTTTTAAATAATCTAACAGTTAAAAAGGCTATGAATTTAGCAATTTTTAAAATTGAAGAGGGAGGTTTTGGAAAAGGTAAGATAAATTATCGTTTGCGTGATGCAATATTTAGCCGTCAAAGATATTGGGGAGAACCATTCCCAGTATATTATAAAAATGAAACGGCTTATATTTTGAACGATAACAAGCAAGTAACATTGCCTGTGATAGATAAATATTTACCAACTGCAAGTGGTGAATCTCCATTGGCAAGAGCAAAAAAAGAGGATTGGAGTGTATTTGAAGGAGATAGAATGGAAACCAATATCATGCCAGGTTGGGCAGGAAGTTCTTGGTACTTTTTGCGTTACATGGACCCAAATAATGATGGAGAGTTTTGTGCAAAAGAAAAATCAGATTATTGGGGACAAGTAGATTTGTATATTGGAGGTGCTGAGCATGCTGTTGGGCATTTATTATATTCTCGTTTCTGGACTAAATTTTTGTTCGATAGAGGATTTATCTCTTTTGATGAGCCGTTTAAAAAAATGATTAACCAAGGAATGATTTTAGGCAGATCGAGCTTTGTGTATAGAATAAATGACACCAATACTTTTGTGAGTTTTGACAAGAGAAAGGAACACAAAACAACAAGATTACATACTGATATCAGTTTTGTTGATAATGACGTGCTAGATGTGGAAGCGTTTAAGAATTGGAGTGAAGAATATTCTAATGCTGAATTTGTTCTAAATGAGGATGGAAAATATTTATGTGGACATGAAGTAGAAAAAATGTCTAAATCAAAATATAATGTACAAACTCCTGATAATCTGGTAGAAGATTTTGGGGCAGATACTTTGCGTTTGTACGAAATGTTTTTAGGACCATTAGAACAGTTTAAGCCTTGGGATGTAAAGGGAATAAGTGGTGTGCATAATTTCCTTCGTAAGTTTTGGCGTTTGGTACATGATACAGAAAATAACTTTTCAGTTTCAGAAGAAAAACCAACAAAAGACAATTACAAGACCTTGCATAAAACCATCAAAAAAGTGGAGGAAGAAATTGAGCGTTATTCTTTTAATACGGTAGTGAGTACTTTTATGATTTGTATAAATGAATTGACTGAACAAAAATGTAGTAACAGAGCAATAATTACTGATTTTACAATTTTACTTTCGTCTTATGCGCCACATATTGCTGAGGAGATTTGGAGTAAATTAGGCAATGAAACTTCAGTTACTAAGGCAAATTTTCCAACCTTTAATGCTAGTTATTTAGTGGAAAATGAAGTGAACTACCCAGTTTCATTTAATGGAAAAATGAGATTTAAAATTGCTCTACCTACTGAAATAACCAAAGAACAGGTAGAAATTGAGGTGATGCAACATGAAAAAACAGCTCATTATTTGGAAGGGAAATCACCTAAAAAAATAATTGTGGTTCTTAAAAGAATTGTAAATATAGTAATGTAAGGTGTTAGTGACTAGTTATTGTTTCCTCGCTAAGACTACCTTCTTTCTTTATCTTTGAAAAGTGAAATCATTCATTCGCTTTCTTGTTTTTAGTAATCTTTGGGTTGCATTTTGTGTGCTTGCCTTAGCTTTGAGTTCTGAATTATTGTTTAGCACTTCAGATCATCAAATTAGTCAATTTGTATTTTTTGCTACGTTATTTACCTATAATTTTCAAAGAATTGTTAGGATTGGAAAAGGTTTGAATCATTCTCGTAAAGTATGGCTAGCAAAGCAAAAGATTGCTATTTATTTATTAATGACATGTGGAGGTTTAGTAAGTGCTTATCGCTTTTTTGAATTCCAATTGATAACTCAAATTATTATCATTATTATAGGCTTGCTTTCGGTTTTATATCCTTTCGGTTTAAGAAAAATTCCGTTTAGTAAAATTTTCATTATTTCTTTTGTTTGGGCTGTAAGCACTATGCTTTTATTGGTGCTTGAAAATAACATCACTATTTCACAAAATATTGTACTGCATTTATTGTCACGATTTTTTTTTATTTTCGCTATAACTATCCCTTTTGATATTAGAGATTTGAAGTATGATGCTGAAAATTTACAAACAATTCCTTTGTTTTTTGGTATTTTAAAAGCAAGATTTATTGCTCTTCTTTCTTTGTTTATTTGTGTGATAATCTCAGTTTTTCAGCACTTAGAAAACACCTTAATATCTTCAAATTTACTAGCATTAATTTTGCTGTATTTTGTGACTTCAATTTGCATAGTGAAATCTGATGAAAAAAGGGGTGAAATGTACTTTTCATTTTGGGTAGAATCCTTGAGTATTTTATGCTATTTATTTTTTGTAATTTCAGTTTTGATTTTTTAAATCAGATTGCTTACTTTTACTACATTATAAAAATGAATAAATGTCAGAAGAAACAACATCCGCACACTATATAAATTACTTGGCGCTCGATAAAGTATTGGATGCTCAACACCCTTTAAGTGGTGAAGGTAAAAAAGCGGCACATGAAGAAATGCTTTTTATTATCATCCACCAAACGTATGAGTTATGGTTCAAACAGATTTTACATGAAATTGAATCGGCAATGGATTTGTTTAAGGCTGATAAAATTGACGAAATTAATGTTGGGGTAATTGTAAGGAGAATGGATAGGGTTAATAAAATAATGAATACCTTAGTTGGGCAATTGGATATTTTAGAAACTATGACTTCTCTTGACTTTTTAGATTTCAGAGATCAACTTTCTCCTGCATCTGGGTTTCAATCTCATCAGTTCCGAAAGCTAGAAGTGATGTTAGGACTTAAAATTAAAAAAAGACATCAGTTTGGAGGCTGTCCTTATCATAGTCAATTTGAAGGAGAAAAGAAAAAGGAAATCTTAAATTTAGAAGATGATGCATCTCTCTTTAATCTAGTAGAAAAATGGTTGGAACGCATTCCGTTTTTAAATATGGAGGGCTTTGATTTTACTGCAAAATATGAAGGAGCTGTTAATGCAATGTTGAATAAAGAAATAGCAGGAATTAAAGCTGCAAATTTAACGGATAATGATAGAAAAATCAGAATTCGTATGATTGAAGAAAATAAAAAATATTTTGAAAGAGTACTTTCGGAAGAAGAGCATAATAAAGCAATGGAAGAGGGAGAAACGACTCTTTCTTACAAAGCGACTATGTCGGCACTACTAATCAATTTGTATAGAGATCAGCCAATTTTACATTTTCCTTATCAGCTGCTTAGAGGGTTAGTAGAAATGGATCATAAAATTTCAACTTGGAGATTTAGACATGTACAAATGGTAGAGAAAATGCTAGGACAAAAAATTGGAACAGGAGGAAGTTCTG
>JABGVU010000056.1 GCA_018645865.1 Flavobacteriales bacterium
GATGAAATCAAACTCCAAAAAATCCATGTCATGCGTTTAGGACCCTTTTCTGGGCAAAGCAATTCGTTTAAAGGTAAGTCTGTTGTATTCCTGATGCTGTTGAGTACCTTGTCTTATGCTGATGTTGACCTAAAAACTCTGGATAACTTCCACATAGATGATTTAAGTGAGAATGAGCTAACAGTTGCAAAAGTTGCTGAGGATGTTGAAGACCAAACTCAATTAGGTTTTCACATGGAAAGACCTCACTGCATTCCTAACTATCCCTACCTAATAATGGAGGTACCAAAAGAGATTTCTAAAGGTGCAAACGTTTACGCAAAAATGACAGTAGATAAAAACAAACCCAGCAAAGCTAAGCTTTATCTAGAGTTTGTGATTGATGCATCCGATGGTAAGAAAGTTGGTTGGTTTGCACTCAAGAAATTTCCATCTTTCTATAACGCTTCTAAAGTTGAGATGAAGTTTCAACCAGTCACCGGCATGAAAAACCAAACGTTTATATTGGATGGCTTGAAAGACTCCACCTATCAAGCTCAGCAAATCTGCAACTCAGGTCACATGCTAAGAGCTTCTAATAAGCAGGTTAAGATTTAGACTTAACTGTGTGTATGGCTCTCAGTTTTAGTATGCAGATGCTGATGAAGTTCTGAGTCAGTCTTTCCTTCTGCATTAGTCTTAAGAACATTAGTCTTATCCATTGCTGAATCTTTTGGACAATTTTTATAATGGTAATGGTAACCGCTGCACAAACCTTTTTGTTGTGACGTAGCACTGCATTTGTGTCCACAATATCTATCTAATCCACCGCTATGAGCAAAGGCGCTATTAGGCATAAAAAAGATAAATGCTAGTAATGTAAAAATATATTTATTCATAATTAATTTCTCCTGTCCTTTAAAACTACTCCTTTAATCTGAGTAATGCAAAATAAATCATTTAAAACTCTCTTGAAGTACATTCATATTTAAATGGTCCATACTCATCACCGCCATAGATAGTACTTTTTCTTCCTTGCATGGTTTTTCTTTCAATAATAAGCTTTCTATCGCTGTTAATAGTTAGATTTTTATTAGTGACATGCATTTCTTGCAAAGATTCATATTCATCATCTCTAAACGATTCTGCTCCAGACCATTCGCAATATCTTTTAATCATTCCAACAGAATATTTACCTACATTATCTAAAAAAGATTTTTTAAATGTAATTACATACTCCTCCGCGGGTAAGAAATTATCTATGCATTGCTGGGCATTATCTCTAAATACTTTCCTTAATGATTTGGCAACAATATTTCCATCAGAAGAAAAATAATTATTCATTACACGCATTCTTTTGTCGGAGTAATCAGATGAACAGGTGAGTTCAACATTTTCTGGTGAATTAGAGCAGCTCACAATTCCAAAGACCATCAATATGAGGAAGATGCTTTTCATGTCCACGATGTAACAAATATTACAATGGTTGAGATTGCTATGATTAGCAAAACAAGATTCATGCCATCTACCTTTTGATGATTTTCTGAGTAATTATCATGTTTATCTGTCCACCAACCTCCAACAAGGAAACAAAGAATTAATATTATCCAGACCAATGCTATACCAAAAGAAAAACTCATTTATAAACCCCTTAATACTTTTTAATTTTTAATACAATTATAGTTAGACATAGAATCATCCCATTGAGCTAACTGATTATTCTCTTGTTGCTTAACTAATTTAAAAGCATCCCAGCTATTTGTTTTCACATTCATCATCTCAAACCTAATAACAGTTTCATTTTCTGACTCAACTTGTATGTCTATGTCTCCACCATTAAGCCACTGATGAATAGATGTCTCGTTAGAGGGGTCAAGAATAAAATCATTCACTGTATGCCAATCTTCAATGGAAACATAATCCATTAATCTTGGATAAGATACCAAATCGAAATAAGCTTTACTGCCATTGAAATCAAATATAAACCTCATCAAAGTAACTCTATCTGCCCAAGATTGTTTCTCATCTTGAGTAAAAGTTTTGCTGTCACAAATCCAAGTATTAGATTCTTGTTGTGAACAACCAACAAGTCCAAGGACTATCAAAACCAAAGCAAGGGTGTGTTTCATTTATCTGTATACCTGAAAGTGATGGGGTATTTCATGCTCTTTACAAAGCATGGAAAGTCCCGATGTTTCTAATCCTGAATTGATGATTGCTTGAATGATTTCATCAACCCCTAGGTCCTCTTCATTGTTAGGTAATTTCTCTAGCAAAGATAAGAAGTGAGTTGGACTGATAGCGAAAACCCAGTCATAACCTCCATCACTTGAGCAGCCATCAATCTGCAATGCACCTGCATCGTGAAAGAAAGCAACTTCAGTTCTATTTATTCTTACGCTTCCCTCTGCCAGAACCTCTTCAGTCTTTTCAGGAGTGGGTTCAATTGGAGTATCAAAGCCAAATTCTTTAGCATATTCTTCAGCTTCGCGTTCAAAGAATCTTTTTATAAATTTAAACATTAATGCTTCTCCTTTAACCAATCATCTCCAAGCTCATCTTTGATCTTTTGATTTTTTAGTCTAATGCTCTCAAGGTGATCTTCTAAGTCCTTCAACTGCACCTCAATGCGCTCAAACAGCTCATCGCACTCTTCTGTGCTGAACTCAGAGAAGGGACTACCTAAAGCTCGTTCTATCAACTGTAATTTATTGAATTCACACACAGAGATTAATTCTTTTACGTGATATATCTCAGCATTATTCATTAGCCACATTCTAGATTCATCGTGCGCTAGATTCTTAGCCCATCCTGGAATGGGAAAGGTCTTTCTGGGTTCTTTGTTAATAAATTTCATGTCAAATTAGTTATGTGTATCTGTATACCAAAAAATAATCTTGCCTAAAAGCCAGGCAACTAAAATAATAATAAGGCCAAATAAAATTGCACCATTAAAGATAAGTTTTATGCCGATAAAAAGCAAAACAACATTGATAACCATAATCACTGCAACCATGAAGCAACCTAATGTTGAAGATTCTTTAAGCTCTGTCATCTTTTATAAATCTTCCTAGGGCCATTAATGCAGGGGGAGTGTTTCATACTAAAGCGCAAAACCATCTAATAACCACATCAAAGGAA
>JABGVU010000023.1 GCA_018645865.1 Flavobacteriales bacterium
AATACAAAATTAACCACCAATGAATTAGGTTCACATTTAGTAATTGAAGGCAGTGAAATAAGAGAACATACCGATTGTGCCACAGCAAACGGAACTTCAATAAAAGTTAAAAACCTATTTTACAATGTCCCAGCAAGGCGTAATTTCTTAAAATCAGACACAATTGAAATGCGTCATATTACGGAGGAATTCACAAGAATAGCCTTGGCAAATCCTGAAATAAAAATGCAACTATTTCATAATAACAATGAAATTTTTCACCTTACAAAAGGAAACTTTAGGCAAAGAATAGTAAATATTATTGGTGGGAAAAAAAACGAAACGTTAGTACCCATTGAAGAAGAAATTTCATTAGTAAAGCTGAACGGATTTATAGGAAAGCCAGAATCGGCTAAAAGAACGAGAGGTGAGCAGTACTTTTTTGTAAATGGTCGGTTTATTAAAAATCACTACTTACATCATGCTGTGAGTAAAGCTTTTGAGGATTTAATTCCAAGCAATTATTTTCCATCTTACTTTATTAATCTTCAAATAGATCCTAAACTAATTGACATTAATATTCACCCTACAAAAACAGAAATAAAGTTTGAGGATGAACAAGCAATTTATGCTATTATGAGAGCTTGTGTAAAACGATCATTAGGACAATATAACATAGCGCCTACTTTGGATTTTTCGCAGGAACTTTCCCTGGATATTAGCCCAAGTATGAGTACAGCAACAATAAAGGAGCCACAAATAAACATAGACAGTTCCTACAATCCTTTTGGAAAAGCTAATGATTTCAGAATTAATGAGCAATCCATTTCTCAAGAAATACAAGTTAAAACTCAGCTTGAAGTAGAATACAATACTAGTGATGTTATGCAAATTGGAAATAAATATATTGCTTTTACTACAACAGAAGGCATGGTTTTATTACATCAACGGAGAGCACATAAACGTATTTTATTTGAATATTTTAGCACTGTACTTTCCAAAAACAAAGGGCAATCTCAGCAACTATTATTTCCAAAAAAGATATACCTTAACAAGAAAGATATAACTATTATCAAGCAATTGAAAGTAGATTTATTAGCTGTAGGATTTTCATTTGATATACAAGAGAATGATAGTATAGTTATAATTGGAATACCTACGGAATGTCAAGAAGAAAATTTGCAGTTTGTAATAGAAAATTTAATAGAACAACATAAGAATAATGAACAACTACAAACTACCCAACATAACGGCCTCGTTATAAGCCTCGCTATAAGCCTCGCTATAAGCGAAAAGAAGAAACTAAGTATTCAAGAAATGCTTACTTTAAAAAATGAGTTATTAAAATGCAGTACCCCAAGCGCATGCCCTTTAGGAAAAGCTACCTTAATTAATTTAAAAACTACTGAATTAGAAAAATATTTTTAACATGTACCGACCATCCAGTTTTAGCCAATTACCCGAAATAGTTAAAAATTTACTCATCATTAATGGTTTGTTTTTTTTAGCAACCATTTCTTTAGAAAGTTACGGAATAGACTTTACAAAATGGTTTGCTCTACATCAGTTTCAATCACCTGATTTTATGCCACATCAGTTGATTACCCACTTTTTTATGCATGGAAACTTCACCCATTTATTGTTTAACATGTTTGCGCTTTGGATGTTTGGTAAAATATTAGAAAATGTATGGGGAGGAAAACGATTCTTAACCTATTACATGATAACAGGAATTGGGGCAGCCTTTGTTCATTTGACTGTTAGTCAATATCAAATTATAGAATTAGGAAATGGCTTTCCTGAACTTATGGAGCTGGCAAAAAATGGCCGTTATAATACAGGAAATGTAAATTCTTTAAAACTAACACAGTTAGTAACTACTCCAACTGTCGGGGCTTCAGGAGCGGTGTTTGGTATTCTATTGGCATTTGGGATGCTTTTTCCAAACACTCTACTCTATATTTATTTTGCAATTCCAGTAAAAGCAAAATACTTTGTTATCATTTATGGAATAATGGAGTTATATGCAGGAATAAGCAATAACCCTGCCGACAATGTAGCTCACTTTGCCCATTTGGGAGGAATGCTATTTGGCTTCATATTATTAAAATATTGGCAAAAAAATAATACTCAATTTTATTAATGGATAGTATTTTAAATAGCCTGAAACAAGAATTTAAACAAGGAACGATCTTGAATAAACTCATCTATATAAATGTTGGTGTATTTTTACTCTCCAGCATTTTAGGTGTATTCTCTTTTATGTTTCAGTTTAATTTATCGCCTGTTTTAGACCAACTTTATTTACCTGCTGAAAATAGCAAATTACTTAGTCAACCCTGGTCATGTATCACTTATATGTTTCTACACAATGGCTTTTTACATTTGCTATTTAATATGGTTTGGTTACATTTTGCAGGGAAAATATTTTTACAATACTTAGATCCTAAACAACTACTCAGCACCTACATACTAGGAGGAGTTTCTGGCGGACTAATCTTTATTATTGCTTTTAACTATATTCCTGCTTTAGCAATTTACATCCAAAACGCACAAGCCTTGGGCGCATCAGCTGCAGTACTTGCTATTATGGTCTCCATTGCCACTTACACGCCAAACTATAGTGTTCGTTTTCCCTTTATAGGAATTGTTAAATTGAAACACATAGCTATCTTTAGTGTTATGTTAGATTTATTAAGTATTCCTAAAGGAAATGCAGGAGGACATATTGCGCATTTAGGAGGAGCATTATTTGGCTACCTTTATATTAAACAATTGCAAAAAGGAAATGATTTTTCAATAAGATTTACAAAATGGATAAATAATATATCTAATTTGTTTAAACCCAAAAGTAAACTCAAAACTGTACACAAAAGAAAAAAGACAGATACACAATTCAATACTGAAAAATCAGCACAGCAAAAAGCAGTAGATATAGTCTTAGAGAAAATATCAAAATCAGGTTATGAAAGCTTAAGCAAAGAAGAAAAAGCAACTTTATTTAGTGCTAGTAAAGAATAAAATGAAAGGACTTTCACTGATTAACAAACTCCTTTATTTAACAAATTCTATTTGTTTATTATTGTTACTTTCCTCCTATTTATCTCCTTATGTAAGTCCCACATTTTTTTGGCCTATTTCCTTTTTTGGCTTACTATTTCCTGTTTTTTACATTGTAAATATTTTGTTTCTTATCTATTGGATTATTGGTTTTAAAAAACAAATATGGGCAAACATTATCATATTACTAATCGGCATACAATACATAGGATTGTTTTTCGGCACTCAGCCTAGAACAACTGAAAATACTGATAGTATTAAAGTGCTTTCCCACAATGTACGCCTTTTCAATCGTTATGGATGGATAGCAAAACCTGATATAAAATCAGAAATAGTAGCGTTTTTAAAAACTGAAACAGCAGACATACTTTGCATACAAGAATTCTACACCCCTGATGAAATTCCAACTTTAAATTACCCGCATAAACACATAGGCTTACAAAGTAAAAAGAACCAATGGCACATGGCTATTTACAGCAACTTTCCTCAAATAAACAAAGCAACTGTAAGCATAAAAGGAGAGCGCATGAACAATACTTGCATTTATTCGGATCTTGATATAAACAATGATACAATACGGGTTTACAATGTTCATTTGGCTTCTAATTGGTTTAAGAATAGTGATTATTCATTTTTACAAAACCCTAAAAAAGAAACTTTAAAAGAAGGCATAAAAGGGATAGTTGAAAGAATGAAAAGTAGCTATAAGAAACGAGCTGAAGAAGCCCTAGCAATTAAGGAGCATATGCAAAGCTCGCCCTATCCTATTATTTTGTGTGGGGATTTTAACGACACTCCACTTTCCTACGCTTACAACACAATTAGTGAAAACCTAAAAGATGCTTTTAAAGAGTCAGGAAAAGGAATTGGACAAAGTTTTGTAAAAATACCTACTTTACGCATTGATTATATTTTGCATAACGAAAGTATTAAAAGCTATAATTATGTACAACACAAACAAAAGCTTTCCGACCATTATGCTGTAAGCTGTGAAATGGAGATTAATAATTCATTATTCCTTAATCAGTAAGAACTCAAGCATTGAAGGATAAACCCTTTGCAACTGAATAAAGGAAGGTAAATTCTCTACCTCAACATCTAAGGTAGAATTATCGGCAGAAATAAGAGAAGCATCTACCTTTAATGTTAAAAAATCAGTTTGTAGCATACTGTATTTATCTTTAGGAGCCCTAACAGTCACTTGGACTTTCTTAGGAAATAATTTAATAGTATAACCCTTTTTCAGATTCATTACTCGCACCTTATATTCTATAAGTTGTTCCACAAAAGGCTCTATCTCAATTATAACTTCAATATTCTCTGTTTTACATTGTACTTGGTCAGGAATACTAAGCGATACCTTATTACTATTACTTTCACTAACTTCTGTCAATAAAAGCTCTTCTGTATCAATGAAATCTATCGTATCCAATTGTTGTTTTTCTCCATAAATCATAACACTATCAGGTATTAAAATAATGGGATTTTCAAACCACATTTCAGATTTCAAACTAATGGATTGATTAAGTTTAATAGCTACTTTCTTTTTGGTTCTGTCACTAAAGGGAATAACTAACCTTGCGGGACTTATATCAAGCAGTTCCATGGAAGTAGAAATAATTTCAACCACTGATTCTCGCTTAGCATTCATTATCCAAAATACTTCACTCCCATCTTTATTAGGTTTGGTGTTTGCCTTATCAATATCCAAACTTAATTTGGAAAAATTAAACAAATTATAAAATAAAATAGAGAATCCTGGTGCTTTTACTCTAACCTCAACAAAATTTGAAACAGGATCTGCTACTAATTTATCAGCTGGTAAATTACTATAAATAAGGGGTACTTTTAGGCTTGTTTCATGTTGCTTTGACAACATACTTACAAACCAAAACGAGAAAGAAATAAAAAGAAAAAAAGCGTAAGTACTTAGCTTTTTATTATTTAATGCTGACTTAAAGAAACTACTTATTCTGTTTTTTAAGCGCTCAATCATTATTATTTTTCTATACCGGATTCACCCGTCATTGAAACTGCAGTTTTAGCAATTTTTAACTTTGAACCCCCATGAACTTCAATAATAACAGCATTTTCCTTTACATCCGTAATTTTACCATAAATACCACCAATAGTAATTACTGAATCTCCTGTTTTCAATGCTGAACGGTATTCACGTTCTTGTTTTTGTTTCTTTACTTGCGGACGAATCATAAAAAAATACATTACGGCAAATATCATACCAAACATAATTAATGATGAAGTCCCCGTTCCAGCTGATTGTAATAATATCATACTTATTTTTTTTGAGGAACAATTACATTCCCATTTATAGTTATCACTTTAGTATTTGGTATTGCATTACTTACTAAAGTAACCGTTTTATTTTGTTTTCCTGATTTCCCTGCACTATTGAAAGTAACTTTAATTGCAGCCTCTTCCCCTTTTGCAATAGGATTTTTAGGCCACTGAGATACTGTACAGCCACAACTTCCTTTTGCAGCAGTAATTATAAGGTCGGCATCACCAGTATTTTTTAAAATAAAGTCATGTGTAACTGATTCCCCTTGTTGCATTTCACCAAAATCGTAACTAGTTTCAAGCATTTCAATGTTAGGTGTCAGTACTTTTTCAGCATTGCTATTTGCAGTAAGTGGACTATTCACTAAGTCGGTAGTTATTGTTTTCTCATCTGATGATAAACTACAAGACATTAAAGCTAAGGATACTAATAATAAGAAAAGTTGTTTCATTTTAATTTTTGATCTCAAAAATAAGATATTTTCTAAACTAAGCCTCTCCCTATTTTTTTAATTTTCCCTTCTCTAGTATAAGTTTTCACTACATTGTCCAATAAACCATTCACAAACAGTTTACTTTTTACTGCACCATAATATTTTGAAATCTCAATATATTCATTCATTGAAACTTTTACTGGTAAATCTTCCATTAAAAAGAATTCAGAAAAAGCCATTTTTAAGAATAATTTATCCATTATTGCAATACGATCTAATTCCCAGTTTTTTGAGAATTTTACAATTATATCCTCATACTCTTTGTTGTTATTTATTGTATTACGGAATAATTTTAATGCAAATTTTTCATCCGAATTATCTTTAAATACTGAAACAGGATTAATAATTTTATTTACCTTAATCTGCCCAATAATAATAGCGGCAACAAATGGCAAGTCATCAGTCCAGTAAATACTTCTTTCTTCTAGTATATGATGTACTAACTCATTATTTAATATAATTTCATTCAATGCATTGACAATAAATCTTTGGTCAACATCAATTCTTTTTTTATCAGAAGAAATATATTTTGTATATAATTCTGATTTAAACAATTTTGAGAATAATTTTCTTATAACATCATGGTCATTATTCAGCCAAATATCTGAAACTCTACTTACCTTATGCATTAAAGCATTATCCTCACGAATTAGTGCAATAATTTCATTTTCAACAAATCTTTTATTAGGATTCAAATCGTTAGCAGATGGTAAGTATTTTTTCTTACCTTCTTCATAAAAATTATCAGCATGTTTCACCAACTCAATCAATAAAGAAATAATCACTAAATTAAGTTCTATCACTTCATCAATGTGTTTAAGCATTGTACGCTCAGCAACTGGTATATTATCCTCCTTTATTGTAAAATACGAATACAAGGATTGCATTACTTTTAACCTGATATGCCTTCTACTTAGCATCTGAAATTACGCATTTTTTCTATCATTAATTCTTTGTTCAGCAACCTCTAAAGCAGCAGCATGAGTTGTTATATTCTCTAATTCTGCCTTCTTTAAGATTTCTAAAGTTGTATCATAAATTGCTTTTGTTTGGTTGATAGCATGTTCTCTATCATATCCTTTAATTTCTGAATAAACATTAATTAAACCCCCTGCATTAATTAAAAAATCAGGAGCATAAACAATTCCTTTATCTGCACACAATTGCGCATCTCTTACTTCATCAGCTAATTGATTATTAGCTGCACCCGCTATTATTTCACATTTCAACCTGCTAATCGTATCAGGATTTACTGTTGCTCCTAAAGCACATGGAGCATAAATATCAATATTCAAATCATAAATAGCATCTCCCATTACAATTCTAGCTCCATACTGCTGGGAAAGCTGAGCCAATCGTATTTCATTAATATCATTGATAATTACTTTTGCTCCATCATCCGTTAAATGTTTTACTAGGTTTTCGCCTACATGCCCAATACCTTGTACTAGTACTGTTTTACCGTCTAAATTATCACTTCCCCATTTGTATTTTGCAGATGCTTTCATTCCCATAAACACACCAAAAGCAGTAACTGGTGAAGGATCACCACTACCTCCCATACTTTCAGGAACTCCTGTTACATGCTTAGTTTCCATGCGCACATACTCCATATCTTTAGTATTCATACCAACATCCTCAGCAGTAATGTATTTACCCCCCAAGCTGTCAACATACTGACCAAATCTACGCATTAATGCTTCCGTTTTTTCAGTATTAGCATCTCCCATAATAACCGCTTTCCCACCTCCTAATTCTAAACCAGAAATAGCAGCTTTAAATGACATTCCTCTTGACAAACGCAATACATCTTGAATAGCATCCTCTTCATTAGCATAATCCCACATACGCGTACCACCAAGAGCAGGGCCTAAAGTTGTATCGTGAATAGCAATAATTGCTTTTAATCCTGTTGCTGTATCATTGCAAAAAACAACTTGCTCATGCCCCATTAAACTCATTTCACTCATCACCAATCCTTCTTTTTTAACTTTTATCTCTGTTAATACCATTTCTTTCTCTTTTATTAAATTATATTATTTAATCAGATAAATCTACTTTAAAAATTAATTTCTTCTCATTTTAAAATTGGACGCGAATTTACTTATTATTTTTGGCTTTTTAAATAAAGTAACTCAACAATTAATGAAACACTTATTTTACCTCAATAAATTCTTTTGGAAATACCGGACATTACTAGCCGTAGGTACTGTTTTTATTATCATAGCCAACTTGTTTGCCTTATATCCTGCTGAATTTGTAAGAAAAGCCTTTGACGCTGTAATTCTTAATATGAATATCGAAAATACCTCAAACACAAATGAGATACTTATAAAATATGGCAGCTTAATTGTTTTGTTTGCCATACTCAAAGGGATTTTTATGTATTGCATGCGACAGACAATTATTGTGATATCAAGGAAAGTAGAATATGATTTAAAGAATGAAATCTATCAACAATATCAAGCTTTAAGCATCTCGTTTTACAAAAAAAATAAAACGGGAGATTTGATGAATAGAATATCTGAAGATGTAAGTAGAGTGCGTATGTACTTAGGTCCTGCCCTTATGTATGCCATCAATATATTTATCTTATTTTTACTAGTAATTAGTAAAATGCTAAGCATTAGTACTACTTTAACATTTTATGTGCTTTTGCCTTTACCTATACTTGCTATTTCAGTTTATTTAGTAAGTAATACTATGAATAAAAGAAGTGAAAAAGTACAAGCACAGCTTTCGGATATCACTACTGTAGCACAAGAAACTTTTTCAGGAATAAAAATTGTTAAATCGTTTAGTAATGAAGAGAATGCATTAGAGGTATTTATAAATAGTTGCAAAAGTTACACCAAGCGACAATTAGAACTCGTGAAAATAGAAGCCTTATTTTTTCCATTGATAATTTCCATGATAGGGGTTAGTAGCGTTCTAACTGTTTATATTGGAGGGCTAGAAAGCTTTAAAGGGAATATCAGCACAGGAAATATTGCTGAGTTTATTATTTATGTAAACATGTTGGCATGGCCTGTAGCTTCAATTGGCTGGATTACTTCATTAGTACAAAGAGCAGCAGCCTCACAAGAAAGAATAAACAACTTTCTGTTACTTACTTCAGACATTGAGAACAAAACAAGCGAACACACGCCTATTGAAGGCCATATTGTATTTAATGATGTTAATTTAAGCTATACTGACACTAATATTCAGGCCCTGAAAAACCTAAGTTTTACACTAAAAGCAGGAAACACGCTTGGTATTTTTGGTAAAACAGGAAGCGGAAAATCAACTATTGCTAATCTAGTTTGCCGCCTGTACGATAGCTCAACAGGTAGTATTAGCTTTGGGAATACTAATATTAAAAATTTAAACCTAAATAGTTTAAGAACTGCCATAGGTTACATTCCTCAGGACGGTTATTTGTTTTCAGGAACAATAAGGGAAAATATAACTTTCTCAAGTGACATTATTGACAACCAAAAAATAATTGAAGCAGCTAAAAAAGCAGATATTTTGGATGAAATAAATAATTTTAAAGATGGCTTGGACACTATAATAGGTGAAAGAGGTGTGCAGCTTTCAGGAGGGCAAAGACAAAGAATTGCAATTGCCAGAACTTTTTACAAAAATCCATTACTTTATATTTTTGACGACTGCCTTTCGGCAATTGACGCAATCAAAGAACAAAGAATTTTAAAACAATTGAGAATAGAAAGTCAGAGAAAAAGCAGTATTATTATTTCACACAGAATATCAACCTTAAAAGATGCTGACACAATTATAGTACTTGAAAATGGAGAAATAACAGAATCTGGTTCGCACACTGAATTACTTAGCCAAAAAGGATTTTATTTCGAGATGTATCAAATACAGACAAATAAAGAATCATAATTACTATTTAATATATTTTAATATATTTTAATATATTTTAATATATTTGGGTTTTAAAGAAATTACAAATGGCTGAAAACAAAAATATAGAAGAAATTTTTTCAAAATCGGTTCGCGCAGGAAGAAGAACTTATTTCTTTGATGTAAGATCGACAAGAGCAGAGGACTATTACATGACCGTTACCGAGAGTAAGCGTGATTTTAATGAAGATGGAACCCCTTTTTACAAGAAACATAAAATCTATCTGTACAAGGAAGATTTTGAAAAATTCAAAGAAGCTTTAAAGGAAGTAAGTAACTATATAATTAAAGAAAAAGGAGAAGAAGTGATAACGAAAAAAGAAGTAAAAAAGAATGAAACTACTAAAAATAGAGTAGAAATAAAAAAAGAAATAAAGATTGAAGTGAAGCCCGAAATACAAGAAGAAACATCATCAGATTTTACGGAAGTCAATTTTGATAATTTAGGAAAGGATTAATTCTAAAACACAAAACAAATGAAGCCCTAATAATTTATTTTTTTGGGGTTTTTGATATATGGTTTTTTCTTAACAACTCCCCTATTTTGTTGATAATTATATCCAACAATCAGATTGATATTAAGCACTAGTATCCTACTTTTATAGCCGTAAAAACAAGACTACAAATGGGAAGAATAATTGCAATCGCAAACCAGAAAGGCGGAGTTGGAAAAACAACTACTGCCATGAATTTAGCAGGATCTTTAGGAGTCCTAGAAAAAAAAGTACTCTTAATTGATGTTGACCCTCAAGCAAATGCCAGCTCTGGAGTAGGATACAATCCTAAAGAAATAGGAAAAGGAATATACGAATGTTTAACAGATAAAACTACCGCCAAAGAATGTATAATAGAAACTCAAAGTCCTAATCTGGACTTACTACCTGCTAATATTGACTTAGTAGGTGCCGAGCTGGACTTAGTAGAGCTGGAAGAAAGAGAATATCGATTGAAAAAGGTATTGGCTCCTATCCATGATGAGTATGATTTTATCATCATTGATTGTGCTCCTTCATTAGGATTACTTACACTTAATGCACTGGCAGCTTCCGACGCGGTAATTATACCAATACAATGCGAATATTTTGCCTTAGAAGGTTTAGGGAAATTACTCAATACCATTAAAATTGTACAACAAAGGCTTAACATTGATTTAATAATTGATGGCCTATTGCTTACCATGTACGATACTCGTTTACGCCTGTCCAACCAAGTAGTGGAGGAAGTAAAAAAACACTTCCAAGAAATGGTATTCAAAACTATAATTCACAGGAATGTTCGCCTTGGCGAATCGCCTTCCTATGGAGAAACCATAGTTATACATGACGCTTCAAGCAAAGGAGCCATTAACTACTTAAACCTAGCAAACGAATTATTAAAAAAATTAGAAACAGTTAGTGTAGAAATATAATAAAATGACAAAAAAAAGAGGATCATTAGGAAGAGGTTTATCAGCCATTTTAGGAAATACAAGTATTGGAACAACAGCTGAAGCAAAACAAGAAAACACACCTGTAGTAGGCAAAACACATGAGATTTTACTTACTGAAATAGAAACAAATCCTTTTCAGCCGAGAACAGAATTTAACCAAAAAAAACTACATGAACTCGCTTTATCCATTGAGCATTTAGGCATTATACAACCCATAACGGTTCGTAAATTAAAGGAAAATAAATACCAACTTATATCAGGAGAAAGAAGATTCAGAGCTTCAAAAATAGCAGGGTTAGGAAAAATAGCTGCTTTCGTGCGTATTGCTAACGACCAAGAAATGCTAGAAATGGCTTTAGTAGAAAACATCCAAAGAGAGAGCCTTAACCCTATTGAAATTGCACTGAGCTATCAAAGGCTTATTGAAGAAGTAAAACTTACCCAAGAACAGTGTAGCGAAAGAGTAGGTAAAAACAGAACAACCGTAACCAACTTTTTACGCCTTTTGAAACTCCCTTTCGAAATACAAAAAGGATTGAGTGATGGTAAAATTAGTACGGGACATGCTAGAGCCCTAATTACTGTAAGAAACAAAGTAAGTCAGCTTAATATATTTTATGACATAGTGCTGAATGGTTATTCTGTTCGTGATGTTGAGCAACTAGCAAAGGATTTTGCGAATAGTAATTATAAACGCACTTCCAAAAACAAAGCAGAAAACTCGCATCAACCCCTGCCTTTTCAACATCAAAAAATGATGCATGACTTGTCACGCAACTTAGAAAAGGAAGTGAAATTGAAAAGAAATAAAAAAGGAAAAGGAAAATTGATTATTCCTTTTAACAATGATGAAGATTTAGCCAAAATTTTTGAAATAATCAACAACTAATTTGTCTGCAATCAAATACATATTCATTGTCCTATTTTTAACATCTACAGGAGTTTGTGAAGGCCAAGAATCGCTATTTAAAATTCCTAAGAGAGCAGGAATCTATTCCGCAATTATCCCTGGTGCTGGACAAGTGTACACCAAAAAATATTGGAAAGTACCCATCATCTACACTGGGCTTATTACCTCCGCTTATTATTTTAAGGAGAATCATGATTTGTATGACTTGTACAAAAGTGCTTACCTGAATAGACTTGATGGTAACACTGCTAATAATTTGGATTACAGTAATACTGAGCTAATTACTTTAACCGAACATTACAGAAGAAACCGTGAAGTTTCGGCCTTGCTGTTCACTCTAACTTATATATTGAATATTGTTGACGCCTCAGTGAATGCCCATTTATTTGATTATGATGTGACTGAGGATATCTCATTGCACTTCCAACCCATCTATATGGCAAAAGAAAATACAAATGGTTTATCCTTATCAATTAAATTATAAATTTGCCCTATGAAGATTGCAATACTAGGAAATGGAAGAATGGGCAAACGAATTAGCGAATTAGCGATTGAAAGAGGTTATACTATTATCTGTAATTCATCATCAGAAAAACCAGCCACTAATCTAAACTTAAGTAATGCTGATGTAGCGATTGATTTTAGCACCCCAACCACAGCATTTGAAAACATTAGCCATGCAATAAACAGTGGTATTCCTGTTGTTTCAGGAACTACTGGTTGGCTCAAGAATTTAGCAGAAATTGAGGCTTTATGTAAAACAAAGAAAGGTGCTTTTTTATACGCATCTAACTTTAGCTTAGGAATGAATATCTTTTTTGAAATTAATAAGACTTTAGCCAAACTGATGAAAAATCAAAATTACGGAAGTAGTCTACATGAAATTCATCATACTAAAAAATTAGATTCTCCTAGTGGAACTGCTAAAATATTAGGAGAACAAATGGATAATATTTTAGCAAATAGCACACCAATATCTTCCGAAAGAATTGGAGATATACCAGGAAAACACATCATAAACTACAGCAGTAAAGTGGATGAAATAGAAATAAAACATACTGCTAAAAACCGTGACGGATTTGCAATGGGAGCAATTATTGCAGCTGAATGGATACAAAACAAAAAAGGCATCTTTAATATGCAAGATGTATTAGCACAATAAAAAATTATAAAATCGTTAGTTTATAGTATGAGAAAAATAAAAAAAATATTAGGCACATCATTTAAAGTAGTCATGTTTATTATCGCGACTATTCTTTGGAGCATATTTGTTTATACTATTAGTGGAGAATGGCTCTATTTTATGCCATTAATTGCTGGAGATATTTTATTTTGGGAAACAATATCTTGGCAATTCTGGAAGAAGAAGAAAGAAAAGAAAACAAAAAAGAAAAAATCGGAAGTAAGGAACTGGATAGATGCTATTGGTTTTGCTGTAATTGCCGCTACAATCCTTAGAACTTTCCTTATTGAAGCTTACACTATTCCTACTTCCTCCATGGAAAAATCCATGTTAATTGGTGACTTCCTATTTGTAAGTAAAACAGCATATGGACCAAGAGTACCTATGACACCTATTGCTTTTCCTTTGGTACACCACACTATGCCGATAGGTAACGGAAAATCGTATACCGAAGCCATAAAATTACCTTACCATAGAATGAAAGGTTTGGGTGAAATTGAAAGAAATGATTGTGTAGTTTTTAATTGGCCAGCAGAAACGTTAGGAAGACCAGTTGATAAAAAAGAAAACTATGTAAAAAGATGCGTAGGAGTTCCTGGAGATAAAATTGAACTTATTGATGCTCAGCTGATGGTAAATGACGCTCCTCAACAAGAGCCAGAGGGAATGAAAAAGCAATGGCACTATAATGTTAGCACAAAAGGGACTGGCTTAAATCCTAATATATTATATGAAAAATATGATATTACCGAAGGAGGTTATGGTCGTAACAAAAACGAATACAACCTTACTTTAACGAATGAAAGTCGTGATGCGATACAAAGTTTTACAAATGTTACCTCTGTAGAAAGACAATATGAACAAGCTGGGGTTTATTCTGATTATATTTTCCCACATGATAAAAATTACAAATGGAATGTCGATAATTTTGGGCCTATCACTGTTCCTGCTGCTGGAGTAACGGTAAGCATTACATCTGAAAACTTATCTATTTATAAAGATATAATTGAGCGTTACGAAAACAATAAATTAGAAGTTGTATTCGGTGAAATTTACATTAATGATAAGGTAGCTACTACTTATACTTTCGCTATGGATTATTTCTGGATGATGGGAGACAACAGGCACAACTCGGCTGATAGTCGTTTTTGGGGATTTGTTCCTGAAAACCATATTGTCGGAAAAGCTCTTTTTGTATGGATGAGTTGGGATAAAAATGCAAAAGGTTTGAAAAAAGTCAGATGGAACAGATTATTTAGAAGTGTTAAATAACCCGCTACTTCCTACTGCATATTTTGGTCCTATTTCCTATTACGCAATTTTATTGCAATACCCTGATTGCAGTATTGAACTGTACGAACATTTTATTAAACAAAGCATCCGTAACAGATGTGATATTTATGGTGCTAATGGAAAATTACGCCTTAGCATTCCTAAAGAAAGAAAAGGAAGTAGTAAAACAATTATTAAAAACCTTAAAATTTCTTACAAACAAAACTGGCAAAAGCAACACTGGAATGCGATAGAATCCGCTTACAACTCATCCCCTTTTTTTGAATATTACAAGGATGAGTTAAAACCTTTTTTTGAAGAAAAAGTAGGATATCTTGTAAACTTCAATAGCAAGTTACAAATAGTACTTTTTAAACTTCTTCAAGAGGAAAAAAATATAAAAACTACCACTGAATACTTACATAAAGGCGATTTTTCAGATTTAAGAAATCATAAGTGGAATTTGGGAAAACAAAAAAAATATGACCAAGTATTCATGGAAAAACATGGGTTTATTGCTAATCTTTCTATTTTAGATCTACTGTTTAATTTAGGACCAGAAAGTGGGCATTATCTGCATAATCTAACTATCAGTATTGATATTTAAGATTCTAGAGAGAATAAGTCTATCGCCTAACTACTAATATCTAACATCTATTTTTTACTTTTGACAAAAATTGAATGAATGAAAAACTTAGAATTTAATAAGAATGATGATGAAATGAGGTTACTCATCTCGGAGATGAAAAGGAAACATGCTATTGTTTCTTTAGGTGGGGGAAAACAAAAAATTGACAAGCAACATGCAAAAGGAAAACTTACAGCTCATGAGCGAATTGATTACCTAAAAGATACTGACGCCAACTTTTTAGAGATTGGTGCTTTTGTTGGTGAAGGAATGTATCCTGAATATGGAGGCTGCCCATCAGGAGGGGTGGTTGCTGGAATCACTTATGTAAAAGATAGGCAATGCATTGTTGTTGCCAATGATGCTACTGTAAAAGCAGGAGCTTGGTTCCCTATTACTGCCAAAAAGAATTTGCGTTTGCAAGAAATTGCAATGGAAAACAGATTGCCAATTATCTACTTGGTGGATAGTGCTGGAGTGTTTTTACCTATGCAAGATGAAATTTTTCCTGACAAAGAACACTTTGGAAGAATATTTCGAAACAATGCGCGTATGAGTTCAATGGGAATTACTCAAATTTCTGCCGTAATGGGTGCATGTGTTGCAGGTGGTGCTTACCTGCCAATAATGAGTGATGAAGCCCTTATTGTAAATAAAACAGGAAGCATATTTTTAGCAGGAAGCTACCTTGTAAAGGCAGCTATTGGAGAAAGTATTGATAACGAAACTTTGGGTGGTGCTACTACCCATTGCGAAATTTCTGGTGTTACAGATTATAAAGCAAAAGACGATAAAGATGCCTTGGATAAGATCCGTAATATAATGGATAAAATTGGAGACACCAAAAAAGCAGGGTTTAGCAGAAAACAAGCAAAAGAACCAAAAGAAGACGAAAAAGAAATTTACGGAATTCTTCCTAGAAATAGAGCAAAGCCTTATAACATGAAGGACATCATATCTCGCCTAATAGATGATTCTGATTTTGAGGAATATAAAGAGGGTTATGGAAAAACCATTATTTGTGGATATGCTAGAATTGATGGATGGGCAGTAGGTATTGTTGCCAACCAGAGAGAAATGATAAAAACCAAAAAAGGAGAAATGCAGTTTGGGGGGGTTATCTATTCTGATTCAGCTGATAAATCAGCTCGTTTTATTGCTAATTGTAACCAAAAGAAAATACCATTGGTGTTTTTGCAAGATGTTACTGGATTTATGGTGGGTTCCAGGTCTGAACATGGTGGAATTATAAAAGATGGTGCCAAAATGGTAAGTGCTATGGCAAATTCTGTAGTTCCTAAATTTACTATTATTATTGGTAACTCTTATGGGGCAGGAAACTATGCTATGTGTGGTAAGGCTTACGACCCAAGGTTGATTGTATCTTGGCCAACAGCTGAAATGGCGGTTATGGGTGGAGAACAAGCTGCTAAGGTTCTATTACAAATTGAAAAATCTTCTTTAAAATCAAATGGAGAAGAAATTGATGAAAAAGCAGAAAAGGAACTTTTAAAAACTATTACAGATAGGTATGACTCGCAAACCTCTCCTTATTATGCGGCTTCTCGTTTGTGGGTAGATGCTATTATTGATCCTCTGGAAACTAGAAAAGTAATTTCTATGGGAATTGAGGCGGCTAATAATTCCCCTATAAAAGAGGCGTATAACCCTGGAGTTATTCAATCTTAATTTTATCTCTATTAGAAAAGGGAATTAGGTTCGAATCCTGCTACCCCGACACTTTTCTTTTCAAAATACTCAGATTTTTTTGTATTATTGTAGTATGAAAAAACTACTATTTATATTTTTTTCCGTGCCTTTATCATTATTATATAATTCTTGTTCTAGCTCTGGAGGTGGAGTACCTTCACCTATATTAGAAGATGTAATAGTAGATCAGATATGGGAGATTAAAGATGGAACAGAAAGATTTTATTTAAACAGTAATGATGGTAAATTATACGGAAAAGATTTCCTGTGTGATGATTTTTTAATTATAGGGGATTGGATTTTAGATGGAAATAATCTTAGTTATCATTATTTTGATGGTTCTCTTGAGATTACTGAATTACTTGGAGAGGTTGAAACATTTTCAGTAGATGAAATAAAATTCAATATCTATGATGATTCAACAACACAGATTAATCTTGTGTTCAAAGCAGTTGATGCGGCTATATTAGGATGTATGGATACTGCGGCAGTAAATTATAATCCTGCTGCTGAATGTGATGATGAGACTTGTATAAATCCTACTGGAAAATGGGAAATTATTCCTTCTTGCCCGTATTACGAAGTATTTGGAATTCAAATCAATGTTGAGGAGAGATTTGATGATTACATGTTTATTGTTTCTGATTCCAATAAATTAAATATTGATTTTGGAAGTGATCAAACAGCATATGCGGAAATTGATATTACTGGTCAATTAATTATTCCAAACCAAACAATCACACTTGATTTTCAAGATGAGGGATATGATTTTATTGACGTGGAGGTTTATGGAGATGGTAGTGTAAATACGGATATAGGTATTGGGATATTAAATTTAACTTTTGTTTTCGAAATATTACCCGGTTCTATTGAAGAAACTAGCTGTGTATTAACTATTGACAAACAATAATTATTTGATAGTGCTGAATCCTGCTACCCCGACATTTATAAGTATTCTAATGAATCACATCCCACAAACTAAAATCTAACATCTAAGAAGTGTAAACTAAAAAGTACTTCTTATATTTGCACTCTTTAAATAGTAGAAAAAATGATCAATATTACTCTTCCTGATGGAAGTATAAAACAAGTAGAAAGTGGAACTTCTGCAATGGATATTGCTATGGGAAT
>JABGVU010000017.1 GCA_018645865.1 Flavobacteriales bacterium
CATAAAAGACATATTCCATTTTCCACTAGTTTGATTTCCTAGAGGTAATATTACATCAGTACTTCCGCCAGTTTCTAACTTTACAGAATTTGGTTCTGAATAAGCATAGTCCATGCTTATTTCAGCATCTTCTGCCGATCCAGGTGTATTTGACCATGTAGTCCATAGACCAGCTGATTGGCTAGCGAGCATATTGCCACTTGTATATGTGTCAAAAGAATCTGATAAATTTTGGCCAAATAATAAGGGAGTACATCCCATTAAAATAATAAGTAGAGTTTTTTTCATCTTGTTTTTCCTTTAATGCACTAATATAATAAAAAAATAAGGTCTAGACGAAACTAGAAAACAATTCTAATTGCCTTTATATATCAAGGCTTACAGGGGGAGTTACTCACAGTAAGGTGCGAATATCAAATGATCAAGCCGTAAAGGCGCTTTGTTGATGTTATGTAAAGATATATAACTATTTTTGGATTATAGTTGTTGAAAACAAATAGAAGGAACTGATTTATTCAACAATGATACGCTTCTGAAAACTTCCGTCATCATAAAGTTCTATAAGAGGAGTAAATGGTTCTTTAAAAACTTCTCTGCCTAATATATCTATTGTTTTTATTACAAAGTTATGTTTCGTAATTTCTTGTATTGAAAATTCAGCATCACAATTTAATGACCATATTGCGTTATTATCTTTTATAAAGTTTTGATTTGTTTCTGCGTATTCAACATCCCACACTTCAATGCAATTTAATTGAGTATTATACGAACAATATACATCAGACAATTGAGTGTTATATGATAAATTCAATTCTAATAATTGATTTCCCCCACAATGTAATATATTAAGATAAATATTATTGATTAGCTCTAATGAATTTAGTTGGTTATATTCACAATGGAGAAATGTTAAGGCGGTATTTGCACTAACATCTATATTAGAAATTGTATTTCCACCCAACTCCAAATAAGTTAATGCTGTATTTTGATTTATACTTATGTCTGATAATTGATTTCCTGAAAGGTCTAAATGGTTTAATATGATATTTTGGCTTACATCAAGTTCTGACAACTCATTCTGATTACACACTAAACGGTTTAACAAAACATTTTGTGAGATATTTAATGCTGTAATATTATTATTAGTACAGATCAATTCAGTCAACTGTGTGTTTTGTGACAAGTGGACTTCTTCAATCATATTATGACTAATATCTAGATAAGATAAATTTGTAAAATCTTCAATCCCAGTAATATCTTGAATTCCATAGTAACATAGAATTAAAATCGAAACTGTATCAATATTACTTGTTAAAACAAAATCGTCCATTTCATCATCTAGTCCTGTGTTAATAAGGATTTGTTCAAAAGAATTATCAGGCACATAAGTATACTGCCCAAACCCAAATAGAGGAACAAATAATAGTATGTAGAGTAGTTTTTTCATTTTGTTGTTAGAAGGAGCGGATGGAATTAATGAAAAATCCTCTTCACTACCGTTCCATTATCGTAGATATAGAATAGAAGCATTCCTTTATTTTTCTTTTCTTGTTCTCTACCTAAAACATCAATCATTTTAATTAGATGAGGTGTGTTGTATTTCACTTCATACAGCCCCACAATTTCATCACAAGTTGGAAATTCTCCCAACAGTTCTTCAAAAATAGATGGATAATCATTTACACAAATGATCGGATTATTATCCATTAACAAATTGGTTAGTTGATTAGGCAAATCTGGAAGACTCGTTAATTCATTATTTCTACAAGTTAAATCTAACAAAGTAGAAGGTAATTCAGGTACGATAGTTAGTTGATTATTCCCACAAATTAAGTACAGTAATCCTTCAGGTAATTCTGGTAAAATAGTTAGTAGATTATTTCGGCATATCAAATTAACAATACTACTAGGTAATTCAGGTATATTAAATAATAAATTGCTTCCGCAAACTAAATTATATAATTCCTCTGGAAGAGTTGGCAAACTAGCTATCTGATTATTTGCACAAATAAGTGAACTAAGCGTTTCAGGTAAATCAGGTAGGCTAGTTAACTGATTGTTACCACAAATTAGAGATGTTAATCCACTAGGTAAATTAGGTAAAGTAATTAGTTGATTATTACTACAAGAAAGAGTAGTTAGGTTTATAAAATATTGGATTCCATCGAGGTTATTGATGTTATTTGAATCACATGAGATATTTAACACTTCCATTGCAGCATCAGTATCTAACGAATCATTAACTATAACTTCAGGATAATTTTCTTGTAGATAATCTAAAAAGTTGTTGTCTGGAATATTGTACAATTCTTGCCCTAAGCCTGCAATAGGGATGAATATTAGTAAGTAAAGTAGGTTTTTCATCATCTTGGGGTTTAGTTTTCCAAGAAAATAGTACTTATGCGCTCCATCTACCAGAGTAGCATTTTAACACAATTATAGAGCTTGCAAACAGACTTATTTCCATGGATTAAGCCACAAGTTAAGGAAAACATTTGTCCTTATCTATTGGATTAGGTAAACGGTGGCTATTCCGGTATTGTTGACCAGCCTAAAACGAATATTCACTAAAGATGGTAAACAAAAAAAACCTTAAAGTCTGAGACTTTAAGGGTTTTGCGCTTTACTGCGAGGTTTGTTGGCGGTCTGGACGAGACTCGAACTCGCGA
>JABGVU010000065.1 GCA_018645865.1 Flavobacteriales bacterium
AAAATAGAGATAAATTTCAAAGAGTTATAGTAAAGGCAGCTGCAAATGATAACTATCCGTTTTCTTATGGTGGTTCAGGAGCGCATATTAGAGACGCCTATGTTCATCACCTTTCACAAATTGGTGATTTACGATTAGACGAAAGATCTACATCATCTTGTATAGTTTATTTAGATGGTAATTATTGGGGGGTTTATGAAATGAGGGAAAAGGTAGATGATCATGACTTTACAGATTACTATTACGATCAAGATAAAAATAACTTGCAATATTTAAAAACTTGGGGGGGGACTTGGACAGAATATGGTGCTCCTAATGCGCAGCCAGATTGGAATAATTTTGTAAATTTTGTTAATACAAATTCAATGAATATACAGGCAAATTATAATCAAGCTAAAAGCGAATATAATACAGGTAGTTTAATTGATTATTTTCTTTTAAATGCTTATGTAGTTTGTCAAGATTGGTTAAATTGGAATACAGCTTGGTGGAGAGGTATGGACTCTAATGGAGAGAAAAAGAAATGGAGGTATACGCTTTGGGATATGGATAATACATTTGATCATGGAACAAACTATACAGGAATTCCAAGCTCTGATCCTAATGCATCCCCTTGCGATCCATCTACTTTAGGAAATACAGGTGGTCAAGGCCATGTACCTATTTGGAATGAAATGCTAACTAATCAAGAGTTTCATGATGACTATATAAACAGGTGGCAAGATTTAGCAAATGGACCTCTTTCTTGTGATTTTATGGTATATTTATTAGATAGCATGATTACTGTTATAGAGCCTGAAATGCCAAGGCAAATCTTAACTTGGGGTGGTACTTATGCAGCATGGCAAAGTAATGTGACTGATTTAAGAAACTTTATTTTAGCCAGATGTGATAGTATGAATTCTGGATTTGTAGATTGTGATACAGGAATTACAGGAATATTTGATGTTACCGTGGAAATTATAGGTATTGGGGAGGTTGAAATGAGTAATGGAAATATTATTAATAATGCAAATAGTCCATGGTCTGATGAAAGGTTTGGAGGTATAGCACTACCATTTGAGGTGAAAAGTGGCTCTTTTGATCATTGGGAAGTAATATCAACAAATGTCTACACCTACGATCCTAATGTTGATACTTTGGTATTAGATTTACAAGGAGATGTCACGGTTCAAGCATATTTTATTCCAACAAAAAGCATAACTTATAATGTAATTCCTGCAGGAACTGCAACAACTGTTACTGTTGATGGTACAATAATAAATACTTTCCCTACATCAAAAAATTATATGATAGGGGAGATAGTAAATATATCTCCAAATATTGATCCTTTATATGGATTTAGCACTTGGGACTCTGATAGCGTTACACTAATGCCTTTGCCTGCTAATATGCTAGATTCATTTTATGCAACTAATGATGATACTGTAACTTTATATCTTTATAAAAAACCAACTATCACTTATGATGTAGATCCTCCTGGCACAACAACTTCAGTTAATATTAATGGTAATATTATTTCTAGCTTTCCTTATTCTGAAACTGTATATATAGATGATCTAAACACAATAAACCCCACTGTTGATCCTCAATATGTATTTAATTCTTGGGAAACTGATAGCAATACACTCTTAAATGGGAGGACAATAGCAAATAATTCCTTTTACGGAATATATAACGATCTTGTAACACTACATATTTATAAAATGAGTGCATTTATTGACGGAAATGATACCGTATGTGATAACACTAAAGTAAGCGCTCAAGTAAAAGTTTATTTTAATAATGCTATAGCTCCATACACATTTTCTTATGCAATAAATGGGAATGTACAGCCCTCAATTACCACTACAATTAATCCATATATTATTAATACTAAACAAGAAGGGAATTATATTCTTACTAGCTTTACTGATGCCAATGCTGCTGGGGCAATTAACGGTTCAGCTATGGTAACGATATTAGCTTCTCCTACAGCAAATTTTGAAGCTCAACCTGACAGTATGACTATCTTATTTACCACTACTCAGTTGGTAGATAAATCGGAAGGAAATATTGTAAGTTGGCAATGGGATTTTGGAGATAATTCTGCGCCAAATTTTACATATAATCCTTACCATACCTACAGTGATTCAATAGCGAGTTATCAAATAAATTTAATTGCACAAAACGATAAAGGATGCTCAGATACTATTTTTAAACAAATTCAGATTAGAGATGATTATTGGATTTATATTCCGAATTCTTTTACTCCTGATTTAGATGGAATAAACGATAAATTTTGTATTTCTTTTAATGGAGTAAGAGAAGAAACTTTTGTATTTAATGTTTATAGTCGCTTTAGTGAATTAGTATATTCTACTAATAATATTCATGATTTAGATTGCGATAATGGTTGGGATGGAAAACACCAAAAATCAGGAGAGGAACTTTCATTAGGGACTTATATTTATGAAATATATTATCAGGATTTTGAAGGCTGGAAGCATCAAGAATCTTCTGAAATTATTCTAATTAGATAAACATAACCTTCCTCTTCTTTTCTAATTTTTTTAAGCCAAATTAGCATTGCTTATCTAAAATGCAAAAACTATATTTGCACGCATTATATTTAGCATAAAACATGAGCAAGTTCAAGGAATACAAACAATTAAGTTTATCTAAAACACATAAAGAAGTTTTAGAAAACTGGATAAAATCAGATGTTTTCAATCAAAGTATTGAAAGCAGAAAAGGGAAATCTACCTTTACTTTTTATGAAGGACCTCCTTCAGCAAATGGGATGCCAGGAATTCATCATGTAATTGCACGTACGATTAAAGATTTATTTTGTCGCTATAAAACACTGCAAGGATTTCAAGTAAACCGAAAAGCTGGATGGGACACACACGGGCTACCTGTTGAGCTTGGAGTAGAAAAAGAACTAGGAATTACTAAAGAAGATATTGGTTCAACAATATCAATTGAGGATTACAATAACGCGTGCCGAACTAATGTAATGAAATACAAAGGGAGTTGGGAAGATATTACTGAAGATATGGGGTATTGGGTAGATATGCAAAATCCTTATGTAACTTATGATAATAAATACATTGAAAGCGTATGGTGGCTATTAGGAAAAATGCACAAAAAAGGATTGCTTTACAAAGGGCATACTATTCAACCATTTTCTCCTAAAGCAGGAACAGGATTGAGTACACATGAACTTAACCAACCTGGTTGTTATCGTGATGTAAAAGACACTTCAGCAATAGCACAATTTAAGCTAGTAAGGAATAAAGAAACAGACTTCTTATTTAACAAAACTAATAATGATATCTATTGTTTGGCTTGGACCACTACTCCTTGGACATTACCTTCTAATACCGCACTAGCAGTTGGAAAAAAAATTAATTATTTAATAGTAGAAACCTTAAATCAATATACTGGAAAAGCAATTACAGTTATTGTAGCAAAAAGGTTATTCTCTAACTATTTTAAATCAGAAAATGCTGAGTTGAAGTTTACCGATTATATAGTTGGAAAAAAGAATTTACCATTCAATATTATAGATGAATTAAAAGGGGATGAATTAATAGGATTAAGATATGAACAACTCTTAACTTATGCTCAGCCTGAGAATGGTGATGCTTTTAAGATTATTTCAGCAGATTTTGTAACTACTGAAGATGGTACTGGAATTGTTCACTTAGCACCAAGTTTTGGAGCAGATGACAACAGGGTTTGTAAGCAAAATGGGATTGGAAGTTTAACACTCGTAAACAAGCAAGGGAAATTTGTTGATGAAGTTACTGACTTTGCAGGAATGTATGTAAAAGATGAATTTTATACTACTAAAGATGAAAAACCAAAACTTCCTACTGATGTTCAGATAGTCATCAAACTAAAAGAAGAAAATCTTTGTTTTAAAGCTGAAAAACACGAACACTCATCCCCACATTGTTGGCGTACGGACAAGCCTATTCTATACTACCCTATGGATAGTTGGTTTGTAAAAACTACCGACTACAAGGATAGAATGTTGGAGCTTAATAAAACCATCAACTGGAAACCAAAATCAACAGGTGAAGGTCGTTTTGGAAAGTGGTTAGAAAATTTAGTAGATTGGAATTTATCTCGTTCAAGATTTTGGGGAATCCCTATTCCTATTTGGAGAACGGAAGATGGAGAAACGGAAATTTGTATTAGCTCGGTAGAAGAACTAAAATTAGAAATTGAAAAATCAATTGCTGAAGGAATTATGAAAACTAACCCTCTAGCTAATTTTATTGCTGGAGATATGTCAGAAGAAAACTATAATTCTTTTGATTTGCATAGGCCTTATGTTGATGACATCATTTTAGTTTCAGCAGATGGAAAGCCAATGAAAAGGGAATTAGATTTAATTGATGTTTGGTTTGATTCTGGCTCAATGCCCTACGCTCAATTGCATTATCCTTTTGAAAATAAAGAAATATTTGAACAAAATTATCCGGCAGATTTTATTGCAGAAGGAGTAGATCAAACTAGAGGTTGGTTCTTTACTTTGCACGCTATTTCAACTATGCTTTTCGATTCTGTAGCTTATAAAAATGTAATTTCAAACGGTTTAGTCTTAGACAAGAATGGAAACAAAATGTCCAAGAGACTAGGGAACGCAACTGACCCTTTTAAAACCCTTGATAAATATGGTGCCGACGCTACAAGATGGTATATGATTTCTAATGCACAGCCTTGGGATAATTTAAAGTTTGACGAAAACGGAATTCAAGAAGTACAAAGAAAATTCTTTAGCACTCTTTATAACACTTATTCTTTCTTTGCATTATATGCTAATATTGATGGATTTAATTATTCTGAGAAAGATGTTGCTGTTGAGAATAGGGCTGAAATTGATAGGTGGATCCTCTCGGAATTGAATACACTTACCAAGCAAGTTGAAGAAGCTTATGAAAAATATGAACCTACTCGTGTTGCTCGTTTTATTCAAGATTTTGTGATGGATAAATTAAGTAACTGGCATGTTCGTTTAAGTAGAAGGCGTTTTTGGAAAGGAGAGTATAATACTGATAAGATTTCTGCTTACCAGACACTATACGAATGCTTAGAGAAGATTACACTATTGTCCGCTCCTATTGCTCCATTTTTTATGGATCGTTTATTTCAAGACTTAAATACTATTAGTAAAAAGCATTCTGTAACATCAGTACATTTAGCTGATTTCCCAAAAGCTGACAATAGTCTGATAGATAATGATTTAGAGATGAAAATGCAGTTGGCTCAGAATATCACTTCCCTTGCTTTATCATTAAGAAAGAAGGAAATGATTAGAGTAAGACAGCCATTACAAAAGATAATGATTCCTGTTTTAAATTCAAAAATGCAAGAAGATATTGAGGCGATTTCTTCAATTATTTTAAGTGAAATTAATGTTAAGGAAATAGCTTATTTAACTGAATATTCTGATGTATTAACTAAACAAATAAAACCAAATTTCAAAACACTTGGCCCAAAGTTTGGTAGACGCATGAAATTAATTTCAGAGGTTATAGCTCAATTTACTGCTGATAATATTAAGCAAATTGAAAAGGATGGTGCTTATCAAATTAATGATGAAATTACTATTGACTTAACAGATGTTGAAATAAGTTCGGCAGATATTCCTGGTTGCATTGTCGCTAATAATGACGGGGTAACTGTTGCATTAGAGATTACTCTTTCAGCTGAGTTAAAGGATGAGGGTTTAGCAAGAGAGTTTATAAATAGAGTTCAAAACCTAAGGAAAGATAATGGTCTTAAAGTTACCGATAAGGTTGATATCATAGTTGAAAACAATGAACAATTAAAATCTGCTATTCAAAATAATTTCGCTTATATTTGTGATGAAACTTTAGCAGATAAATTAGAATTTTCAAAAAATATTGAAAACGAGACTAATGTGATGGAATTAGTAAATGGAATTACTGCAAAAGTGAGTATTAAAAAACACTAAAATTATGGCTGAAAAAACTACATATACGAAAGATGAACTTACAGAATTTAGACAAATAATTCTTAATAAAATTGAAAGTGCTCAAGATGATTTAAATAT
The DNA here is from genome assembly GCA_018645865.1 of Flavobacteriales bacterium. Classification (GTDB taxonomy): domain Bacteria; phylum Bacteroidota; class Bacteroidia; order Flavobacteriales; family BACL11; genus UWMA-0277. The sequence continues at coordinate 6,071 of JABGVU010000065.1, forward strand.
ATTAAGAGCTGCAACTGCTAATGATTCTGATAATGGTACAGAAGACACCTCTCCTACTTTTAAGCAATTTGAAGAAGGATCATCTACGCTTTCAAAAGAAGAAAATATCAAACTAGCTGAAAGACAAGCAAAATTTATTAGGAACTTAAATAATGCATTAATTCGTATTGAGAATAAGACTTACGGAATATGCAGAGTTACAGGCAAATTAATTTCGACAGAAAGATTAAAACTTGTGCCACATGCAACACTAAGTATTGAGGCTAAAAAAGCGGAATAAATTACTTTGAAAAAAATATTTTTTACAGCTTTTATTCTTGTTTTACTCGATCAAATTCTAAAAATATGGATTAAAACCCATTATATTTTAGGAGAAGAATCTCAAATTTTTGACTGGTTTATAATTCACTTTACTGAAAATAATGGGATGGCTTTTGGTTTAGAGTTTGGTGGATATACCGGCAAAAAAATACTCACCATCTTCAGAATAATTGTAGTTGGAATAGGGATAAAATATATATTTAATTTAACAAAAGCAGGATTTTCAAATGGTACTTCAATTGCACTAGGATTAATTATTGGTGGTGCAATTGGTAATATTATTGACAGTTCCTTCTATGGAATTATATTTGATGAAAGTTACAATAATGTGGCAAACTTTATGCCTGAAGGTGGAGGGTATTCTTCTTTGCTTCATGGAAAAGTGGTTGACATGTTCTATTTTCCAATAATGAATAGTCATTTTCCTAGTTGGTTGCCAATTTGGGGGGGTGAACACTTCATCTTCTTTCGCCCGGTATTTAATATAGCAGATGCCGGAATTTCTATAGGAATATTTATGATCTTACTTTTTTACAGAAAAGAATTTAACTAAGATTTCCGTAATTAATTTCTTTGCATATCTCCATAAATAGTTCCCTCTAAACCTATTTTACGTTTGGTTTTTTTGAAATATTTTTGATTTAATTTTCTTAAAACACCTAATACTAAAAATTCTAATTTGCTTTTTAAAGGTATTTTTACTGCTCCCCATTCTTCTGGGAATGAGTAATTGTATTTTTCCAAAAATGGCCCAAAAACAGCAATAGATATTTCCTTAATATCGTTAGTATAATAACCTAATAAATCATTTTTTTTACCTGCTGTTTTATTTGCAACCGGGAGTGGCTTTGGGTTGCTAACACCTGCCTTTTTAAGTGCTAATAAATAATCCTCCGCAATAGTTTCGTACTTAATCACAAAATCACAATCGTCAATTATTAAACTAGAAAGGTTATCATATGGTTTTTGATGAAATTTTTTGAAATACTCCTGAAATGAGGAGTTATTATCGTTTATATAATTAAATCTCTGTCTTTGCTGTTTTGATATATGTCCTCCATTTTCTGAAAAGAGTTTAGGATTAGTAAAGTTTCCTTTTACATTTGCTTTCATTTTTTCATATACAGTAACGGCAATTTCCATAGGATTTCTGAGGACTGCAAATACAAAATATTCTAATTCCTCTTTTGTCGCTACATTCTTAAACTCATGATACAAAGAATGTTTTCTTAAGTAAGGCTTGCCATTATATTCTAAGTATAATTCTTTTGAAATTGCAGAAGATGCTGAAAAAGGCAAGCCAATAAAGAGAAATTTATATTTATGACTAATTATCATTTATATATATTTTTTTATTAATAAATATTCGGCAATTTGTACGGTATTAGTTGCTGCACCTTTTCTTAAATTATCAGCCACCACCCACATATTCAATGTATTTTTTTGTGTGAAATCTCTTCTTATTCTTCCAACAAAAACTGCATCTTTTTTAAAGGCCGTTATGGGCATTGGATATGTATTTTCTAAAGGGTTATCTGCCACCTCAACTCCAGGCATATGACTTAAAGCCAAATGCACTTCATCCAAATTAAAATCGTTTTCAAACATTACATTTACACTTTCGGAATGCCCAACAACAACAGGAACTCTAACGGCAGTAGCGGTAACATCAATTTCTTCATCTAATATCTTCTTAGTTTCGTTAGTCAATTTCATTTCCTCCTTGGTATATCCATTTTCTTCAAATTCATCACAATGGGGCAATACATTCTGATAAATGGGATGCGGATAAGCCATCTCCCCTTCCACTGCTCTCTCTTCATTTTCCAATTGCCTCATAGCTTTTACACCTGTACCACTAATGGATTGATAAGTTGAAACCAATACTCTTTTTACTTTAAATTTTTGGTGTAAAGGGGCCAATGACATCACTAGTTGAATGGTGGAACAGTTCGGATTTGAAATAATCATATCTTCTTTTGTAAGCTCATCACTATTTATTTCAGGAACAATTAATTTATGATTTTTATGCATCCTCCAAAAAGAAGAATTATCAATTACCTTACACCCTTTTTCAACTAATTGGGGCGCCCATACTTTAGAAACTTCTCCTCCAGCTGAAAACAAAGCTAAATCTATCTCTTTTACTAACAAATCGTCAAGTGAGATAATTGTATGTGTTTTACCTAAATATGAAATGGTTTGTCCACAAGATTTTTTGGAAGCAACAGTAAATAGCTCACTTATCGGAAAGTTTCTTTCTGCAAGAACGGCTAATATTTCTCTACCTACGATACCTGTTACTCCTACTATTGCTAATTTCATTTGTAAACTCTATTTTTTAAAAGACATACGAAAGATTTAAGAATCAGAATCTTCGACAGTCGTTTTCTAAACCTCAAAAATACTATATTTACGGACTATGAGAAAATGCTTACTACTTTTTATACTCACTACTTGTTCGCAAGTAGGATTCGCGCAATTTACAGATGATTTTACGGATGGAGATTTTACAAATAATCCTGTTTGGACAGGAAATATCAATAATTTTGAAATTGACAGCACTCAATTACACTTAAGAGATACTATTACTAATACCTCATATTTAACAATAGAAAGTAAATTCATTATAAATGGGTTTTGGGAATTTAACATCCGATAATAAAATGATTGGGAATAAAGGAAGTGAAATCTGTAAAGGAACATCAGAAAATGGTGAATAATTAAAAACGAGTATGTACATTGTTTTCATACAAGTATTTTCGGAAAATGGAGAAGTAGAATTTTATAAAAAAGTTGTTGTTTTACATAAATAATGCCAGCCTCAAAACATATAGAAGAACTGCTAAAAAATATTCCCCAAAAAGCAGGAGTTTATCAGTATTACGATAAAAGTGACAAATTATTGTATATCGGAAAGGCTAAAAACCTAAAGAAAAGGGTATCTTCCTATTTTACTAAAAAACAAGAACACGGAAAAACACGGGTATTAGTCAGTAAGATACAAGACATAAAGTATGTAGTAGTAAGTACTGAAATGGATGCACTACTTTTAGAAAACAACCTGATAAAAAAACATCAACCCAAGTACAATGTCGCTCTTAAAGACGGAAAAACTTACCCTTGGATTTGCATAAAAAAAGAACCGTTTCCAAGGATTTTTCAAACTAGAAATTTAATAAAAGATGGCTCGGATTATTATGGACCTTACACATCTGTCCGATTGGTAAAAACGCTTTTGGATTTTTTTCATCAGCTATACCCATTACGGAATTGCAACCTGAATTTGACGGATAAAAATATTAAAGATGAAAAATTCAAGTTGTGTTTGGAATACCACATGGGAAATTGCCTAGGCCCTTGTGAAAACAAACAAAGTGCTAAAGAATATCAGTTAGGAATTAAACATATCAAACAGATAATAAAAGGCGATATTAAATCAGTAATTCAATATTTAGAAACTATTATGCTCAAGTTTTCGAACAAAATGGAATTTGAAAAAGCTCAATCAGTTAAAGATAAAATTGATTTATTGAGCAACTACCAAGCCAAATCAACCATTGTAAATCCTAAAATAAATAATGTAGATGTATTTACCATACTTAGCTATGAAAAAACTGTTTTTGTAAACTATCTGAAAATAAATTCAGGAGCAATTGTGCAGGCACATACGTTGGAACTGAATAAGAAATTAGAAGAAACGGAAGAAGAATTATTGCAGTTAGCAATAGTCGAGCTTAGGCAAAGGTTTAAGAGTACTTCAAATACAATTTATTGTTCTCATTCTTTGGAAAATTTCTGGGAGAACTTAAGCATTACCATTCCTAAAATTGGAGATAAAAAGAAACTCATTGATTTGAGTTTGAGAAATGCAAAATACATGTTGTTGGATCTACAAAAACGAAAGATAAATAACATTGAAAGGCAAGAAAATAAGCGTATTTTGGAGCAATTGCAAAAAGATTTACACCTTGTAAATCGCCCAAGACATATTGAGTGTTTTGACAACTCCAACATACAAGGCGCTTACCCTGTTGCGGCTTGTGTTGTATTTAAAAACGCAAAACCAAGCAAAAAAGATTATCGGCATTTTAATATCAAAACTGTATTAGGCCCTGATGATTTTGCAAGTATGGAAGAGGTAGTGTATAGAAGATACAAACGCCTATTGAATGAAGAGCAGTCTTTGCCTGAATTGATTGTTGTTGATGGAGGAAAGGGACAGCTTAGCTCAGCGGTAAAAAGTTTAGATAAATTAAAACTGAGAGGAAAGATAGCTATTATTGGTATTGCCAAACGCTTGGAAGAAATTTATTTTCCAGGAGATAGTGTGCCTTTATATTTGGATAAACGATCAGAAAGTTTAAAATTAATACAGCAATTACGTGATGAAGCTCACCGCTTTGGCATTAACCACCATAGAAAACAAAGAGGAAAGGATAGTATTGGTACTTCACTTGATAAAATTGAAGGAATAGGTTCGAAAACTGTGGAGTTACTCATCACTCATTTTGGTTCAGTTAAAAAAGTAATGGAAGCTAAAAAAGAAGAATTAGTAAAGTTGATTGGAAAAGCTAAAGCAGATAAGATTTTATAAAGGATAAAGGGATTTTTCACTTTTAATAAAGTTGGTATTGCTATGTGCGTATAAATCATAATTTTGAATCGATTAACTTAAACTAATTACATATATCATTTACTACGATAAGAGTTATTGAAAATGTATTCACTAACGAATAGAAAAAAGAGATGCTTGAAAAAGTGACTGAGGCTTTGATTGATGTCTGTGAAGAAAAAATACGACAAGGACAGTGGGCTATTTGGGGTCAAATTGCTAATCCAAAATAATTATAACACGAAAGCTTTCGCATAACAGTGAGAACTTTTTGTGGATCTCTCGGTCCTTATTTCGAACTTTTTTTATTCTGTGATTAATAAGATTAAGTGAGCAGCCGACCAACTAAAATGTTCTGCATTTAATCCTTCTCCAGTTAATGGGTGATAATTTTCTCTTATTGATACCCCCGATTTATTTAAGCCTTCACAATTATTAAGTGTCTTATTTTTTAATAAGCTTGCTTCTTTATCATAACCGTATTTATGAAGTCCATCAACACCAAACCAAAGTTGATCTAGCCATACTGGGCCCCTCCAATAGCCATTCTGAGGATCAAATTTTGGATGTGAAACATCAATAGTTGGCAATGGAACTGTTGTGTTGAAACGAGAGCTGTCCATCATGTACTCAATTACTTTCTCAGCTTGTTCTTTAGTTGCAATCTCACACCAAATAGGAACCCAACCTTCAGGGCCTAAAGCATTATTCAGGAACTCCCCAGTTTCTGCATCAATATCGTAAAAGTACCCTGATTTTTCATCATAAAAATTGTTTCTTATTCTATCACTAAGAATCTTGAATCCTTCTTCCCATTTAGTGTATTCTGGGCGCTTAAGTGCTTTTGCTATTTTTGAGAGATATTCTTTTTCCTTGGCTAAATAAGAATTTAAATCTACTGATTCTGTGTTGATGGAATAGTTTGATCCATCTAATATTTTACATTTATCAAATCGAATTGCATTGTCCATTCCACTTTCCCATTTTGCCGCAATTAACGATCCATCAGTTGATCCATATTCACATAAACCATCTTTATCATAATCTCGAAAAGTATACCACCAATTATGATATTTAACCAATTTAGGATACATTTCTTTCAGGAATGTAGTGTCACTTGTTTCTTTAAATATTTCCCAAATTGCCCAAGAAGATAAAGGAGGTTTAGTATCTCTCCAATTGTTTCTTTCTGTTGTTGTGTCTCTAAAAATGCAATCAGCTATCATGCCCTCCATATTTTGATAATTATACATAGCTCTAACTTGATTTTTAGCAAGTTCCTTATCAATTTTTACTAAAGCAACAGCATGTTTCCATGAATCCCAAGACCAAAACCCTTGGAACCATTTATAATGATAGGAAGGGAAAAGACCATCATGTTTCAATGCTCCTGCAGTACTCCTCCAATTATTTATTAATGTGCAAATACTTTTTGTAAGAATTAGTTTTTCCTCTTTACTCAATGATTTATTTTTGGTTATTTCAAGATACTTTTTCCACCTTAACTGATTGTCTTCAATTGTTTGTGTAACATTAATTCTATTTGTGTTTTTCTTTATATTTTTTTGATCTGGATGATATTGAATCTCTATAGTATAAGTTTTTGATTCTTTAGGTTTTAATATGATATTGTTAAGGATGAAAACATATTTATTAGAATCTGTAAGTATATTAAACTCTTTATTATTTATTGGTCTTAGGAAAATTTTCTGATTCTTATCCAAAAGTGTAATTAAAACTGTGTCATTATTTATTAAATCCCCAATTTCATCAAATATTTCACCTTTCCATTGTGGAGTAAAAATTAGATTCTGAGTTCCTTTATTAATTATTTTACTAGAAATAATAGCACTTTTATCAGAAGTAAATATTAAGTTACTTATAAGTTCTATATCTTCAAAATGTAATTGGTTTTCTAATTTTCCAGGAAAATACTTTTGTTCAGAATAATTTAGATTTGTTAAAAGTGAATTTCCATTTTCAGAAATTAAATCAATTGAAGTAAAATTGTTTGAAGACCAAATTCCATGTTCTAATCCCAATATATATGGACCGGAGAAACCTGTGTTTGTTTCTTCATCCGATAGAGAAAAACCCATCCAACTACCTAAATCAAAAAAAACATTTAACCCCTCATCTTTTGGGGAATCTGGACTATTATTTAAATTTATAACATTTATAAAGTGCAATTTTTCTTGTACACAAGAAAATAGTGTAAAACAGAAAGATAATATAAATATAAGAGTTTTATTATTATAGAACATTTTACAAATGTAATTGTTTTAATAATTTATATAAAAAAAAACCTAAATAGATTAATGAAGGATTTTTTTTGATAATATTGCAT
>JABGVU010000021.1 GCA_018645865.1 Flavobacteriales bacterium
AACCTCAATACTGGAAATTTCTAATCAGAAAACATTAATTAAAATAGTAGATATTTTAGGTAGAGAAACAAATCCTAAAGCTAATGCTCTCCTATTTTACATCTATGACGATGGAACGGTTGAGAAAAAAATAATTATTGAATAAATAAAAACCTACTCATTTCAGTGGGTTTATTTTTGGTGGGCCTCTCGGTCCTAAGTTCGAACTTTTTTATAGATTTATAACTTTGAACGTGTAAGATTCTACTCGAATAGATATTTTGATTTGTAAAAAATAACATATTTTTGCTTTATGAGAAAACTTCTATTTGTAGTCCTATTGTTTCCATTGTTGATTTTCTCTCAGCCAACAATAACAAATTTTTCACCTACTATTGGGGTGGTTGGTAGTTCTGTAACTATCTATGGAAGTGGATTTAGTACAATTACTTCAAATAATACTGTTTTTTTTGGTGGCATAGAAGCATCTATTGTAAGTAATACTTCAACAGAAATTATTGTAACTGTTCCAAATAGCATCCCATACGCTCCAATCTCAGTATATACAGATTCTCTTTTTAGCATTTCTTCAGAACGATTTAATGTTCTTTTTACAGCTACGGCTCCTTTACAAGCTTCTGATCTTAGTAATCAATTATATAATCCATATTTAGGGCAGAAATATTATGATATAAAGATTGCAGATATGAATGGAGATGGGACTCCAGAGATAGTAACATCTGAATTTGGTGACTTGTCCAGTGCCTATTTATCAATATTTAAAACATCCTTTGATAGTCTAGGGTTGATATCTATTGATGATCGATTAGAAATCAATTTCGGAACAGGTGTTTATAGCTCACCACAGGATATAGCGATTGGTGATATAAATGGGGATGGACTTTTAGATGTAGTTCTATCTGAAGAAGGAGATATAACGGATAATTTCCAAGCTCATACCTGTATTTTTATAAATAGCAGTCAGAATCAACTTTTTTCATTTGATCCACCTATCATAATAGATGGTGATGGTTATGAAGGTTTTGTCCAACTCCAAGATATAAATGGAGATGGAAAATTGGATATCGTAACCTCTAAACAAACTAGTAATTGGCTGGGGGTTTATTTAAATACAAGTAATAACAATAACGTGTCATTTGCAAATAAGATTATTGTTGGAGATGTTGTAGCATCCGCTCGACCTGCCTTTGCGGATTTGAATGGTGATGGAATGATTGATATGGTTGCATCTGCTTGGAATTTAAATGACGGTAGAGATATTTTTATATATTCAAACAACAGTACAATAGATTCTATTTTCTTTAATTTAGAAGACACTATTCTAGCTGGAGGATTCCCACCTGCTGGGCCTCTAGATTATAATTGGAGTTCTTCAAATCCTGCATTAGTTGACCTTGATGGAGATGGTAAACTTGATATTGTAGTTACAAATGGTAATTGTCAAGGATGTTCTCCAAGCGGAGTATCAGCAATTAGAAATATAAGCACCAGTTCTGCTTTAGATTTTGAGTATAATTATAGTGAATTTTATCAGTATCAATCAAATACCTTGCCTACTAGAATTAATGTTTCAGATTTAAATGGAGATGGAAAACCAGACTTATTAACCAATGACTGGTTAGGGGGTATATCAATTTTAGTTAATTCAAGTACATCAGGTAATATTTCACTTAATGGACAGATAATATTAGGTGTTGGTTCTTACCCTTTAGCCATTGCTACTTCAGATTTAAATATGGATGTATCACCTGAAATAGTTGTATCTAATTGGCAAGTGGAAGGATTAAGAATCATTCATAATTTTATCCCAAGCATTCTACCTATTGTCTCTAACTGCACAGACTCATTAGAGGTGACGGATGTTATAATTGATAATACTAATTTAACAATGAATATTGCTATATATAACGGATATAATTCTTATCTTTCTATGCCTTATGTTGCTTTTACAATTGATGCAAATGGTGATACTATTCAACAAGGAAATATGAATTCATTTGGAGTATATC
>JABGVU010000020.1 GCA_018645865.1 Flavobacteriales bacterium
AATCAAAATCAGTTTGATTAAAACTTAAATTTTGTTCACTAAGTATGAGTGAGGTTAAATCAGCTGGAAAACCATAAGTGTCATACAACTCAAAAATTTGTTTTCCTGCAATTTCACTCTTAGCATTTTTAGTGATTTGCTCAATTCTTTTTAAACCATCCTCTAAAGTTCTTAAAAAGGATTCCTCCTCCTCTTTTACAACTTTCTGAATCAAATCTTTTTGTGCCTTAAGCTCCTTAAATTGTGAGCCCATTTGATTAACTAATACCTCAACAAGTTCATGCATAAAAGCACTTTTCAGGTTAAGAAAAGTATATCCATACCTAACAGCTCTTCTTAAAATTCTACGGATAACATAGCCAGCCTTAACATTGGAAGGCAATTGACCATCAGCAATAGAAAAAGAAATAGCACGAATATGATCGGCAATAACACGCATAGCAATGTCTTGTTTTTCATTTTCACCATACTTTAACTTAGCATTTTTAGCAATAACTTGAATAATAGGCTGAAAAATATCAGTATCATAATTTGATTTCACTCCTTGCATTATCATAGCCAACCGTTCAAAGCCCATTCCTGTATCTACATGAAAATTAGGTAAGATTTTTAAACTCCCATCCGCAAAACGATTGTATTGCATGAATACTAGATTCCAAATCTCAATTACTTGCGGATGATCTTCATTTATTAAATCTGAACCATTCACTTTTGCTCTTTCAGCATCAGTTCTATTGTCAAAATGAATCTCAGAACAAGGACCACAAGGACCCGTCTCTCCCATTTCCCAAAAATTATCTTCTTTATTTCCGTTAAGAATTTTATCCTCTGGCAAATACTTAGCCCAGATATTAAAAGCCTCACTATCTTTTTCAAGTTTATCCTCTTCTGCTCCTTCAAAAATAGAAACATATAACCTGTCCTTATCCAACTTACACACCTGAGTCAAAAATTCCCAAGCCCAGTTGATTGCATCTTCTTTAAAATAATCTCCAAAACTCCATGAACCCAACATTTCGAACATAGTATGGTGATAAGTATCATGCCCTACTTCTTCTAAATCATTATGTTTACCCGAAACACGCAAGCATCTTTGAGAATTTGCAATTCGCAAACTTTTAGATACAGAGTCTCCTAAAAAAATATCTTTTAACTGATTCATTCCTGCATTAGTAAACATCAAAGTAGGATCATTTTTCACTACCATTGGCGCTGATAAGACAATTCTATGTTCTTTCGATTGGAAAAAATCTAAGTATAACTTTCTGAGTGTGTTGGCTTTCATTTTTAATCTTTCTTCTTACAATTCACAATAAGTTGTTAGAAATCAGCAGCATTTCACATATTATCTAATCTTAAATCAGTAAATTTGCCGTAATTATTTTAACATGGCTAAAGTAAAATATTATTACGATACTAAAACACTAAGTTACAAACGAATTCAACTTAGTGGATTAAATAAATTAAAACGTTTATTTTATTTTCTTATTGGTAGCGCTTTTACTGGATTAATAATGGTTATTATCTTCTTTCATTTTTTTGATAGTCCAAAAGAAAAAAGACTCAACAGAGAGATTGATATACTCAGATCTCAGTACGAAATAGTTGATGATAAATTAAGGCAAGTAGAATTAGTACTAGATAATGTGCAAAATCGTGATGATAATATTTATAGAGTAATATTTGAAGCTGATCCAATCCCAAAATCAATCAGAAAGGCGGGCTATGGTGGAGTAAATCGATATGAAAACCTAAAAGGATTTAACAATTCTGATCTTATCATTAATACAAGCGAAAAAGTAGATCAGATTTCAAAACAACTATACATTCAATCAAAATCCTTTGATGATATTATTGAATTAGCAAAAAATAAAGCAGATATGCTCGCCGCATTGCCAGCAATCCAACCTGTATCCAACAAAAACCTAAGCCGTATGGCTAGTGGATATGGATATCGTATTCATCCTATTTATAAAACCAGAAAACTGCATACTGGTATGGATTTCTCAGCAAAAACAGGCACACCAATTTATGCTACCGGTGATGGAAAGATTTCAAAAGTAAGAAGAAGCAGAAGAGGTTATGGAAATCATGTAATAATTGATCATGGCTATGGATACAAAACTTTGTATGCGCACATGAGCAAATATTCAGTAAAAAAAGGACAAAAAGTAAAAAGAGGAGAAGTAATAGGATATGTTGGAAGCACAGGGACATCAGTGGCGCCACACCTACACTATGAAGTACATAAAGATGGAATAAAAATAAATCCTGTTAATTTTTACTTTAATGATCTTAACCCAAAGGAATACGAAAAGATGTTAGAAATTTCATCTCAGAATAATCAATCATTCGATTAATGCCCTACAAAGAAAAACTTACAGAAAAGTTATTCTATAAAATTGGTGAAGTAGCCGATATGTTTGCTGTAAATGTTTCTTTAATTCGTTTCTGGGAAAAAGAATTCGATATTCTAAAACCAAAAAAGAACAACAAAGGCAACCGAATGTTTACGAAAAAAGATGTGGACAACCTTACCATTATCTACCACTTAGTAAAAGAAAGAGGATTTACTTTGGAAGGAGCTAAACAAAAATTAAAAGAAAATAAAGGAGATACGATTGATAATATTAAAATTGTTAATAACCTAAAAGATATTAGAGGTTTTTTAGTGCGACTAAAGGGGGCGCTTTAGTAATAGCTTTTATCTATCAAATAATTCTGAACATAATCTTTTACCCCTGATTCCAAATCAGTAAACGATTTGCTATAGCCAGTCAGTATTAATTTTTTCATGTTTGCCTCAGTAAAATATTGGTACTTATCCCGAATATCCTCAGGAGTATCAATATATGAAATTGCACTCTCTTTACCTAAAGCCTTAAAAGTAGCATTTACTAAAGCCTTAAACGATCTTGCTTTACCGCTTCCTAAATTATAAAGGCCATTTTCATTTTTTTCTCGCATCATAAAGGTAAGTACTTCTACTACATCTTTCACGTATACAAAGTCACGCAACTGCTCTCCATCTTTATATTCAGTATTATGTGAACGGAATAATCTCATACTGCCAGTCTCATTAATTTGTTTTACTGCATTAAAAATAACAGAGGCCATTCTGTTTTTATGAAACTCATTAGGGCCATAAACATTAAAGAATTTAAGTCCTGCCCAAAATGAGGGTTGTGTTTCTTGTTTCAAAGCCCATTTGTCAAAATCATTTTTTGAATCACCATAAGGATTTAAAGGAACTAGTTTTTCAACTACTTCATGACTATCAATAAAACCAAACTCTCCCATACCGTAAGTAGCTGCTGATGAAGCATAAACAAAAGATATTTTATATTCCGCACAAATTTTCCATAAGTCTTTCGAATAATTAAGATTCAACTCATCAAATATGGCAACATCAAATTCTGTAGTATCTGTACGTGCACCAATATGATAAACTGCTGAAACAGAACTAGCATTTTCTTTTAACCAATAAACAAAAACATTTCTTTCAATTTGCACTGAAAATTGTTTTCTCGCTAAATTTTTATTTTTTTCTGCATTTGAAAAGTCATCTACCAACACCAAATTAGTATGTCCTAAATCATTTAGTTTACTTACCAAACATGAACCAATAAATCCTGCTGCACCTGTAACAATTATCATATGACAAAAATACATAAAAAACCATACTTTTGTACTAATGGACAAAGGCCAACTAAAAGCAGTACAGCAAAAGCTACTGAATGAAATAGAAATTACTCAGTACAAGATAACTGAGTATACTGAACTTAGCAAACCCATTGCTCCTGAAAACGCAATTGGCAGGATTTCACGAATGGATGCAATAAATAACAAAAGTGTTGTTGAAGCAGCTCTCAGGGAAGCAAAAAATAAAATGCAGCAACTAAAAATCATGCAAACCAAAATTACCGATGCTGATTTTGGCTCTTGTATCAAATGCAAAAGAGACATTCCTTTGGGAAGATTAATGATTCGTCCGCACAGTAAATTTTGTGTGAATTGTGCGCAATAAAATGTACTTTTGAACCCATGAAAGCATTGCAATTAATTTTCAGATACATAAAGTATCTTTTTAGAGCTAAAAGTAAACATGCCGCACAAGCACCCTTTCTTTACAAGTTAATTACACAAGTAATTGACAAAAGAACGAATGACAACTCTTGCAAAAACATTGAAGCGCTAAGAAAAGAGTTATGTAAGCAAGAAAGAATAATTAAGATTACTGATTTTGGAGCGGGAAGCACCATTAATAATTCTAAAACAAGAAAAGTAAAAGATGTTGCTAAGAATTCAGCCAAAAATGCAAAATTTGGAAAATTACTCTACCGAATTATTCAATTTTACAAACCCAAAAATATCCTTGAGCTAGGTACTTCATTAGGAATAAGCACATCTTACTTAGCAAAAGCAGATGCTAATTCACAAGTATTTACATTTGAAGGCTGCCCTGAAACAGCAAAAATAGCACAAGAAAATTTTGACAATCAAAACATAAAAAACATCTCAATTACTTTAGGCGATTTCAATTTAACACTTACTGAAAAGTTAAAAGAAATCAAAACTATTGATTTAGCTTTTATTGATGGAAATCATCAAGAAAAACCAACTATAGCTTATTTTAAAAAGTGCTTGGAATATGCCAATAACAATACTATTTTTGTTTTTGATGACATCCATTGGTCTGATGGCATGGAAAGCGCTTGGAACTATATTAAAACACACCCAAGCACTACATTAGCAATTGATTTGTTTTTTGTGGGAATTGTGTTTATTAAATCAGAATTAAGTAAAGAAGATTTTACGATTCGTTTTTAAAATATTATGAAAATTTATACTAAAAAAGGAGATAGAGGAAAAACTCAATTATTGGGAGGTAGTATGGTTGATAAAAACCATATTAAGCTAGAATGTTATGGAACTATTGACGAATTAAATGCATTTATTGGGAATATTTATGATCAAGAAATCAGAACTTTTCATAAGAATATATTATTTAATATTCAAAATCAGCTTTTTAATTTAGGCTCTATTATTTCCTTTGACGGGAAAAAAGATAGCATAAAATTGCCTAATGTGAAGTCTGAAAATATTGAAATGATGGAAAAAGCAATAGATATAATGGAAGAGGCATTGCCTATGTTAAAGAATTTTATTCTACCTTCAGGGCATCCTTTTGCTTCAATATGTCATATTGCTCGCACGGTATGTAGGCGTGCTGAACGGAATTTAGTTGCTCTTGGGCAGCAGCAAGAAATAGATCCTTTACACATACAATACCTCAACAGGTTATCGGATTATTTATTTGTATTAGCACGAGCTATTCTGAAAGAAAATAACGCCACAGAAATTGAGTGGCAAAAAGATTAATAAATTCACCTTCAATTCAATAAAAAATATATTTTTGCAAAACATTAAAGAAATTAAAAATGTATTGGACTTTAGAATTAGCATCAAAATTAGAAGATGCTCCTTGGCCAGCAACTAAAGATGAGTTAGTTGATTTTGCAATCCGTTCAGGAGCACCAATGGAGGTAGTTGAAAATCTGCAAGAATTAGTTGAGGAAGAACCAGGAATGCAATGGGATACTATTGAAGATATTTGGCCTGATTACCCTACAAAGGACGACTTCTTTTTCAATGAAGATGAGTATTAAATAAAAAGGTTGAATTTCAGCTTTTTTTTATTTTGTATACTCTTGCAATAAAAGTACATTTGTTTCCCTTATACGATTAGAATAGATGGCAGGATTATTAAATATTATTAGCAAATTATTTGGCAACAAATACGATAAGGATATAAAAGAAATTACTCCTATTATCGAAAAAATTAATATCGAGTTTAGTAAACTAAGCGCTTTAACAAATGATGATTTAAGAGAAAAAACTAGCGATTTTAAAAACCAAATTACTGACTTTACTAGTAGTGAAAAACAAGAAATAGAAGAATTAAAAAAAGAAGCAGATCTGTCGACAACACCAACTGATGAAAAAGAAGGTTTGTACAAAAAGATTGACTCTCTTGAGGAATTAATCATCACAAAAACAGAAGAAGTATTAAATCTTATTTTACCACAAGCCTTTGCTGTAGTGAAAGAAACTGCAAAACGATTTGCTGAAAATGATGAAGTAATCGTTACCGCAACTCAAAACGATAAAGAACTAGCTGCCTCAAAAGATTTTGTCAGCATAACAGCTGAAAATGCATCCTATAAAACGTCATGGGATGCTGCTGGAACACAAATTGTTTGGGATATGATTCATTATGATGTTCAGTTGATTGGTGGTGTAGTATTACACGAAGGGAAAATTGCTGAGATGCAAACTGGAGAGGGAAAAACGCTATCCGCAACTCTACCTATTTACCTCAATGCCTTAACAGGATTAGGGGTTCACTTAGTTACTGTGAATAATTACTTAGCTAAGAGGGATGCTCAGTGGATGGGGCCTTTATTCCAATTTCATGGATTAAGTATTGATTGTATTGATAATCATCAACCAAATTCGGATGAAAGAAGAAAAGCATATTTAGCTGACATTACTTATGGAACTAATAATGAGTTTGGATTTGATTACCTAAGGGATAATATGGCAAAAAGGCCAGGAGATTTAGTACAAAGAAAACTCCATTATTCTATTGTTGATGAGGTGGATTCGGTATTAATTGATGATGCTCGTACACCATTAATTATTTCAGGACCAACACCACAAGGAGATAAACACGAATACAATGAGTTTAAACATAAAGTTGACCAATTAGTAGCTGCACAAAGAAAATATGTAACCACCATATTAGCTGATGCTAAAAAATTAATAACTGAGGGAAATAACAAAGATGGAGGATTTAATTTATTGAGAGTTTTTAGAGGATTACCTAGAAACAAAGCACTAATTAAATATTTAAGTGAGGATGGAGTGAAAATCCAATTACAGAAGACGGAAAACTACTATATGCAAGACCAAAACAAGGAAATGCACCTAGTAGATGAAGAACTTTATTTTGTTATAGATGAGAAATCAAATTCCATAGAATTGACTGAAAAAGGATTGGAATTGATGACAAGTTCCTCTGAAGACAAGGCCTTTTTTATACTGCCTGATGTTGGTGCTGAAATTGCTGTTATTGAAGAATCAGAAAAAAAAGATACCGATAAAGCAAGAGAAAAAGATATTCTATTACGCGACTTTGGGATAAAAAGCGAACGCATACATACCATTAACCAACTTCTAAAAGCCTACACTCTTTTTGAAAAAAATATTGAATATGTAGTCATGGATAACAAGGTGAAAATTGTTGATGAACAGACGGGTCGTATCATGGATGGAAGAAGATATTCTGATGGATTACACCAAGCTATTGAGGCAAAAGAAAATGTCAAGATTGAAGCAGCTACTCAAACTTATGCTACTGTCACATTACAGAATTATTTCAGGATGTACGACAAGATTTCTGGAATGACAGGTACAGCAGAAACTGAAGCAGGAGAGTTCTGGGAGATATATAAACTAGATGTAGTTGCAATTCCAACAAATCGTCCTTTACTAAGGGATGATAAAGATGATTTAGTATTTAAAACAAACCGAGAGAAATACAATGCTGTAATTGAAGATATTGTTAAACTTACTGAGCTAGGAAGGCCTATATTAGTTGGGACAACATCAGTTGAGATTTCAGAATTACTGAGTACTATCCTTAGGAAAAGAGGTATAAAGCATAATGTCCTAAATGCAAAGATGCACCAAAGAGAAGCGGATATTGTTGCGGAAGCAGGTATAGCTAGAGGAGTAACGATTGCAACTAATATGGCGGGTAGAGGGACAGATATTAAGCTTTCAGCAGAAGTAAAAACAGCTGGAGGATTAGCCATAATTGGAACTGAAAGGCATGATTCAAGAAGGGTAGACAGGCAGTTAAGAGGACGTGCAGGAAGGCAAGGTGATCCTGGTTCATCTCAATTTTATGTTTCACTTGAAGATAAATTAATGCGATTGTTTGGTTCGGAAAGAATTGCCAAACTAATGGACAGAATGGGACTTGAAGAAGGGGAGGTTATTCAACATTCTATGGTAAGTAAGTCCATAGAGCGTGCCCAAAAGAAAGTAGAAGAAAACAATTTTGGAGTTAGAAAAAGATTGTTAGAATATGATGATGTAATGAATCAACAAAGGGAGGTGATTTACAAAAAGAGAAAACATGCTTTACATGGTGATCGTTTGTCATTAGATGTTGCAAATATGATATATGACACTTGCGAAAACATAGTGGAGGAATTACAAGAAAATAAAGAATATGCGAATTTTAAACTTGAATTGATTCGTTTGTTAGCTACAGAATCTCCAGTAAGCGAAGAAGAGTTTAAGGATAACTCAATAGAAGTTTTAACAGAGAAGGTATATGAAAACTGCTATAAAAGTTACCAAGCAAAATCATCAGCTATAGCAAGCCAGTCCTACCCGGTTATTAAAGATGTTTTCGAGAATCAATCAGCAACCTATGAAAATATTGTTATTCCGTTTACTGATGGATTAAAGACTTTACAAGTAGTAACTAACCTGAAAGAAACACACGATTCGGAAGGGGAAAACATTGCAGAAGCTATTGAAAAAAGTGTAACTCTTGCAATTATTGACGATATTTGGAAAGAGCATTTACGCGAAATGGATGATTTGAAACAAGCGGTACAAACTGCAAGTTATGAGCAGAAAGATCCACTTTTAATTTACAAATTTGAATCTTTCAATTTGTTTAAAGCATTAATTAACAAAGTAAATAAAGATATTGTTTCTTTCTTAATTAAGGCTGGTTTACCCACACAATCAGCAGTGCAAGAGGATAAGCACAGAGCTGAAAATCATCAAACAAGCCGACCGGAAAATTCAGGAAACACACCTAAGAAAGCAGGAAAATCAAAGCCAAAAACACAACCGATAAGAGTTGAAGGAAAAGTAGAGCGTAATGCTCCCTGCCCATGTGGAAGTGGTAAAAAATTCAAGAAATGTCATGGCAAATAAAAAGCAAGAAAATGAGATGCTTAATTAGAAATCTGCTTTTTATCTTCTTACTAATAAATGTGACTGCTTGTAAAACTTACAAACTTATGCCTGAAAAGAAGGATACTCCAGAGCATAATTTTGATATAAATTTATCAGGAGATACACCAAATTATTCTGATCTAAAATATTGGGTAGAGCATCCTAAAAAAGAAAATCATTACGCAAGTCTTCCAAAAAATTATATAGATTCTACATACGATTCTAAGCCAGTAATAGATGTGTTTTTTGTGCATCCTACTCTTTATTTTAAAGGTAATAAATGGAATGCAGATATAAACGATAAAAAACTAAATAAGGAAATTGGAGATGCGGCTATTAAAAATCAAGCAAGTGTTTTCTTAGGAATTGCAAATATTTACGGACCACATTATAGACAGATGCATATTCAATCTTATTACGATTTAGAAAATGGATTACAAGCCTTTGAGGTTGCCTATTCTGATGTGAAAAATGCATTTCTTTATTATTGGGACAATTTCAATAAGGGTAATAAATTTATAATTGCAGGACATAGTCAAGGAACCAATCATACAGAAAGATTATTAAAAGAAATAATTCTTGAAAATGCCAGTATGAAAAACCAACTACTTATTAGTTATCTTCCTGGAATGCCCATCAAACAGTTCCACAAAGATTTACCCCATTGTAGCTCTCCTAATCAATTAGATTGCTTTCTTTCCTGGCGAACTTTAGCAGAAGGGTATTCCCCTCCAAGAGATTGGGCATTATCAGATAGTATTTCATGCGTAAATCCTATAAGTTGGCAAACTGATAATTTACTTTCCAAAAAAGAAGAGCACCTAGGCATTCTTTTTCAGAACCATCAAATACATTATCCAAATTCAATAGAAACCTATACGGATAAAGGAGTGGCTTGGATTAAACCAATAAAAATTCCCTTTGCTCGTTTTTACAAAATGCAAAACTACCATATAGCAGATTATAATTTATATTGGATAAACATTAGAAATAACCTAAGATATCGATTAAAAGAAAATGGGCACAACTAATAAAATAAGATGCAATTGGCCAAAAAACGATGCGCTCTACATTGAATATCATGACAAAGAATGGGGCGTACCCGTTTATGAGGATGCCAAAATATTTGAGTTTCTACTTTTAGAAACCTTCCAAGCAGGATTGAGTTGGATTACTATACTCAGAAGAAGAGAGAATTTTCGAGTGGCTTTTGATAATTTTAATTATCAAAAAATTGCTAATTACTCGGATGAAAAAAGAGCAGAATTAAAACTAGATACTGGAATTATAAGAAATACTTTAAAGATACAAGCGGCCACAACAAACGCAATTGCTTTTATGGAAGTGCAAAAAGAGTTTGGTACTTTTAGTAAGTACCTTTGGGGATTTATAGATGGAAACCCCGTGCGGAATAACTTTACGAGTATGCGTGAAATACCAGCCAACACTCCTTTATCTGATAAAATTTCTAAAGATCTAAAGAGTAGACGATTTAAATTTGTGGGTTCAACTATTGTTTACGCCCACATGCAAGCTATGGGCATGGTAAACGATCATACCCAAAATTGTTTCAGACATACAGAAGTTTAAATAAGTCTTTTTATTTCTTCTTTTTGATTGCATCTACCGCCAACAAACTACTTTGAATTTGCATTTGTAAGTCGCCAACATTATCAGGAGAGTAGGGCATAAATATAGTGCTAGTATTATTTTCAGAAAGCTTAGCAACCGTTTTATAGATTTTAAATTAAAGGTTAAATATAGAAGAAATTATCAAAAAAATAAAAAAACTATTTTCCCAATTTTTATTTCAAATATCTGAAATCGTGATTATTTTTAATCTTTTGTAGCGATTCATAAATCAATCGTATTACACCCTCAACATCATTTTTATGTACAGTTTCAACAGTGGTATGCATATACCTTAGCGCAAGCGATATCAAAGAAGAAGCAACTCCACCCGTTGAATAGGCAAAAGCATCCGTATCCGTACCTGTAGCACGAGAAGCAGCCATTCTTTGGAAAGGAATTTTATTTTTTTCAGCAGTAGTAATAATTAACTCTAATAAATTATTTTGGACTGCAGGACCGTAAGTCAATACCGGACCAGCGCCACATTTTGTATCTCCTTGTTTGATTTTATCAATCATTGGTGTTCCTGTGTCATGACACACATCCGTTACAATAGCAACATCAGGTCTTATCGTATCAACAATCATTTGCGCTCCTCTCAAGCCTACTTCCTCTTGTACAGAGTTAGTAATGTATAATCCGAAAGGTAATTTTACTTTATTCTCATGAAGCAAACGAGCAACCTCAGCAATCATAAATCCTCCAATTCTATTATCTAAAGCCCTACCAACATAATATTTATCGTTCAAAATCATGAATTCATCCTCATAAGTAACCACACAACCTACATGGATTCCTAATGCCTCTACTTCTTCTTTTGATGCACAACCACAATCTAGAAAGATGTTATCTAACTTTGGAGATTTTTCAGTTCCTGCAGTTCTTGTATGGATTGCAGGCCAACCAAATACAGCTTTAACCATACCTTTTTTGGTATGAATATTTACTCTTTTTGAAGGAGCTATTTGATGATCCGAACCACCATTTCTTCTCAAAGAAATATATCCATCTTTAGTAATGTAATGCACAAACCATGAGATTTCATCAGCATGTGCCTCAATTACAACTTTATATTTTGCTTCAGGATTTATTACCCCAACTACAGTGCCATAAGTATCTACAAAATGCTCATCAATATATGGTGAAATATAATCCACCCACATTTTCTGACCACCACTTTCAAAGCCTGTAGGAGATGGATTATTTAAATATTTTTCTAAAAATTGTTCTGACTCTTTAGTTATAATTTTCTTTTTTGCCATAATAATTTTTGATTTTAATAATGCGAATATAAGTATTTTTATCCTACCTAACCCTCTCTATCTAATGAGCGATATTGTATAGCTTCAGCAATATGCTCTGTACTGATGTTTTCAGCAGTTTCTAAATCAGCAATTGTTCTTGCTTCTTTTAATATTCTATTTATTGTATTCTTTAAGCCCTCTGTTGAGCCAATCAGAAAATAGTTCAACTGTACCGTAATCTTGGTAATTAGCAGCTTCAACCATTTGTTCTTCATCATTATTTAAGAATACATAATAAGGTTGAGAGTTTGTATTATAAGTATTGGCTTGCAACACCATCCATTTATCACCAGTAGTTTTTACTTTTTTATTTTTTCCTGCTAAAGTAGTTTCGTATTTATCACTTTCAGGGAGTTCTTCTCTTTCATCAACATGAAGTGAAATAAGCACAACATCATTTGAAAGCATGCTCTTTACATTAGCATCCGACCAAACCTGTTCTTCCATCTTACGGCAATTTACACAAGCCCAACCTGTAAAATCAACTACTACAGCTTTTCCAACTTTTTTAGCATGAACCATCCCTTCATCATAATCATGGAAAACCATAATCCCTTGCGGACCTAAATGCTGCCCATCTTCCTCATGAACATTTGAAACAAACCCACCTCCTTGATAATTTCCTACTCCAAATGGCGATTCGCTATATTGCATTGGAGGCGGAAATGCATTAATAATTTTTAAAGGTGCTCCCCACAAACCTGGAATCATATAAAGTGTTAATGTTCCTGTAAATATTGCTACTGTTAATCTACCAACTGAGATATGTTTTAGGTCAGAATCATGTGCAAATTTTAAGAATCCAAGTAAATACATTGTAAGTAATCCGAAAATCATAATCCAAACTGCAATAAATAGTTCACGCTCTAACCAATGCGTTTGCATTACTAAATCAGCATTAGATAAGAATTTAAAAGCTAAAGCAATCTCTATAAATCCTAAGGTTACTTTTACCGAATTTAACCATCCACCTGATTGTGGCAAAGAATTTAACCATCCTGGGAAAGCTGCAAATAATGCAAATGGTAATGCTATAGCTAATGAAAAACCTAGCATACCAATTATTGGCCCCATATATCCTCCTGTAGCAGCTTCAACTAATAGTGTTCCTACAATTGGCCCTGTACATGAAAACGAAACTAAAGCTAAAGTAAATGCCATAAAGAAAATACCTATCAAGCCACCTTTTCCTTCTGCTTCTACTGATTTATTTGTCCAAGAAGCTGGTAGCTGAATTTCAAAAGCACCCAAAAATGAAGCTCCAAATATGATCAGCAGCATAAAAAATCCAATGTTAAAATAAACATTGGTTGCCATATTATTCAATGCATCAGCACCAAAAACGGAAGACACTCCAACTCCTAAAGCTACATAAATAACAATGATAGAAAGTCCGTAAATAATAGCATTTGCTATCCCTTTTGCTTTTGTTTTACTTTGCTTAGTGAAGAATGAAACCGTCATTGGAATCATAGGGAAAACGCAAGGCGTTAAAAGTGCTGCAAAACCACTTATAAAAGCAATAAAAAATAATCTCCACATTCCTTTTCCTTCTTTTTTATCAGGAGTATTTTTAGCCTCATCAACAACCAAACCACCATCAACTCCTTTTATTTCAAAATAAAATTCTGCAACCTCAGGAGGCAAACATTGCGCCTCATCACAAACCATAAAATAAACATCTCCCGCTAATTTAGAATCTTCAGCTGCAGTAACTTTTATCTTTTGTGTAAAAATTGCTTCATGCCTAAAGTACTTTAAAATCATATCAAAGTTAGGATCAAACTCTTCAATCGGTTCTCCTTCAGTAATAGCATCAATTAACTCATAGCCTCCTTCAGTAATAAAAGTAAACTCAGTTGGAACAGGACCATCATCCCCAATATGCTGAGAATATAAATACCAACCATCATCAATAGTGGCTTTAAATTGTAATTCAATTTCAGTATCAGTAAGCTGCTTTTGTGAAAATTCCCACTCAACTGGATTAAAGATTTGTGCAGAAACGAATACACTCATCGATGTAAATAATACGATTAATAATCTTTTCATTATTTCTTTAACTTGTTATTTATTACTCTTGCTAACTCTTCTGCTTTTTGACTCCCAATAAGATAGACTAATCCATCTTTATCAATCAATTCAACAGCATCAACTCCTCTTGTATAAAAACGAATTGTTCCTTTTAAATGCAAATTATAAACGGAACGATT
>JABGVU010000018.1 GCA_018645865.1 Flavobacteriales bacterium
ACTGTTATTGAAAAAGCACTAAATAAAAAAGCAAGTAAAGAAATGATGCCAATGCAAGCGGGTGATGTTCCAAAAACATGGGCTAATATTAAAGAAATAAAAAATGATTTTGATTACCAACCTAAAACATCAATTAGTGTTGGAATTTCAAAATTTATTGATTGGCATTTAAATTACAAATCTTGATAAAAAAAATATTAATAATATTTGGTACGAGACCAGAGGCTATTAAAATGGCGCCATTGGTTAAGGAATTTCAGAAACATTCAGAATTATTTGAAACTAAAGTATGTGTTACTGCTCAGCATAGAGAAATGCTAGATCAGGTCTTAGATTTTTTTGAGATTATACCAGATTATGATTTAGACTTAATGAAACCAGGTCAGAATTTATATAGCTTAACCGCAGATATCATTACAAATATGAAACCGATTTTAGAAGAGTTTCAACCTGATTATGTATTTGTTCATGGAGATACTACAACGACTATGGCAGGTTCTATAGCAAGTTTTTATTCTGGCGCTAAAGTCTGTCATGTAGAGGCTGGTCTTAGAACAAACAATAAACTATCTCCTTTTCCTGAGGAAATAAATCGTCAAATTACAGGAAGAATTTGTGATTATCATTTTGCTCCTACGGAAACTTCAAAAAAGAACTTGTTATTAGAGAATATAAAAGAAGATACAATACTTGTTACAGGTAATACGGTTATAGATGCTTTAATAAAAAGTGTAGAACACGTAAATCAAGAACCAAGTGAATTGATTCAGAAACTTTCACAAACCCTAGGGGGTAGAGAAGTGATTCTAGTAACAGGGCACCGAAGAGAAAATCATGGTGATGGATTTATCAGAATATGTGAGGCTTTAAAAATCATTGCTCAGGACAATTTAGAGCGTTTGATTGTCTACCCTGTACATTTAAACCCAAAGGTACAAGAACCTGTAAAACGCATTTTAACAGATGTAGATAATGTCATACTGATAGACCCATTGGCATATCAAGATTTTATTTGGATGATGAATCGTTCAAAGATCATTATTACAGATAGTGGAGGAGTGCAAGAAGAAGCTCCAAGCCTTGGAAAACCAGTGCTTGTGATGCGTGATACGACTGAGCGTCCAGAGGCGGTGGATGCTGGAACGGTAATTTTAGTAGGAACTGATAAAGAGCTGATTGTAAGTGAAGCTTTAAATCTTTTAAACAACCCAACGCGGTTTGAGATTATGAGTAAATTACATAATCCATATGGAGATGGATTAGCTTCTAAAAGAATTGTAGAATTTATAAAAAATATTTAATCATGAAACCAGAAGTAGTAATTATAGGATTAGGATATATTGGATTGCCTACCTCAGCATTAATAGCCTCAAATGGAACAAATGTGTTGGGTGTGGATATAAATCAGTACGTTGTTGATACCATTAATCAAGGAAAAATTCATATCGTAGAGCCAGATTTAGATGAGATTGTTTCTGTAGCTGTTTCAAAAGGGAATTTTAAGGCGACAACTAAAGCAAGTTCTGCTGAAGTGTACTTAATAGTTGTTCCAACCCCTTTTAAAGGAAATCACGAGCCAGATATTTCATTTGTTGAAGATGCAACTGAAAGTGTTATTCCTTTATTGAAAGAAGGAGATCTATTCATCATAGAATCTACTTCTCCTATTGGAACTACAGAAAAAATGATGGATTTGATTTTGTCAAAACGGCCTGAGTTAAAAAATAAAATATATATTGCTTATTGCCCTGAACGTGTATTACCCGGAAATGTGATGTATGAGCTAGTAGAAAACGATAGAGTAATAGGTGGTGTAAATGAAGCATCAACAGATAAGGCAGTAGCATTTTACAGTAAATATGTAAAAGGTGAATTACATAAAACTAATGCTCGTACAGCAGAAATGTGTAAGTTGGTAGAAAACTCTTCCCGAGATGTGCAAATTGCGTTTGCTAATGAGCTGTCATTAATCTGTGATAAAGCAAATATTAATGTTTGGGAACTAATTAATCTTGCAAACAAACATCCTAGAGTAAATATTTTGCAACCAGGTTGTGGAGTTGGTGGCCATTGTATAGCAGTAGATCCTTATTTTATTATTTCAGAATTTCCAAAAGAATCTAAGATTATAAGTAATGCAAGAGAGATTAATAATTATAAATCTGAATGGTGTATTGAAAAAATTAAATCGACAGCACTGCAGTTCGAAATAGATAATGATAGAAAACCAACTATAGCCTTAATGGGCTTGGCTTTTAAACCTAATATTGATGATTTACGTGAATCCCCAGCTAAGTATATTTCACAAAAAGTATTACAAAATTTAAATAATGAAGAGCTTTTTATTGTTGAACCTAACATAGATTCTCATTCAATTTATAAAATAACAGACTATAAAGAAGCAATAGAGAAAGCTGATATCATTGTGTTTTTAGTAGCTCATAAAGAGTTTCAAAATTTAATAATAAACAACACAAAAATTACTCTAGATTTTTGTGGAATAAAAAAATAATAAATATGTTTAAGGATAAAACTTTATTGATAACTGGTGGAACAGGTTCTTTTGGGAATGCTGTATTAAATCACTTTCTTAATTCAGATCTCAAAGAAATTAGAATATTTAGTAGAGATGAGAAGAAACAAGAAGACATGAGAATAGTTTTTAAAAATCCAAAAATAAATTTTTTTATTGGAGACGTTAGGGATTTTGAAAGTATTAATTCTGCGATGAATGGTGTTGATTATGTTTTTCATGCTGGTGCTTTAAAGCAAGTGCCATCCTGTGAGTTTTTTCCAATTCAGGCTGTCAAAACCAACATTTTAGGAGCTGAAAATGTGCTAGAAGCTGCAGCTAGAAATAATGTAAAAAAAGTAATTGTTCTAAGTACTGATAAGGCTGTTTACCCAATTAATACAATGGGCATGTCTAAAGCTCTGATGGAGAAACTCGCAGTTTCTAAGTCCAGAGACCCAAGAGTTCAGGCTAATGGAAGTGTTATTTGCGCTACTCGTTATGGAAATGTTATGTGCTCTAGAGGTTCTATAATTCCATTGTTCATCAAACAAATTAAAGATGGCAAACCATTGACAATAACAAATCCGAATATGACAAGATTTATGATGTCATTAGAAGATTCTGTAGAACTAGTCTTATTCGCATTTAAAAATGCAAACCCAGGTGATATCTTTGTTCAGAAATCCCCTGCAGCAACTATTGAAACATTAGCACAGGCTTTAAAAGAATTATTTAATGCTAGTAATGAAATTCAAATTATAGGCGCTAGACATAGTGAAAAAATGTATGAATCATTATGCGGTAAAGAGGAAATGTCAAAAGCAGAGGATTTAGAAAAATTTTATAGGGTTCCTGCTGATTTGAGGGATTTAAATTATACAAAATACTTAAAAGAAGTTGGACCTTTATTAAACAACAAAGAATATAATTCTGAAAATACAAAACGTCTTGACGTTAACGAATTAAAGGAATTATTACTCACTTTAGATTATGTCAGAGAAGAATTAGGATTGATCCAAAATTAAGTAATATGATACCATTAATTAAAACATTATTACCATCAAAAGAAGAACTACTTCCAAAATTAGAAGAGGTATTATACTCAGGATATATAGCTCAAGGAAGTGTTGTAGATGAATTTGAAGCAGAATTTGCAAAATTTATTGGTACAAAAAATTGCTTATCGGTTAATAGTGGGACTTCAGCTTTACACATTGCATTAATATTAGCAGGTGTTAAAGCAGGAGATGAGGTTATTTCAACTGCTGTTACTGCAGAACCTACTAATACTGTAATAACTCAGATTGGAGCAAAAATTGTTTGGGCAGATATCGATTTAAATACTGGAAATTTATGTCCAGATTCTGTAGAGAGTAAAATAACAAATAATACAAAAGCCATAATGGCTGTTGATTATGCTGGAACACCTATAAATATAAAAAGGTTTCAAGAGATTGAAGAAAAATATGGATTACCAATTATTCAAGATTCTGCACATGCATTAGGTGCCTCTTATAATGGTGAGAAACTTGGAAATCATTTTAAATACACTACATTTTCATTTCAGGCTATAAAACATATGACCACTATTGATGGTGGTATGATTTGTATAAAAGATGATAAAGAATTTGAAAAGGCTAAATTAATACGTTGGTTTGGGATTAAAAAGGGAGTAAGTAGGTTAGATAATGATATTAATTCTCAAGGCTATAAATACCATATGAATAATGTCAATGCAACTATTGGTCTTGTTCAGCTTAAAAGTATTGATAGAATTATAGAAAAGTATATAGAAAACGGGAAATATTATGACCATGAATTACAAAAAACTGAAGGAGTAGAATTATTAAAGTATTACCCAGAATCACAGCCTTCTTATTGGTTATATACTTTAAAAGTTGAAAGAAGAACCGATTTTATAAAAGCAATGGCTGATAATGGGATTATGGCTTCAGAACTACATAAAAGAAATGATGTACATTCTATTTTCTCTGATTTTAAAACACCTTTGCCTCATG
Organism: Flavobacteriales bacterium; assembly: GCA_018645865.1. Classification (GTDB taxonomy): domain Bacteria; phylum Bacteroidota; class Bacteroidia; order Flavobacteriales; family BACL11; genus UWMA-0277. The sequence continues at coordinate 4,534 of JABGVU010000018.1, forward strand.
TAGATGAATTTGAAAAAACCTGGGTACACATTCCTTCAGGTTGGTGGGTGACAGAAAAAGAAAGAACAAAAATTGTTGAATCTATAAAAAAAGGATGGTAATATTGCCATAAATACAAATACAAATACAA
>JABGVU010000012.1 GCA_018645865.1 Flavobacteriales bacterium
ATCTACAGTAATTTTTTCACCTGCATACTTTTCCTTCATTTTTTCGTGCATGCTTGTGTAATAGTCATTTCCTTCCATCTTCACTTCAGTTTCTCTATGACACTCAATACACCAGCCCATAGTCAAATCTGATTCTTGCTTCACCACATCCATTTCCTCAATAGCGCCATGACATTCTTGACATTCCAACTGCCCAACAGTAACGTGTTGCGAATGATTAAAATAAGCTAAATCAGGTAAATTATGAATTTTAACCCACTCAATTGGTTTTTGTTCATAACCCTCAATATAAGTTCTTGTTTCAGGGTCATAACCAATAGCATCATAAATCTTTTGGATTTCAGTAGTACCAGTAGTTGTTCCTGAAGTAACATTAGCGTGACAATTCATACATACATTAGCTGAAGGAATACCAGAAGTTTTTGATGAACGAGCAGAAGTGTGACAGTAATTACAATCAATAGCGTTATCACCAGCATGTATTTTGTGCGAGAATGCAATTGGTTGTTCTGGCTGATAATTAGTAGTTACACCTACCCCCATTAAGGCATCAAATACAAATTTCAACACTACAATCATAATGAATAAAGCAACAAATAATTTATTGATATTATTTGCTAAGAATGAATTAGTTTGAGCTAATAAAGTTTCCGAAACTGTTTCCGTTTCTTCCCCTAAGCTTTCTTTCAAACTATTTTTTACTGATGTTAAAAGGAATACTAGCATCAGTAAAACTAAAGCTATGATCATCATTTGAGTTGAGTCATTCATTCCTTTATCATACTCTACTGCATCAGCAGTTGACGCCACTTGTACCTCTTCAATTGGAGGGTTTTCTAAATAAACTAATAAAGCATCCATATCCTCATCCGAAAAATAGAAATCAGTCATTGCTGATTTATTGTACTCTTCAAAGATTGCAATTGCATCAGCATCCCCTGAAGCAATTAATTCAGATGAACTATTAATCCATTTTTTTAACCAATCTGATTCTCTTTTTTCAGTTACACCTTCTAAGTCAGGGCCAACTAAACGACCTCCGCCTATGGTATGACAAGCCGTACAATTGGCTTTAAAAATCTGTGCCCCATCAGGCTGAGCAGAAGTGTGAAATGAGAAAGTAAATACAACTGCTAGAAATAAAATGCAGCTTTTAAAGTTATTAATTCGAATCATGTTAAATATATCTTCAATTTTAGGCTGCAAATTTATATTTTTCAACCTATAGAAGCATATGGAATACGAACAATTCTGCTAATTTATATTTGTTCTAAATAATAGGATTTTACTAGAGTAAAACCAAGAAAATGAAAGTTAAATTATAAAGATGATATTTCAATAACCTCTTTAACTTGAGGAACGGCATGCTTAATCACAACTTCAACTCCATTTTTTAAGGTCATCATACTGATATTACAATCACTACATGCGCCTATTAATTTCACCTTCACTGTCCACTGATCAGTAAGTTCAATAAAAATTATATCCCCACCATCATCTTGCAAAAAAGGTCTAATTTCCTTCAAGGCAACTTCAATTTTATCGAGTATTTTTTTGTTTGTTATTATGCCCATAATTATTTTGCTGAACAGCCTACACTATGAGTAGTTTTAACTACTGAAGTTGGAGGTAAAGTTACATTTCTTTTTTCAATTGAAGCCATTACACTCTTAGCCATATTTAAAAGTTCTATTGCAATAGGGGTTGCTCCTTGCAAGATAGCTGGCCTACCAGCGTCAGCTGCTTCTCTTATCGACTGTACAATTGGAATTTCAGCCAACAAATCAATATCCATTTGCTCGGCTAATCCTTTTGCTCCTTCTTTTCCAAAGATGTAATATTTATTGTCGGGTAATTCATAAGGCGTAAAATAAGCCATGTTTTCCACCAGGCCTAAAACAGGAACATCAATGCTATCCATACGGAACATATTCACCCCTTTTTTAGCATCCGCCAAAGCAATGTTTTGTGGCGTACTCACCACAACTGCACCCGTTAAAGGAATAGACTGCACAAGCGACAAATGAATATCACCCGTACCTGGAGGCAAATCTACCACTAAGTAATCAAGCTCGCCCCAATGTGTATCCCACAGTAACTGATTTAAAGCTTTGGAAGCCATAGGCCCTCTCCAAACTACAGCCTGCTGGCTTTGAGCAAAAAAACCAATTGAAAGCAACTTTACACCATAACTTTCTAAAGGTTTTATTTTTGACTTTCCATCAACATTAACGGTAGTTGGCGTTTCTCCTTCCAAGCCAAACATGATGGGCATAGATGGGCCGTAAATATCAGCATCAATCACTCCTACTTTATAACCTAAGTCAGACAAACCAACTGCCAAGTTAGCTGCAATAGTTGATTTTCCAACTCCACCTTTACCAGATGAAACTGCAATTATATTTTTAACTCCTGGAATAGGATTACCTTTTATCTTGTTTTCCTTTTTCTTGACAGGTGAATTTACAATAAGATTTACTTTAACTTTAGATTTCTCATAAGCATGCTCATGAATTGCCTTTAAACAATTCACCTCAACTTTTTTCTTATACTGTAAAGTAGGATTCTTAATTTCTACATCAAGTTCGACATCTGAACCAAATAGTTGTATGTTTTTTATTGCTCCGCTATCTACAATGTTTTGATCCTCATTAGGCAAAGTAGTATGCTGCAGTGCTGCAATAACAACCTCCTTAGTCAACTTCATATAAAATTAATAAGTTATTTTAATTTGTTTTAGATCCTTTATTATCACCATCAATCCAGTAGTGATCTTTAACTTGACCAAGGTATTTGAAATTACGATCCTTATATTGTTTCTCAGCGTCCTTCATTTGCTCATAAGTTTCTCGCATTAATCTAATTGATTTACTTCTGTTGTTTAAAGTAATTGACATGTAATATCCATCTTTAAGTCTCTTTGGGGTTTTAGATGGTCTTCCACTTTTTTTCATAAGGGCAAACCTACAGAAAATTTACTCAATATTTTTCAAAAACAGATAGAAATTCGAGCCCTAAAATCCACCAAACATAAATTAACAAATTGAATGGGTTGTTTTCAATAATAAACATCTCAGAATAGAACTTATGCTAACAAAACTATTTGCAATAGAACGTATTATATAATTTAAGTCAAATTGAGCAACTAACAACTATCACAACCTAAATCTCAAATATGTAATAGGCAAACCTTTGTTCAAATAGATTTGTTCGTAATGGGTTTTAATTTCCATGTGCTCTCTTTGAACTGGGGATCCATATAAATCATGTGTACTATCCTCCAAAATATGATTTTGACCTGTAATAATCCCTAAAGTAAACCCATGTAAAAATTGGCTGTCTGTTTTCAGATGTATGACTCCATTTTTTTTAAGAATGTTATTATACCTTTTTAAGAAATCAGGATGAGTTAAGCGCTTAGCACCTCTTCTTTTTTTTAATTGTGGATCAGGAAAAGTAATCCAAATTTCATCCACCTCTTCTTGTGCAAAACAAGTTTCTATCCAATCAATACGGATACGCAAAAACCCTACATTACTCAATTCTTTTTCCAAAGTATCAGTTGCTCCTTGCCAAATTCTAGCTCCTTTTATATCTACTCCTAAAAAATTCTTATCAGGAAATTTTTCAGCTAACCCTACGCTATATTCTCCCTTTCCACAACCCAACTCCAACACCAAAGGATTTTTGTTTCTAAAAAAATCCTTTTTCCAATTCCCTCTCATTGAATATCCTTGTTCCAATACCTGAAAATCAGGTTGATGAACATGAGGGTACCCCTCCGTTTGAGCGAACTTTTTTAATTTATTTTTTGCCAAAACTATTATTTTGATGCAAAAATACTTTGTTTTAAGTATTTTCGGCTTGTGAAAGTAAAAAAACGGATTTTAGTAGCTCCACTAGATTGGGGAATAGGACACTCAACTAGGTGTATTCCTGTTATTAATGCTTTAATAAGTAATAATTATGAAGTAATACTGGCAGCTGACTCACGTCCATTACATTTGTTAATCACTGAATTTCCAGAATTAGAAATTATTCGTTTTGAAGGATACAACATAAAATATTCAAAGTATTTACCTATGAGTCTGAGTATAATTTTTCAAATTCCAAAACTATTATGGAACATAAAAAAGGAAAATGCTGCTCTTGAAGAAATTATTAAAGAGTATAGAATTAATGGTGTAATTTCGGACAATCGTTTTGGTCTGTATTCGTCAAAAGTGCCTTGTGTTTTTATTACGCATCAATTGCAAATACAAAGCCCATACTTTATGGGAAGCATTCGCCACTTCAATTATAAATACATTAACAAATACTCTGCTTGTTGGGTAATGGATGATGAAAAAATCAATTTGGCAGGCAACTTATCTAAGCCAAATTCTCTCCCAAATAATACTCAATATATAGGAATCCAATCTCGTTTTGAAAAACAAAAAGCCAAAAAAAAATATGATTTTCTAGCAATAGTTTCTGGGCCAGAACCCCAAAGAACAATCCTTGAAAAAGGATTGGTAAATGCACTAAAAGACAGAACAGAAAAATCATTAATTGTACTGGGAAAACCGGAACTTAATACAAGTGATAAAATAGGCAACTTAAGCTTAAAATCACATTTAAATGCCAAAGAATTAAACACTGCTATTTTACAATCAGACCTGATTATTTGCCGCCCAGGATATTCAACCGTAATGGATTTAGCAAAGCTGGAAAAGAAAGCTTTCTTTATTCCCACCCCAGGACAAACGGAACAAGAATATTTAGTAGTAAATTTTATGAGCAAAGGAATTTGCTATTCACAAAAACAAAGTGATTTCAATTTTGAGTTAGCTTTAAAGAAAAATAAAGATTATACTGGATTTTTAACTTCTGACAATAGAAATACAAATTGGGAAAATTTGTTTCTCATTTTTGATTAAGATTTACAATAATAAAAATATAACTTTGCAAACAAGATAAATATATAAATATGGAATTTGGAATAATTGAATTATTAACTCTAATTGGAGCTCTTGGATTTTTCATCTATGGAATGAAAGTGATGAGTGATGGTATTCAAAAAGTTGCAGGCAGTAAAATGAGGAGCATTTTAAGTAAAATGACTTCAACTCGATTTTTAGGAATTACAACAGGGTTTATATTAACTGCACTTTTACAATCATCTTCAGCTACTACTGTAATGATTGTAAGTTTTGTTAATGCTGGGCTTTTAAGTTTGGTAGAATCCATTGGAGTTATTATGGGAGCAAACATTGGGACTACGATTACCGCTTGGCTTATTTCATTACTTGGTTTTAAAGTAAAAATATCATCTATCGCATTACCAATTATCGCTTTTGGATTTCCAATGATGTTCTCCTCAAGATCTAATATAAAAGCTTGGGCAGAAGTACTTATAGGATTTGCTTTACTATTTATGGGATTAGACGAATTAAAAGAATCTGTACCAAACTTAAAAGAGAATACTGAATTTTTAGCATTTCTTTCTAGTTACGCTAATATGGGAGTTTTATCAACTATACTTTTTATTGGAGTAGGAACTATTCTTACATTAGTTGTACAATCATCTTCAGCAGCCATGGCTTTGACTCTAGTCATGTGTTATGAGGGATATATTCCTTTTGAACTAGCAACTGCTATGGTTTTAGGTGAAAACATTGGGACTACAATTACAGCAAATTTAGCTGCTCTTGTAGGAAATGTGCATGCAAAAAGAGCGGCAAGAGCTCATTTTATATTTAATATTTTTGGAGTAATTTGGATGATCATTGCTTTACCATTCTTTATAAAAATGATTGATAGTTATATGACATCATATATGAATTTATCTCCACTTAGTAGCGTAGGTGAATCTGTAGCGGTACCAATAGGACTTTCTATATTTCATACTACTTTTAATATCTTAAATGTATTGTTTCTTGTTTGGTTTATTCCTTTAATATCACGGACTGTTATTCGAATGCAGCCATCTAAAGGAGAAATAGATGAAGAATTTCACTTAGAACATATTGGTGGAGGATTAATGCAAACTGCAGAGCTTTCGGTATTAGAAGCTAAAAAAGAAATAATAAAGTTTGGCGAAATTACTACTAGACTATTTAATATGATCCCCAAATTAATAAAAGAAACTGATAATAAAAAGTTTGATTCGTTAATGAAAAGAATCAGAAAATATGAAGATATTACGGATAAAATGGAAATAGAAATTGCAGATTATTTAGCAAAATCAGCTCAAGGAGAAATGAGTGATTCTGCTTCTATAAAAGTTAGATCCATGATATCTATTATTAATGACATGGAACGCATTGGTGATATCTGTTATCAAATGTCAATTTCAATTGAAAGAAAAAAAGAAAAGAAAGCAGACTTTACTAATGAAGCAACTAAAAGCATTGAAAATATGTTAAGTGAAGTTCAGTTATCTTTAAATATTATGAATAATAATTTAAATTCAGAATACGTCCAAGTATCATTAACAGAAGCTAGTAGTGCTGAAATTAACATCAATAATATTAGAAACAAATTAAGAAAATCATATTTACGGAAAATTGAAAGAGGAGAAATGAAAATTCAAACAGGGATGATTTATAATAATCTTATCCATTCATTAGAAAAGATAGGTGATCATATTTTTAATGTATCAGAAGCAATTGTAGGGGATAAATAAAAGAACAATGAAAAAAGGAATTTTAGTACTTAGTGCTGCGCTTTTAACGTTTGTAAATATTAATGCACAAGCCCCAGATAAAGAAATTGAATTTGGAGGAAGAATTATGTACGACATGGCTGTTTGGGGAGATTCCACAATGGATAATACTGGTACAGAATTCAGAAGAGTTCGATTTTATAATTCTGGAAAATTATATGAGAATGTAAAATACAAATTGCAATTAGATTTCTCTGGAGGAAAAATATCTTTTAAAGATGTTTGGATGGAATTATCTGAATTGCCATTTAATGGAAATATTAGAGTTGGACATTTTAAAGAACCTTTAAGATTAGAAGCGCTCACTTCAAGTAAATACATAACCTTTATAGAAAGAGGATTACCTATCTCAATGAGCCCTGCAAGAAATACAGGAGCTATGTATTACACTACTTTTGGTAAAAAAATATCCTTACAAACTGGGGTTTTCCGTGAAGGAGATAATTTTGGAAATGATAAAGAATCAACTAATAATATAAATATAACTTCAAGGATCACATATTTAGCCATGAATGATGGTGATAAATTATTGCATTTAGGAGCTAGCAATAGCATCAGAAAAAATAGTAGCCATTCTTATGGTTTTTCATCAAGAGCAGAAAATCATTTAGGCAATAAATTAATTTCTGTAGATTTTGAAAATATTGAAAAGACAAATGTTTTGGGAGGAGAAATTGCATATGTAAATAATTCTCTTTCTGTACAGGCTGAATACCTACAAACAACTATTATGGGGGAAACTGAAACAGAGCTTAGTAGCTATTATGGACAAATTTCTTATTTTCTTACCGGAGAAAGCAGACCTTATAAAGGCTCTTTAGATGGATTTTCAAGAGTAAAGCCTAACAACAACTATGGTAGTGGTGGAAAAGGAGCTATTGAATTAGTTGCTCGTACTTCAAGTATGGATTTGACGGCTGCTAATCAGGGAACTTTAAATGACATTACTTTAGGGCTAAATTGGTATTTGAATCCTCACACAAGGGTAATGCTAAACTATGTAATGGGAAAAATGACAAATGAAACAGAAGTGATAACTGAAAATGCAGTTATTATGAGAATTCAATTGGATTTTTAAAAAAGAAAAATTTATTTTTTAAAAAGAGGCGAGCTTAAGTAAAGCTTAATTATTATCGAACAGTTACATTAATCGTTTTACTCATTTTTTCACCAAAAGATTGATGTAATCCATCAGCAAATTGTAGTGTTAAGGAATAATTTCCTGCTTCTAATTCTAATAGGTATTCAGTTTGTCCACCACCAAAATGTATATGTTTTGCATCAGCAGGGACAATATCGCCATCAGCAATAAAATTGGAATTAATGATGATATGATGATGTCCCATTAAATTATTTACCCTTCCAGCAGGCTCTACCCCCATACCTTCAACTCCCATTTTAACAAGAAAAGGAGAGGCTAATACCGCGCCCGTTTGAATGTTTTTAAAAAACACAGAAGGCTCTGTTGCTACTTTTTCATTGGATTGAGTGTTGGATTGACATGCACTTATTAGAATAGCAAGAAGCAAGATAATTAGTTTTGTACTTTTAAATATTTTCATAAAATTATTTTAATGTAAAAATAGTATTTTTGAATTCTTAAGAGCACTATAATTTGAAAGCATTAATAAATAAAATTTTCAGCTGCAATAATAAGGAAACATTTGAAGCATTAGCATTGGAATTATTCCATTATCAAATGGAAAATAATCCTATTTACGCTCCATATGCTGCATTAATATTAAAAGTTAAAATACCTGCTAATATTTACGAAATTCCATTTTTACCTATAGATTTTTTTAAACAAGAACAAATTATCTGCCAAGGCAAAGGAGTAGAGGAAGTATTCTTAAGTAGCGGAACAACAGGAGGGCAGAGCAAACACTTAATTAGTGACCTATCTCTTTATAAAAAATCTTATAGAAAAACCTTTAAGCAATTTTATGGAGACATAAGTGATTACTGCATTTTATCCTTACTACCATCATATCAAGAAAGGGAAGGTTCATCACTTATTTATATGGTTGATGATTTAATTACTAAAAGTAAGCACCCAAAGAGCGGATTTTATCTCAATGACCTTTCAATACTTTCTAACACAATAAAAGAACTAGAGAAGAAAGGGCAGAAAACAATTTTGTTTGGAGTAACTTATGCCTTGCTTGACTTGGCAGCACAATATCCTCAACACCTAAAACACACCATAATTATGGAAACCGGTGGTATGAAAGGAAAAAGAAAAGAACTATTAAAGGAAGAAATACATCAATTGTTGCAAGAAGCATTTCTAACTGAAAATATTCATTCGGAATACGGAATGACAGAATTATTATCTCAATGTTATTCCAAAGGAAAAAATATTTTTAATTTTCCTCCTTGGATGAAAATACTCATTCGTGATGTGAATGATCCTTTATCTATTATCGGAAACAACAAAACTGGAGGAATAAATGTAATTGATTTGGCAAATATTTATTCTTGCCCATTTATAGCTACTCAGGATTTAGGGAAAACATTTAATAACGACTCGTTTTCGGTATTGGGAAGATTTGATAATTCAGATGTAAGAGGATGTAACTTAATGGTGCAATGATAATCAGAAAAGCAAAGAAACCAGATTTAGAAAACATTATGAAGATGTACAAATCGTGTGTTACTGGAATGCTTAGAAATGGAATCGACCAATGGGATGAAACCTATCCTAACACTGAGATAATCAGTCAAGATTTAAATGTTGGCACTTATTATGTTGCGGAAATGGATAAAACTATTATTAGTGGCATAAATATAGATAAAAATCAAGACCCTACATATCTGGATATAGACTGGAAAGATAAATCTGATTCTTTTTTAGTAGTTCACCGATTAGGAGTTAAAGAAGAGTTTTGGAATAAAAGAATTGGAAAAGATTTGATGTTATTTACGGAAAAGTTAGTGATAGAAAAAGGACTGAAATCTATACGACTAGATACTTATTCCGGCAATCCAAAAGCTATGGAATTTTATAGAAGGATTGGATATACAGAACTCGGTACGATAGATTTAAAACCAGACAAAGAAAAATACTATTGTTTTGAAAAAATTATAAAATGAGAAAATTAATTTATTTGATTATTATATTTTCTTTTGCTTGTAATCAGCCAACAGAAAACACACCAACAACACCTTATGTAATGGTTTTAGGAGTTGCTCAAGATGCTGGATATCCGCAAATGAATTGCAAGAAAGATTGTTGCAAACAAGCTTGGAAAAATTTTGACCTTAAAAGAACTACTTCTTGCCTAGCAATTGTAGACCCTACAAGCAAAGAGCAATGGATTATTGACGCTACCCCAAATATAAAAGAGCAATTACAACTCTTAAAGCAAAAAACAGGAACTGAAGAACTAGATGGTATTTTATTAACTCATGCACATATGGGGCATTATACAGGTTTGTTGCATTTTGGTAGAGAAGTGATGGGCAGTAATAATTTACCAGTTTTTGCAATGCCTAAAATGAAAACTTTCTTGAAAGAAAACGGACCATGGAGCCAATTGGTAAAATTAGAAAACATCAATATTAAAGCGCTAAAATCAGACTCTACTATTAATCTGAACGAAAACATAAAAGTAAAACCCTTTTTAGTTCCTCACAGAGATGAATTTTCGGAAACTGTAGGTTATGAAATTACGATAAATAACAAATCCTTAATTTTCATTCCGGATATTGACAAATGGGAAAAGTGGGAAACGAATATAACAGAACTTATTAAACAAGTAGATTATACTTTTTTAGATGCTACCTTTTATAAAAACGGAGAGTTAAAAAGAGATATGAGTGAAATCCCTCATCCATTTGTGGAGGAAAGCATGGAGATATTTTCCTCTCTTTCTAATGCCGATAAACAAAAAATACATTTCATACATTTTAACCACACTAACTCTTTATTAATTGAAGGAAGTGCTTCCCAAAAAGAAGTCTTAAAAAAGGGGTTTAATCTAGCAAAAGAAGGGCAGATTATAAGATTCTAAACTACGGGATCACGGTCTAAATCCAAGTTGATTTACATCAAGCAGAATCCCATGACCTCAGAATAGAATTTTTCAGGATTTTCAGCATGCAACCAATGGCCTGCACCATCAATTGTGGCAATACTAAAATCAGAAAAATGTTTATTTATTATACGTTCATCTTCAGTTGTTATGTGATTTGAGCTCCCTCCTTTTATAAAATGAGTTGGAACCACAGAAACCCCCGTTATAAAATCGGCCTCTTGTATATTGCTTACTTTCTCCAAAAGAATTTCAATATTAAAACGCCAAGCAAATGCCTTGTTTTCGTTTCTGTATAGGTTTTTCAAAAGAAACAAGCGCATTCCTTTATCTTCAAAAGTAGAAGAAAGGCACTTGTCAATATCCTCTCTCTTATCAAAATTCTGCAAAGGGAGCTTGTATAAAGTTGCCAAAAGGTTTTTATAAAAATCACTATTATATTCTCTCGGAGAGATATCTGCAACTATCAATTTTTCTATTTTATCAGGATGAGTAAAAGCAAACTTCATAGCTACTTTACCTCCTAAAGAATGTCCTAGAATAATAGGGAGGACAATAGCATTATCCTGCATATATTCTAAAACATCCTCAGACATTACATCATAATTAAAATCAGTTGAGTGTGGCGATTTTCCATGATTTCTCAAATCAATTAAATGTACTTTCCAATATTTAGAAAATTTCTTTCCCAAAGTATTCCAATTATCACTCATACCAAAAAGCCCATGAATAACAATTAAATCCTGTCCTTTATCACCATATATTTTTGAATACAATTTCATTTATAGTAAGCGTTTGTACATTTGTATAGTATTTTCTAGCCCTAAATAAATTGCATCACTAATAAGCGCATGCCCAATAGAAACTTCATCTAAATTAGAAATGTGTTTTGCAAAATATTCCAAATTCTCTAAGTTCAAATCATGTCCAGCATTTATCCCAATTCCCAATTCAGTTGCTTTATCAGCAGCTTCTACATATGGTAAAATAGCTTTCGTTTTATCTAGCCTATATTGTGTTGCGTATTCTTCTGTATATAATTCAACTCTATCCGTTCCGCACAATTTTGCCCCTTCAATCATTTCCACTTTAGGATCAACAAAAATGGAAGTTCTAATTCCGTGCTCTTTAAACGCTGAAATTATTTCTTTCAAATAATCCTGAAATCTTATAGTATTCCATCCTGCACATGAAGTTAAAACATTAGGTCCGTCAGGCACTAAAGTAACCTGTCCGGGCTTTACGGCAATTACCATTTTAATAAAATCAACTGATGGATATCCCTCTATATTATACTCAGTAGTAATTATTGGTTTTATAGCATAAACATCTTTATTAGTAATATGTCTTTCATCTGGCCTAGGATGAATAGTAATTCCATCAGCACCAAATTTTTGGCAATTTATTGCCGCTTCTAACACTGAAGGTGAAGATCCGCCTCTAGCATTTCGAATAGTAGCTATCTTATTTATATTGACACTTAGCTTTATCATAGGTCACAAAAGTAAAAAATAGTATGTTTGCTCCATGCAAGCAAGTGAATTAATTTCATCTTCCCTAACAACTCTACATCCTGATGATGATGGAGATAGAGCTTTATCACTTATGAATGAGCTTAGGATAAATCATTTGGCAGTTGTAAGAAACTTTTTTTATTTAGGAATTTTATCTGAAAAAGAAATATTAAGTTGGAGTAAAACAGATGAATTTATTGATGAACATCTTGCCGAACTTACCGCTCCATCAGTAATTGATTCACAACACTTATACGATATTATACAAACTGTAGAACTTAATAGCCTAAGTATAATTCCTGTTTTAGATGAGAAAAAACATTACTTAGGCGCCATTACAAATCGTAAATTATTGTACACTATTGCAAAAAGTACTAGCGTACAAAGTGTTGGAGGAATGATTGTTTTGCAAATGAAAAATAATGATTACAGCATGAGTGAAATTGCTAGAATCATTGAATCAAATAATACGAAAATACTAAGCTCTTATATTACTTCAATTCCTAATGCGCAAATGATGGAACTTACTTTAAAGTTAGACAAAGTAGATATCACTGCAATTGTGAAGGATTTTGAACGATTTGACTATGCTATAACAGCCTCTTACAACAAAGACAATCAAGAAGATAATTTTTCAGAAAGATACGAATCCTTAATGCGATTTCTAAATCCGTAAAATGAAAAAAATAATTTTCTTTTTTTTCTTTCTGAACCAAGTAGCACAAGCTCAAGTTACAGTCAGCACTATTGTTTTAAGTGGGAATGCTAAAACACAAAGTGATATAATAATAAGAGAGCTTTCTTTTGAAAAAAACATGAGTTATGCCACTGATGATTTGGAGAAAAAAATAGAGGAAAGTAAAGAAAACCTAGTTAACCTCAAACTTTTTAATTTTGTAACCATTAATAAAACTGAGAATAAATATTCAACACAAACTGAAATAACAATTGAAGTTATTGAGAAATGGTACATATGGCCTTACCCGGTATTTGAAATTTCGGAACGCAACTTCAATACTTGGTGGAAGGAATTTGCTGGTAATAATTATTCGGATTTTTCTCGTTTAAATTATGGAGCATTTTTTAATTGGGAAAATTTCAGAGGGAGAAACGAACTCTTGAAACTCAAAATAAGAAAAGGGTTTAAAGAACATTATTTATTAGCTTATGAGGTTCCTTATTTCAACAAAAATAAAACTATAGGAATCAACACAAACCTTCAATTCTTTAGAAGAAAAAAAACACATTATGCTAATTATAATAATAGCTTACAATACTTTGAAAGCGATAATTTTAATAGTATTGATTATGATTTAAACACTGAAATTGTATACCGAAATAACATCCATCAAAAACACAAGATAAAATTCACTTACCTTAAATCAACAGTTTCTGATTCCATATCAATTCTTAACCCAAACTATTTAGGAGGCGGCAATACAACTGCTGACCTATTTAATATCAGCTATCAATTGGAACATGAAAAACGAGATTACATAATTTATCCCCTACATGGATATGCCCTTAGTTTGGAAATTAAAAAATATTTTTCATCTGATATGCATCATTTTGAATTGCTAACTAAATCAGAAAACCATATTGAACCTTTCAATCGCTTTTATATTGGAAGTAGCTTTAAAACAAAATATAGTTCTAAAGGCAATCAGTCCTATTTCATACAAAAGGCTTTGGGATATGAAGATTATGTGAGAGGTTACGAATATTATGTAGTGGACGGACAAAGCTATTGGCTATCCAAAACAGCTATTAAGTACGCACTAATTAAAAAAACCAATTTTGATATTCCTTATGTAAAAATGAAGCAATTCAACAAATCCCATTACTCACTTTATTTAGGAATTTTTTCTGATTTAGGATATGTTAGGAACAGCCAAAATCAAGGTGAAAACTCACTCAATAACTCTTTATTGTGGAGCAAAGGAATCGCGCTTGATTATGTAACCTATTATGATAAATTATTAAGGATTGAGTATTCAATAAACGCTTTAGGAGAAAAAGGAGTATTTTTACATTTCTCAAATCCATTTTGATAAAAAACTAATATTATGACAATTGCAATTATTGGAACTCCCTATCCTGAGCATTTTAGTAAGTATATACAGCACTTAATTAAAAAATTAGAAGCTGAACACATCAACCTTATTATTGAGGAAAAATTTAATATTTTCCTAGAAAAAAAAATCCGATTTAACAAAAGTTTTAGTACTTTTAATAGTTACGAAACACTTAAAAATAAAGCTGATTTTCTGCTAAGTATTGGTGGAGACGGCACCCTGCTAAAAGCTACAACCTATGTGCTTGAATCAGAGATCCCAATTATGGGAATAAATACTGGAAGGTTAGGCTTTATATCTAGTATATCGGCTGACCAAATTGATGATGCTATTACTGATATTATAAAAGGAGACTATAAAATAAATGAACGTGCCTTACTAGAATTAAGATCGGATAAGAAATTATTTAAGGACAAAAATTTTGCTCTTAATGAGGTAGCGGTTTCTAAGAAAGATACTTCATCTATGATTCGTATTGATGCTTATGTTGATGATGAGTTTTTAAATACGTATTGGGCTGATGGATTAGTTGTTTCTACTCCAACAGGCTCAACAGGATATTCATTAAGTTGTGGAGGTCCAATCATTATGCCAGGAACAAATAATATTATTATCACTCCTAATGCCCCACATAATTTAAATGTCCGACCTATTGTAATTGATGATAATAGTGTGGTGAAATTAAAAGTTGAAGATAGAGATCAATTAGCTTTAGTCTCTCTTGATTCCAGATCAAGAGCTTTTGATTCAGAAACGGAATTGATTATTAAAAAGGCCGATTTTAAAGTAAGATTAGTACAACCTCAAAACAACTCTTTAATCAAAACTATAAGACATAAGCTTATGTGGGGACTGGATAAAAGAAGTTAAGAACACTGGCTTAAACCCTCAGAATAAGTATATTTGCAAATTATTGATAAATCATAATTATGAGAAATTTTATTTTACCTTCTAAACAGATTAGAAATTTTCTTATCCTAGTTGTTTTTATATCGCTAGGATTTACTGCAAATGCTCAATACAAGGAAAATACTGAAGTTGGATTTATAGCAGGGGCTTCTTATTATTTAGGGGATCTAAATACTACTCATTTTAATAAGTCTTTACCATTTGGTGGGATAGTGATTAGAAAAAATATTGACAGAAGGTTTTCTTATAAGGCGGAATTACTATATCTAAACATATCTGCTGATGATAGGAATAATGCTACGGACACCATTGCAATTAATCGAGGCTTACATTTTAGAAGTTCTATTTTTGAACTTTCAGGTCAGATTGAATTTAATTTCTTACCTTTTGAGCTAGGGAATGCACTTTACACCTGGACACCCTTCGTTTATACCGGCATATCATTCTTTCACTTTAATCCTCAGGCAGAAAACAAAGAGGGACTTTGGCTAAATCTACAGGAATTAGGAACTGAAGGGCAAGGATCTACTTCTTTCCCTGAAAGAACTAAATACCCTCTAGCGCAAATTGCGATACCTTTAGGGGGAGGATTAAAAATAGCTGTCAATCCTTCATTCAATATTATTTTAGAATATGGAGTACGTAAAACCTTTACAGATTATTTGGATGATGTTAGTAAAACTTATCCATTGACAAATGGAGGAGAGATAGCTGACATCTCAAATGCAACGTATGAGATGTCGGATCCAACTGGAACTCATATTGCAGGCGAACAAAGAGGTGACCCTAATAAAAATGACTGGTATTCATTTGTTGGGATTACACTTTCCTTCAAATTAAACAACCAAACCAAAGGTTGTGATTACTAAATTCTATTTTAGTAGAAATCAATGCAAGGAATAGATAAACATAAATTACCCAAACATATTGCTATTACCATGGACGGCAATGGAAGATGGGCAAAAAGCAAAGGAAAATTAAGAATTTTTGGCCATAAAAATGGCGTAAAAGCTGTCCGTGATACTATTGAAGGAGCGGCTGAAATTGGGATAGAATATCTTACTCTTTACGCCTTTTCAAGCGAGAATTGGAAACGACCAGAAAAAGAAGTGAATGCTTTAATGACACTCTTAGTTTCAACAATTAATAAAGAAACAAAAACTTTAATGGATAACAATATCCAGCTAAGTACTATTGGTGATATTAATCAATTACCTTCAAAAGCACAAAAAGAATTACAAGAAGCTATTATCAAAACACAAGACAATACTAGAATGACTTTGGTGTTAGCTCTAAGCTATAGCGGCAGAGGCGAAATACTAACTGCAGTCCAGAACATCATTAAAGATGGAAAAGAGACAGAGGAGATAAATGAAGCTACATTTCAGCAATATCTTACTACAAAAAGCGTTCCTGACCCTGAATTATTAATCAGAACTAGTGGCGAATACAGAATAAGTAATTTCCTTTTATGGCAAATTGCATATTCCGAACTTTATTTCACTGACACCCTTTGGCCTGACTTTAGAAGATCTGATTTATATAAAGCAATATTAAATTATCAAAGTAGAGAAAGACGATTTGGAAAGACAACTGAACAATTACAAAAATAAACTTTTGAAGAAATTTACAGTTATTATATTTAGTTTACTTAGCCTAACATTAGGCGCTCAAACTAATGAATCATTAGATTATTCCAACCCTAAAACTTATGAAATAGGTGGGATTATGGTAATCGGAGCTGACAATTTAAACAATAGTACTTTAATAGCTATTTCTGAGCTAACAGTAGGAGATAAAATTAAAATTCCTGGAGATAATTTCAGTATCGCTATTACTAAACTTTGGAAAGAAGGTTTGTTTTCAAATGTGAATATTACAATCGATAAAATAGTTGAGAATATGGTTTTTCTTAATATCAATTTAAAAGAGAATAGTCGTTTGTCAAAGTTTAAATTTAAAGGAAAAATCAGCAAATCAGACATCACTACTCTAAAAGAGGATTTGAAATTAATGAGAGGAAAAATATTAACTCAAAACATCATTAACAACAGCATTAACCTGATAAAAACCTATTATATAAATAAAGGATTTCTAAATGTTAGTGTAGGTTACTTAACTACAATTGATACGACTGTAGTAAATTCTGAAAACTTGATTTTTAACATAAATAAAGAAAAGAAAGTTAAGATTAAAGAAATAAAAATAACCGGAAGAAAAAAAATTGCGAATACCAATAAAACATTCCTGAATAGAAAAGATACCGTTTATGCTATAAACAATAGGGAAGTAAAGAAAAGCATGAAAGAAACAAAAGTCAAAAATTGGTGGCGTATATTTAAGGTTTCAAAATTTATTGATGAAAATTATATTGATGATAAAGAAAAACTCATTGCTAAGTATAATGAAGTAGGATACAGAGACGCTAGAATAACAAGCGATACTACTTATCTTAATAAAGACAATACTTTAACGATTGAGATAAATATTGAAGAAGGTGTGCCCTATAAGTTTGGTGAAATCAAGTTTGTTGGGAATACCGTCTATTCCTCTAAAGAACTAAGCAGTCAATTAGGAATTAAAAAAGGAGATATATTTGATCAATCAATTTTAGATTCTCGTTTATTTGGGAGTCCTGAAGGAAATGATATTAGCTCACTTTACCTTGATGATGGTTATTTATTTTTTAATGCTACTCCAATTGAAATTGCTGCCAATAATAAAAATATCGACCTAGAAATAAGAGTTTATGAAGGGAAACAAGCCCGAGTAAACAAAGTAATGATTAAGGGGAATACCAAAACAAACGACCATGTAATTATGCGTGAAATTCGTACACGTCCAGGCGATTTATTTAAGCGTTCGGACATTATGCGTTCACAAAGAGAATTATCACAAATGGCTTTCTTTGACCCTGAAGCATTTGACATAAAAGTAGAGCCAGACCCAGCAAGAAATGAAGTAGATATAACGTATGTATTGGCTGAAAAATCATCATCTCAAATACAATTACAAGGTGGGTGGGGAGCAAATAGAATAGTAGGTTCATTAAATCTTGTATTTGATAATTTCTCAACACAAAATATCTTTAATGGAAAAAGCTGGTCTCCACTTCCTTCAGGAGATGGTCAAAGGCTTTCCTTGAGCGCATCTTCTAATGGGGCGTACTATCAGAACTATAACATCTCATTTACTGAGCCTTGGTTAGGAGGTAAAAAACCGAATGCTTTAACCGTTTCTGTTTATAAATCAGTATCTTCAAATGGGCAAGAAGGAGATAATAGAGAGGCAATTGAAATATTAGGATTAACGGTTGGGATTGGAAAAAGATTAAAGAATCCTGACGATTATTTTACAATTTATAATGGAATGAATTTCCAACAATACAAACTCATAAACTCTCAATCTTTTTTCACTTTTAAGAATGGGTTTTCTAACAATTTCAACTATAACATCCGATTAGGAAGAAATTCTGTTGATCAGTTAATTTTTCCAAGAAGAGGGTCAAACTTTTCATTGGGGTTGAAAATAACCCCTCCTTATTCTATGTTTGATGGAATAGATGATTACAGCACAGTAAGTGATCAAGAAAAATATAAATACATTGAATATTACAAATGGAAATATAAATCATCATGGTATTCTGCATTTACTGATAAGCTTGTTTTAGCAACAAAAATAGAAATGGGATTATTGGGGGCATACAACAACAGTTTAGGAGTAGCTCCATTCGAACGATTTTATGTTGGAGGGGACGGATTAAGTGGAATGGGAATGGTGTATGATGGGAGAGAGCTTATCTCTTTAAGAGGATATAGTAATAATTCTATTTCACCGCAAACAGGCGCTACTATATACAACAAATACACATCCGAACTTAGGTATGCGCTAAGTCTAAACCCAAGTTCAACTATGTATGCTTTAGGGTTTTTAGAAGCTGGGAATGCTTGGGACAATTTTGATAACTTTAATCCTTTTGGCGTAAAACGATCGGCAGGATTTGGAGTAAGAATTATGCTGCCAATGATAGGAATGATGGGACTTGACTATGGTTGGGGGCTTGATGATATTTCTGGGAAACCGGATGTAAATGGCGGACAATTCCATTTCTCAATAGGTCAGCAATTTTAATTACATTTGCACACTAAAATTTAAACTATGAAAAAGATACTTCTATTATTAGTAATTAGTTTTTTAACACTCAGCATACAAGCTCAAAAGTTTGCTTATGTTGATACTGATTATATCTTAAATAAAATTCCTGATTTCAAACAAGCACAAGACAAACTTGATGCACTTTCAGCCGATTGGCAAAAAGAAATAGAAAATAAATATGCTGATGTTGAACAAATGTATCGTGCATATCAGCAGGAACAAGTTCTGTTAACTGATGATATGAAAGAAAAAAGAGAAGATGCTATAATTAAAAAAGAAATTCACGCTAAAAATTTACAAAAGAAATACTTTGGAAATGAAGGAAATTTACACCTAAAAAGGCAAGAATTAATAAAACCTATTCAGGACAAAATATATGATGCAATACAACAGTTAGCTGCTGATAATAAATATGCAATTGTTTTTGATAGTTCAAGCGATTTAATAATGCTTTACAAAAATAATAACTATGACAAAAGCGACAAAGTACTTGACTTAATGGGCTACTAAAAGCATAAACTACAAATTTAAAAACACTAATTAAATAATAACAAATAACAAAATGAATAAAATTACCTTTTTAGCACTTTTAAGTGTCCTTACTCTAAGCTCAATAGCTCAAAATAAATTTGGATACATTGATTCACAAGAACTTTTAACATTAATGCCTGAGCGAGTAGCCGCTGCAACTGAAGTAGAGAATTTTGCAAAAAGTTTAGAAGCTCAGTTAGGGTCAATGACTGCTGAATATCAACAAGGAGTACAGGAATACCAAGCAAATGAAACAATCTATACTGATTTAGTAAAACAAGATAAAATTGCTGAAATTACTGGGTTAGAGCAAAGAATTCAGGCTTTCCAACAAAACGCACAACAATCACTACAAACTAAAGAACAAGAAATGTTAGAGCCAATTTTAGCTAAAGCAAGAAAAGCAATTGAAGATGTAGCTACAGAAGGAGACTACACTTATATCTTTGACAAAAGTATTGGTTCTATCCTTTACGCTAAAGATAGTGAAAATGTAATCGATTTAGTAAAAAAGAAATTAGGACTTTAATAAATACTTAAAATCTGTCATTTTAAAAAGCATCTTTATAAGATGCTTTTTTTATATCTTTATCTCATGAAAAAATCTCCTATTGGTATATTTGATTCTGGCATTGGTGGGCTTACTATTGCTCATGCCTTAAAGAAAAAATTACCGAATGAAAATATTATCTATTTTGGAGATACTGAGCATTTACCTTATGGAGAAAAATCCGAAAATGCTATTCAGAATTTCAGCAAAAAGATTACCCAATTTCTATTAGAAAAAAAATGTAAAACAATAATTATTGCTTGTAATAGCGCGTCATCAGTAGCATCTGAATGTGTGAAAGAGATAGCAGGCAATACACCCGTATTTAATGTCATTCACCCTGTAGTAGATAAAGTGGCAGGGGAATGTTCAGAATATAACATTGGAATAATTGGGACAAAAGCAACCATTCAATCCAATATTTATAAAAAAGAAATAAAAGCACTTTGTAGCTCTGCTACAGTTTCATCATTAGCCACTCCTCTTTTAGCGCCTATGATTGAAGAAGGATTTATTAATGAAGATATTAGCCATACAATTATAGCAAATTATCTTTCTAATAAACAACTAGTTAATATTGATCACTTAATATTAGGATGTACTCATTATCCTTTAATTCATCAAGAAATAAAAGATTATTACAAAGGGACTGTGAATGTAATTGATTCAGCCAACATAGTTGTTGAACATATTGCTAAGCAGCTTAGAAATGATGATTTACTAAATGATTGCAAACAAACTGAACATCATTTTTATGTTTCAAATTACACAGAATCTTTTGAAAAAAGCGCACAATTTTTCTTCAAAGAGGATCTAAAATTGAAAGAGGTAAAGCTCTGGAATTAGTCTTTAAACCAAGAGGAATACATTACATAATTATTGGATATCCCTTCAATCAAACGAGCAGTCTGTTCCTCATTTAATTCTTTTACCTTTTTAGCAGGAATACCTGCATAAATTGTTCCTGATTCAATATGAGTACCTTCCAAAACTACAGATCCAGCTGCAATAATTGAATTACTTTCAACAACTACTCCATCCATAACAATTGCACCCATACCCACAAGTACATTGTCGTGTATAGTACAGCCATGAATCAAAGCATTATGACCTACAGACACATTGTTTCCTAAAATGGTAGCTGCTTTCTGGTAAGTACAATGAATAACTGCCCCATCTTGAATATTGACCTTATTTCCAATTTTAATGGAATTCACATCACCTCTTACCACAGTTGAAAACCAGATACTACAATCACTGCCCATTTCAACATCACCTACTACTGTCGCGTTTTCTGCCAAATAAACATTAGCTCCAAAAATGGGACTCTTACCTTTTACGCTTTTTATTAATGCCATACTATAGTTTGTTTGTATTTTTGCACAAAAGTAAACATTATGAATTATAGTATCTATGCCGAAAGCACTCCAAATCCTGGAGTAATGAAATTTGTGGCCAACCGTATGTTGGTAGACAAAAGTATTGAAATAACTCAATCTGAACAAGCTAAAGATATTTCTGTAGCTAAGGCTTTGTTTAACTTTCCTTTTGTGAAAAGTTTATATTTAAGCTCTAACTTTATATCAATTGCTAAAACTGATAATGTAGAATGGGATGTTATTGCTATGCAGTTGCGTAATTTTATTACTGATTTCTTAAATGAAAAAGGATTAAAAAACTATACAGAAAACATTACGGACGAAGAAAGAATTAAAACAGAAGTAAAAGCAGAAAAAAATACAGTTAAAATTGAATTTACTGATAAAGAAAAAGCAATTATTGATTTGTTAAATGAATATATAAAACCAGCAGTTGAAGCAGATGGTGGAGCTATAACTTTCAATTCATATGTAGGAGACGTAGTAACAGTAAACTTAAAAGGGGCGTGTAGTGGCTGTCCTTCAGCAACTAGTACTTTAAAAGGTGGCATTGAAAGTTTGCTAAATCAAAAGGTAGATCCTAATATTGTGGTGAGAGCTAATGAAGGGTAAAATTCTTTTTATCCTATTTTTTTATTTTGCATTTAATGCAAAATCTCAAGAAAGCAGAACAACATTTGGCTTACAGTACAAACCAATAATTCCAACTGCATATTTTAATGCTTCAGATCTGAGCAAGAGTTCCGCTTCTTATACTTTTAACTTAGAGCCTAAATACAGCAACTCATTTGGGATGGTTATCCGACACCAGATAAATAAAACTTTCTCCGTAGAATCAGGATTAAATTATACGCAAAGAAATTTTAAACTTTCAATAATTAATAACGATTCTAACATATCTAATTTCACTACTTTTGGTATGCGATCATATGAATTTCCTATACAATTACTAATTTATGTTCGTGCATCAGAAAACTGGTACCTGAATATTGCTTTTGGAATTTCGCATAATGTATTGGCCTCTGACATTTTCTCTTATGGTGAAGAAAAAAATGATTTTTTCTTTCAAAATACATATAGAAAAAGCGGAGGATATAGTGCTCTTTTAGCTAATGTGGGGATGGAATATAGAACGGAGAGCAAAGGATACTATTATTTTGGCACTAGCTTACATAGACCCTGGGGAGCAATTGGCGTCATTTACCCCGAATATGATGACAAAACAAATACATTCAATGAGGATAAAGAATTTTATTTTGATATGCTTGGTAATTTTGTTACGATAGATTTTAGATATTTTTTTGCAGAATAAAACAAGGAAGCAAATGCTCCCTTTTTTAAAAATATTGCTTTTTTATTAAACGTGTAAACTATTTTTTTTAGTCATTAATTCTGCTTCTGACTCTACATTATCATCATCAGGAATACAACAGTCAACTGGACAAACAGCAGCACATTGAGGCTCTTCATGAAAACCTATACACTCAGTACATTTTTCAGTTGCTATGTAAAAAAAATCATCTGATCCAGCTTCATTTTCTGTATCATCATCAACACTTGTTCCATCTGACATTTTCCACGTTTCTTCAGGTGCATAAATTGCATTATTTGGACATTCTGGCTCGCAAGCTTCACAATTAATACAATCGTCTGTTATTCTAATTGCCATGTTATTATTATCGTAATTATTTAGGTGCAAAAATATAACTTTTTCTGAAAGAAATAACATAGAATAATAATTTATATTGATTATTAATGACTGTTAAAATAATCAAGGAAATCAGTACGTGTTATAGCTTAGCTTTGTACTTTTGCTGATGTAAATTTTTGCTATAAACAAATAATGGATACTAATACTAAGATTGTTGATTTAGAAAAGGTTGTCATCAAATTTGCTGGTGATTCAGGAGATGGTATGCAATTAACCGGAACTCAGTTTACAGACACTTCTGCTCTTCTTGGAAATGATTTGGCTACTTTTCCAGATTATCCTGCTGAGATTAGAGCCCCACAAGGAACAGTTGCTGGAGTTTCAGGCTTTCAAATTCATATTGGAAGAATTGACATTAACACTCCAGGTGATATTGCTGATGTATTAGTAGCTATGAATCCTGCTGCTTTAAAAGCCAATAAAAATTGGATTAAGAAAGGAGGAACTATCATTTTAAATATTGATACGTTTGCAAAACGAGATTTAGAAAAAGCAGGCTATGAAACTTCACCTTTAGAAGATAATTCATTTGAAGGATATAATATTATACAAGCGCCAATCACCAAATTAACTCGAGAAGCTTTAAAAGATTCTGGCTTAGATGGGAAAAGTATTGGGAGATCAAAAAACATGTTTGCCTTAGGAATAATCTATTGGATGTTTAATCGACCAATGGAACAAACTGAAAAATTCTTACAAAATAAATTTGCTAAACAACCTGAAGTGGTTGCGGCCAACATTAAGATTATGCATGCAGGATATAATTTTGCAGATACTATTGAGGCCTTACCTTCATCCTACACGGTACTATCTGCCAACTTAAAGGCAGGTACTTACAGAAATGTAATGGGAAACCAAGCAATTGCCTGGGGATTTTTAGCAGCTGCCGAAAGAGCAAACAAACAATTATTTTTAGGATCCTATCCTATCACTCCAGCCTCAGATATTTTACATGAGCTAGCAAAACATAAAAATTTAGGTGTAAAAACTTTTCAGGCAGAAGATGAAATTGCAGGGATTTGTTCCGCAATTGGTGCAAGTTTTACTGGAAGTTTAGCCATTACTACAACATCAGGACCTGGACTTGCCCTAAAAGGAGAAGGATTAGGATTAGCAATTATGGCAGAATTGCCTTTAGTAGTTGTAAATGTGCAAAGAGGAGGTCCATCAACAGGATTACCAACCAAAACAGAACAATCCGATTTAATGCAAGCCCTTTACGGAAGAAATGGAGAAAGTCCTTCAGTAGTTTTGGCAAGCTCAACACCTGGGAATTGCTTTGATTGGGCTTATATGGCATCAAAAATAACATTAGAACACAATACGCCTGTTGTTTTACTTTCTGATGGGTATTTAGGAAATGGAGCTGAACCTTGGAAGATAAAATCAACAATGGACATGCCTGAAATTCATCCGAGTATAGCCATTGAAGGAGAAGAATATCAGCCTTACGCTAGAGATGAAGAAACATTGGCCAGAAAATTAGCATTGCCTGGAACAAAAGGCTTAGAACACAGGCTTGGAGGACTTGAAAAAGAAGATATAACCGGAAATGTGTCTTATGACCCAGAAAATCATGAAAATATGGCTGATATAAGATCTGAGAAAATAAATAGAATTGCAGATATAATTCCAAATCAAAAAATATTTGGAAAAGAAGAAGGGGATTTATTAGTTGTTGGTTGGGGAGGAACACATGGATCCTTATATTCAGGAGTGGATAATTTACTGAAAACAGGAGAAAAGATTGCTTTATGCCAATTCAACTACATAAACCCATTACCAAAAAATACAGCAGAGATATTTAGCAAATACAAGAAGATTGTTGTGTGTGAATTAAATTCCGGGCAATTTGCCAATTACCTAAGAATGAATTTCCAAGGAACTATTTTTCATCAGTACAATAAAATACAAGGGTTTCCATTTACAACAAGTGAATTAGAATCCCATTTTAAAACCTTATTGTCAAAATAATATGGAGCATTTAACAAATAAAGATTTTACAAGCGATCAAGAAGTTAGATGGTGCCCAGGCTGTGGTGATTACACTATATTGAGAGCCATACAAAAAGCATTACCTGCTCTGGGAAAAAAGAAGGAAGATTTTGTTTTCATCTCAGGAATAGGCTGTTCGTCTCGTTTTCCATACTACATGAATACCTATGGTTTTCATACGATACATGGTAGAGCCCCAGCCTTTGCTACAGGAGTAAAATTAGCAAACCCAAAACTTAGTGTTTGGCAAATTACTGGAGATGGTGATGCGCTAGCTATTGGAGGGAATCATTTTATACATGCCTTAAGAAGAAATATTGATATTAATATTTTACTCTTTAATAATGAAATTTACGGATTAACAAAAGGACAGTTTTCTCCTACTTCCAAAAAAGGAATCAAGACAAAATCGAATCCTCACGGGACAACTGATGAGCCATTTTCTCCTTCTGATTTAGCAATTGGTGCGCAAGGATCTTTCTTTGCAAGGGTAGTAGATACTAATCCAAAATTAATGCAAAAAATATTTATTGAAGCAGAAGAACACAGGGGGACTTCATTAATTGAGATTTTACAAAACTGTGTTATTTTTAACGATAAAACCTTTGCATCTATTACCGGAAAAGAAGTGAAAGAAAACGCACAACTTATACTTGAAGATGGTAAGCCAATGCTATTTGGCGCAGAAATGAATAACGGTATTATCCTAAATGGATTTAAATTAGAGGTAGTTACTGTTGGAGAAAATAATGTAACCGAGGAAGATATTTTGACTCATAATGCAAAAGAACAAGATCCTACTTTACACGCTATGTTGGCTAGGATGAGACCCCCAGAGTTTCCAGCTGCATTAGGGATTATAAGAGCTGTAAGTCGTCAAACCTTTGATGAGGGGATTCTTAATCAGTTAGAATACGAAAAAGAAAATGCTAAATTCAAAACGGTAGATGAACTATTGAAATCAGGAGAAACTTGGGAGGTTGAAAGTTAAAAAAGCTCAAACTTAGGAGCAAGAGAACCACCAGAAAGAAACCCACTTTTCAGTGGGGTTCTTATTCAACTAACGACTTAACTTTATGAATGGCTTTTTCTGCAGTATTTATAATCTCTTCCAAATCAAAAGAATCAAAATTAATAGAATCTCCAAATATTATTCTACAATTATATGGTAAGATTAGATTCTTTCCTTTAGGTAATGTTCTGTGCAATCCATCTAAATAAACCGGAATTACATCTACTGTTGGATTTTGCTTTACTAAATACCCAATACCTTTTTTAAAATTTGTCATAGTTCCCGGATCTCCTCTTGACCCCTCTGGATAAATAATAATTGATCTTCCTTTCTTTAATAAATTACTCATCACTTCAATAGGATCAACATCTTCTTCAGAATTGGCTATTTTCCTTGGGATTAAAATTGCGTTAACCATATATCTCATTAATATCTCCTTAAATCTACTACCACCAAAAAAATCCTCTGCTGCCACAGGATGTACTCTATGTATATATCTGGATGGCATGGAGCTCATGATTGCCATTGTATCCATATGGCTATTATGATTTGCTATTAAGATAAATTGTTTCTTCTTTCTAAGAATTTCTTGATTATAATACTTTAATCCTATAATAACTTTAAGGAAATTTCTCCAAAAAAGAGTGTATGTTGTTATAAGAATTAACTTTTTCATTTATACAATAACCATAAAGTAAATTAGATGAAAAAATGATGAGGATGTTGTAGATAAGCTATCAATTCTATCCAAAAATCCACCGTGCCCAGGTATAGAATTACCCATATCTTTTACACCAAAATCTCTTTTTACAGCAGAAATAATAGCGTCACCCATAAATCCTAGTACCGCTATAGAAAAACTAATCAATATAAGTTGCCAAGAATTTAATGGTGTAAGAAAGCCCATAAAATATCCAATAATAGTTGTGGAGATTACTCCTCCAATAAATCCTTCCCATGTTTTATTTGGACTAACTTTTGGTAGAATTTTATGTCTCCCGAAAATCTTACCAAAAACAAATTGCATAATATCATTTGCTTCGGTAATAAAGATTAAAAATAGTAAAAGCGCTTTGCCGGAGATATCACCATCATTCATTTCCGGAAAACTAATTAGTAATGCTAAATGACTGATTCCAAAAACCCCTAACATTAATGAAGTTGGCAAGATGCACATTGAACGAATAATGTCATCTGTATCACCAGACAGAACTAATAGAAACGGAACAATAATAAACATAAAAACAGGAATGAAAATTAAAAACATTGTATACCAACCCTGATAAGCAAAATAATATTGAATAGGTATTGATAAATAGCATGCTACAAGTGTGGTTCTATCAGCATCACGCAATTTTAATAAAGTGTATACCTCTCTTAAAGTAAAAAATGATAAAAAAGCTAATCCTATATAAGTAATAATAGGGTTGACTATTGATGCAAAAAGGAAAACAAAACACATCCCCCACCAAGATTTTGTTCTTAATGTCATCTCATTTATTAATTTACTTGGCTTTAACTTATTCCATATCCAAAAGGTTATTGTTGCAATTACTAATATTGATAAGATAATCGCAATAACCCACTGAAGCTGAGCATGTAAATCAATGTTACTTATTATTTTTTCCATTTTTTATAGATTTAGTTAGTCTTATGTAGGAACTGAGAATCATCAATATTGATGACCCTCCAATTATATAATTCATAAAAGGATCCAATCCATTTGTAAAATAATA
>JABGVU010000093.1 GCA_018645865.1 Flavobacteriales bacterium
ATTTAATTTTATTTTGATCAATAAGGACAGTGAAGGCATCTTGCTGTTCCCATGATAAGTCAGGGTACCCACCGCTTATTACATTACTATTTAACCCCAGCTCTAATAATTTGTATTTCACCTTTAAAAACCATGCAGATAGAAAATAATCAATACCATTTAAATTAAGCATTGGACTTGAGACGAGATACTTGAAAAATATATTCATATTTTTCCCAATGGTTTGATTCCCATCTGTACCTATATAGTAATGGTAGAATCCTTGTGCATTATTTGATAAAGAAATACTATTGTGTATACCTGGCCCCCACCATTCATTCCAATTACCTAATCCAGCTGATATTCCATAAAATTTTAATTTTAACCCCGTATTTCTAAATCTATTTTGCTCATAAATATCATTTAGAGGCACATCATTTAGGACTGAGAATTCATTTTCTTTATGAGGAATCGATATGTCATACTGTTTTCTAACAAACATGATTGGTTCAGCCGTTAAAGTAAAATGACGTGATTGGTACTGAAACAAAGGGCTATAAAAAATACCATAGCCTTTTGGAAAATAATTACCATTTTGGTTCTCGAGGTTTGGTAGATTGGTATTTAGATAAAAAGACTGATTATAACTCAATTTATAATTAGTTTTTAAAGAACTGGCCCCATATATAGATGTTAATATTTCATTACGATCATAAAATAGAGTTTTTGCTGTATTTGCATTAGTATAATATTGAGCAAAACAACTTGTTGTAATTAAGAATAAAAAAAGGAAATTAATTAATCGATATTTTTTTATAATCAGCAATATATACCCGAAAAAACTCTTACTTTTTGTTTATTACTTGATTCATTATTTTCGACTGGCTAAGTATATCTTTCGCCCAAAATTTCTGTGCATTCTCTTTTAAAACATTATCACAAAAATAATCTATCTGATTAACAAATTGATTGTCATTATCACATAAAATTTCTTTTAACACATCTTGTTTTTCTAAAATTATTTTAGGTTTATAATCAGCCGAGACAGAAAATGCTCTGGGAACAGAAAGATGGCCAGTTGTTCCCCATATTTTATAATTATTTCTATAGGAATTATTAAACCCATATGATAAAAAAGCAGTTTGGCTATTACCAAAATCCAATAAAACAGATCCATGGATATCTATATCTTCATTATTTAAATCAATACATGCATTAACATTAATTGGCTCGCATTCAAAAAAATTTCTTGCAGCGTGAATTGTATAACATCCTGCATCTAAAAGAGCTCCACCACCAAGATTCTTAGTATACCGAAAATTTTCCTTATTCAATGGTGGAAATCCAAACTGTGCCTGAAATAAAATTGGAGATCCAATCTCGCCATTCTTTATGAGATCTTTAATTATCTTATGTTGGGAATGAAATTGATACATAAAACCTTCAAATAGACCAACATTTTTATTTTTTGTGTAATCAACTATTTTTTTAGTGGAATTATATGATATAGCTAAAGGTTTTTCACATAAAATATGCTTTCCATATTTTGCAGCTAACATAATAATAGATTCATGAGTTGAAGGAACTGTAGAGATATAAACAACATCAATATCATTTCTACTTAATAAGGATTCGTAATCATTTTCATAATCAGATTTAAATTCGATTGAAAATAATTTGGCCTTATCTTTGCTTCTACTAGCAACTGTAATTAAATGTGCATTTTTTGATTTCTTTATGGCAGGAATGAATGATTTCTTTGCAATAGAACTACAACCAATTACACCAAATCTTACTTTTTTCATATAATCATCATGCCGGTAAGCAAGATAGTAAGCTACGCGCTTCAACATTAAGATAATTATTGAATTTTATCAATTGCTTCATCTGTCTCATCGTCATCCAAATAAAATCTGGACCTTCTTCTATATAAAAAGAATCATTTGCCAATAATATTACATGCTGATTCGATTCATGGTAAAATCGACCACCTTCTTCTGATTGATTAACATCTGACACAATTTTTAAATTTTCGCGGTGGAGTATTTCACTTACAAAAGATGGCATTGAATCTTTATCATAATTACTTGTTATGCACTGAACTGTTGGAGATATTTCTAATAAGTCCATAACACCACACTCTGATTTTAATTGTGTAAGAAAATGTAGGACACCATTTATTTCTTTAGTAATGAATCCAACAATCCCAGGAACATCCTGCTTAATTATAGGTTGATCCCAAGAATCAATCTCTCTATGCATTGATTCTACATGTACGCCAATGATTGAGAAAAATTTTCGATCAGGGTGGTATATTTCTGATGGTGTTTGAATCCATCTTTCTATTCCATTCATAGGAATAAGCTTTACATTTAGATCACAGTCAAATTTTCTTCTAGCAATCTTTCTTAAGATCGTATCAAATGTATGTAGCGCAGGAACATTTGCATGACTGGAAATCATAAGTTTTGCACTAAAGTTAGTATTGTCAGATAAAAGAGAGAAATCAGATAGGCAGTTTTCCAATTCTGTTTCATCAATTGATGATAAAGAAGTTAAATTTTCAGGTTCATAACTAATACATGATATAACAGAACGTGTATCCATATTTAGGATATTACTTTTTTGTGATAAACGAATAATTTGACCTAAAGTCATCCATCGATGATTTGGGCCTAATTCTATATCATAATTATCAGGAATGCGGATAATAATATTTCGGTTCCTTTTATGATAAAATCTTGCTCCTTGTTCTGATTGTAACTGATCTATCAATACTTCAGCTACTGTATTCTTTGTAAAATACTCTAAATACAAAGTGGATTTCCCACCATGTAATTTCATATAGTTACTACGTGTTGCTTGAACTGTTGGGCTTAACTGATAAGTATTTATATTACCAGGTTCCGCTTTTGCCTGTAATAAAAAATAAATTATCCCATTAATCTTTTTAACTATTATACCTAGTATGCCAATTTCAGGCTGATGTATAATTGGCTGTGTCCAACATTTTACACCACCCCAATTAGTTTGAACCTCTAATCCTCGAATACTAAAAAACCCGCCAGAATCGTGTTTTAAATCACCGGATTTATCATCAAATTGCCAATTGCTCATTTTATCCAATGGAATTTGTTCAACATTAAATTTTTGTTCAACATTTAATGTTGATAACCATTCCCATATAGAATTAGTAGTGTAATGTTGATTGAACTCTGTAAGAGATGAAATAAAAAAATCAATATTCTTATCTTCATCAGTAAAATGGAGCACATCGCTCAATCTTCTGTAAAGTACAGATACTTCTTTTTTAATATGTTTATTGATTTTAGTCAAGAATTAAAAAATTCTATTATTATTAATATTGTTAATTACCATAGATAATCCGCAATACTGACAGCAGAACTTCAATAAAATATTAAGATTCAAAGGCATTTTATTAATAGTTGGATTGAGTCAAATTTCATTACAAATACTAATTTGATTTAGAGTGTTCCTATGTTTTTACACTTCAGTAATAAATTGACAAATACGTTCTATCTCTTCAACTGGCAGAGTATCATAAAGGGGTAAACAAAGTATTCTTCGAGATATTCTTTCTGAAACTGGTAGTAAATCTTGAGGGTGGAATATTGATAACTTGTTTAATGAGGGATAAAAATAACGCCTAGCGAATATATTATTAGCTTTCAATTTATCTTGAATCTTTAACAAAATTTGTTCGCTTTCAAAAACAACAGGCATATAACTATAGTTGTATTCATCTGTTTTGTACTTTTGAAATGTGATAAATGGAATATCGTTTAAGATAGAAATATAAAGTTCATATTTTCTCTTTCGATTTTGTTTAACCTGATTTAAATACTTTAAATTAGCTAATCCTAGCCCTGCACTAATCTCTGTCATCTTGGCATTCATTCCACAATCAACAATATTATTCTTTCTATCAAAACCAAAAAATCGTATACGTCGTATCCGCTCTGTTAATATATTATCATCAGTGATACATGCTCCCCCTTCAGCGGTATTAAAAAGTTTAGTTGCATGAAAGCTAACGGCAGAAATATTCCCAAACCGCAGAATTGATTTTCCAGCGATATTGACACCAAAGGCATGAGCTGCATCATAAATTACTTTTACGTTATTTTTTGAAGCAATTGTATGGATACGGTCTACATCACAAGGAGCGCTGAAAACATGAACTGGCAATATTGCAGACGTTTTATTAGTAATCTTTTCCTCAATCTTATCAGGGTCAATGTTCCAACTATGCGGATCAATATCTACAAATACTGGCTTACAATTTTCCCAAGAAATAATATTAGCTGTAGCAATGTAAGTGAAAGGTGTTGTAATTACTTCACCGGTAAGATTTAGAGCACGAATAGCGAGTTGAAGTGCTGATGTTCCACTTGAAACACAGATTACGTTCTTTTCATTCAAGTAATTTGAAATTTCATATTCCAACTTTTGCACCAATGGCCCATTGTGAGTCATAATTCCCGTTTCCCAAATAATCTTGAGATATTCTATATATTCATCAAGTGGTGGTAAAGAAGGTCGGGTAACTTCAACTTTACTAGACATTGTTTAAACTCATAACTATTCAGGTACCCCTTTTATTGATTATAATACTTATTTTATAGGATTAATTATAAACCTAAAAAATTTGAATATTCTATTCTATCTGAAAATTGTGTTCTTTATATCATCTTAAACAGGCTTTAATCACTTGTCTTACGAAATACCATATCACCTGTGGAAAGTTTTTCATTGTGTTCAGCTAAATCAACTATAGTACTTCCGTCTTCTGCATTTCTAATTGGATTTCGAAGATAAGAAAATTTATCCATTAAGTATCTTTGCTTAATTTTTAATTCCTTGTTTGAAAAATATTTCGTTTGCCAAAACGGATTAGAATATTCATCCATAACATTCCAATTAATATTTTTCATTGTTTTTGGATCATAATGATCTGTGCCGGGGTATGGGCACAGAACAGTAATACCAAATTCATCAGGTTGAATTTCTTCAACTAATTTTTCTGTTAATTTTAAATCTTCTTCTGTCTCATTCGGCATTCCCATAAGAAAATAGGCTCTTCTCTCCATTCCTAATTCTTTGCCCCACTTGAAGGTTTCTTTTATTTTGGGGAGTAAAAGACCTTTCTTCATATCTCTCAATATTTTTTGACTGCCACTTTCAACTCCTGCATTAAATTGATTACAATTAGACTTCTTCATTATTTCTAACATTTCTTTACTAA
>JABGVU010000035.1 GCA_018645865.1 Flavobacteriales bacterium
AAGTACAAAAAATAAACACAGACATTGCTCATTTCTTTGGATGGAAATTTTCGCATTACTACATTATCAAATTGTTACATTATCCATTATCTTTGCAAAGTGAAAGGAGTAGTTATAAAAACAACAGGGAAACGCTATACCGTAAAAACGGATGTAGGCGAAATTGTACAATGTCGTTTGAAGGGGAAATTCCGAATTGCTGGTATAAAAAGTACAAACCCAATTGTGGTGGGCGATAAAGTTGAGGTGGTACAAGAATCAGAATTATGGATGATTGTAAAACTGCATGATAGAAAAAATCACATCCTTAGGAAATCAGTAAACCTTTCCAAACAAACCCATATTATTGCGGCTAATATTGACCAAGCCCTACTTATGATTACCTTGGATAGCCCAGTAACGACTACTGGTTTTATCGATCGTTTTTTGGTGGCTGCAAATACCTATGGAATTGAGGTAGTTTTACTTTTTAATAAAGTGGATTTATTGGATAATGAGTTGAAAGCTGAACAAGAAAATCTGAAAAAAGTATACGAAAAGATAGGGTATGCTTGTTTTGCTATTTCTGTAATTAATGATGATTTGTCACACATAAAAGGTTTGATGAAGGGTAAAGTAAATATGATTTCAGGTCATTCAGGTGTAGGAAAATCTACCCTAGTAAATTACTTGCAACCTGACTTGCATATTGACACTAAGGAGGTTTCCGATACGCACAGACAAGGACAACATTCCACTACATTTTCTGAATTGCATGAACTTGATTTTGGTGCGTCAATCATTGATACGCCAGGAATTAGAGGTTTTGGTTTGGTGGAGTTAGAGGTGGCAGAGTTAGGTAGTTATTTCCCTGAATTTTTTAAGTTGAAATCCCAATGTAAATATCATAATTGTATCCATAAAAACGAACCACAATGTGCTGTTAAGTCAGCATTAGATAATGGTGAAATTGCTGAAAGTAGGCATAAAAACTATTTGAATATGTTGGTGGAGGAGGAGGAAAATTTTAGGACAAATGATTATTAATTTATGCGTGCTGCCATCCAAAGAGTAGAAAAAGCATCAGTGGTAATTTTTGAAAAAGAAATTGCAAAAATTGAACAGGGACTTTTAGTTTTGTTAGGAATTGAAATTGAAGATACAAAAGAAGATGCTTTGTGGTTGGCCAGTAAAATTGCGTCACTCCGAATTTTTTTAGATGAAAAAGGAGTGATGAACAAGTCCATTACTGAATCAGGTGGAGAAATAATTGTGGTAAGTCAATTTACTTTGCATGCTAAAACTAAAAAAGGTAATCGACCCTCTTATATAAAAGCTGCCAGACCAGAACAAGCAATTCCTTTATATGAACACTTTAAAGAAGATTTAGCTTTAGCAATTGGCAAACAGGTGCAATCAGGGGAATTTGGTGCGGATATGAAAGTGAACCTTATTAATGATGGGCCTGTAACTATACTAATTGATACTAAAAATAAAGAATAATTTCGATAGAAACCAGAGCAATAAAAAATTAAATTATTAATTAGATTGTAATTTTTACTCCAGCTCGCATCCATCTTCCTGGTTGAGGTATATTGCCAAAATCTACATGCTTATTGTTAAATAGATTATTTATATGCTAGATTTTTGGGAAATATATAATTATTACAAATAATAAGTAGGGCTTGCTATTGTTCCATTCCATCAGGTATTCCATAAGAATAGATGATCCCAATTTTGTCAGATAAGGACATAATTCCAGGGTTGATTCCTGGTTCGTTTTGTG
The DNA here is from genome assembly GCA_018645865.1 of Flavobacteriales bacterium. Taxonomy (GTDB): domain Bacteria; phylum Bacteroidota; class Bacteroidia; order Flavobacteriales; family BACL11; genus UWMA-0277. The sequence continues at coordinate 1,766 of JABGVU010000035.1, forward strand.
GAATTTTAATACCTAATTTTGAGTAGTAATTCTTCCAAACAGTTAATGTGTCATTAGTTTCTGGATGTAAAAATGTCATTGGCTTTAGAGTGAAAATAGAATCTTTTTCAAATGCTTCAAAGATTAGCTCCGAACAATAGTATGAGTTGTTGTTCATTAGGAATACTTCATCATACTTTATTCCTATTTTGTTTTTAGCATAAATAATTGCATCTTTAATTGTATGTTGAAATTCATCTTTTAATCTTCCTGCTATTATTTTAGATCTACCTTCTGTGTCATATGATCGATTAAAGAAAGATTTCATGTCTGTTAAAACAACTTTTGGAGGAATAGCTTCTAATATTTTAAGTGTATCATTATCTGAAACTATTAATCCGATATGTGAAAAATTTGCTCCATTATATCCGGGTGTTACCAATTCAATCGCATCACAAAGGGGAGAAGAATCTAAATCTTGAAATAGTAAATCACCCTCCTGTAATTCAAATTTTTTTTTCTGTAAACACGAACTTAAAAAAATGCTGTAAAATAGGATAATAAAAAAGTAATTTTTCATTTTTCAAAAATAACATAAAAAAAGAGGACTACAATGTAACCCTCTTTCTCAATTTAATGCTTGTAAATTAATCAGCTAAAACAATAATTTTGTTTTGTTGCATTTCAATTACACCACCATTTATTGCAAAATTTTCAGTATTATTATCAGTAGTAATTACCCTAATATTTCCATTAGTTAAAGTTGAAATGATAGGAGCGTGATTATTTAGCATTTCAAATTCTCCAGTTGTTCCTGGGAATTTTACGGATGTTGCTTCTCCCTTGAAGAGTTCTTTTTCTGGTGTTATTATTTCTAATATCATTGTTTAATTATTTAACGTCAACTAACATTTTTTCTCCTTTCTCAATTGCCTCTTCAATAGACCCAACTAAGTTAAATGCTGCTTCAGGATATTGATCCACTTTACCGTCCATAATCATGTTGAATCCTTTAATAGTATCTGTAATATCAACTAAACATCCTTTTAGTCCTGTAAACTGCTCAGCAACATGGAAAGGTTGTGATAAGAATCTTTGTACTCTTCTTGCTCTGTGTACGGCTAATTTATCTTCGTCAGACAATTCATCCATTCCTAAAATTGCAATAATGTCTTGTAATTCTTTATATCTCTGTAATAACTCTTTTACGTCTTGTGCACATTTGTAATGTTCATCACCAACAACTTCAGGAGTTAAAATTCTAGAAGTTGAGTCTAATGGATCAACTGCAGGGTAAATTCCTAATTCTGCAATTTTTCTGGAAAGCACTGTGGTTGCATCTAGGTGAGCAAATGTTGTAGCAGGAGCAGGATCAGTTAAATCATCAGCAGGCACATATACTGCTTGTACAGAAGTAATAGATCCGTTTTTAGTAGAAGTAATGCGTTCTTGCATAGTACCCATTTCAGTTGCTAATGTTGGCTGATAACCTACAGCAGATGGCATTCTTCCAAGAAGTGCAGAAACTTCAGATCCAGCTTGAGTAAAACGGAAAATATTATCTACAAAGAATAATACATCTTTTCCTTTTCCTTCTCCATCTCCATCTCTGAAATATTCAGCAATAGTAAGTCCTGATAAAGCTACTCTTGCTCTTGCTCCAGGTGGTTCATTCATTTGTCCGAAAACAAATGTTGCTTTAGAATCTTCTAATTTTGATTTATCAACTTTTGATAAATCCCATCCTCCTTCTTCCATAGATTGGTTGAAATCTTTACCATAATTGATAATTCCTGACTCCAACATTTCTCTTAATAAATCATTTCCTTCACGTGTTCTTTCACCTACACCAGCAAATACTGAAAGTCCACCGTGTCCTTTTGCAATATTGTTAATTAACTCCTGGATTAATACTGTTTTTCCAACACCAGCACCTCCAAATAAACCAATTTTACCTCCTTTGGCGTAAGGTTCAATTAAGTCAATGACCTTAATTCCAGTAAATAATACTTCGGTAGCAGTTGATAGGTCTTCAAAGATAGGAGGATCTCTATGTATTGGTAATCCACTTGTGTTATCTAAGTTTTCCATTCCGTCAATAGCATCACCAATGACGTTAAAAACTCTACCTTTAATATTTTCTCCAATAGGCATTTTGATTGGTGAGCCAGTTGCAACTACTTTAGTTCCTCTACTAATACCATCAGTAGTTTCCATAGAAATTGATCTAACTGTATCTTCTCCAATATGTTGTTGACACTCTAATACTAATTTCGTTCCATCAGTTCTTGTAATTTCTAATGAATCGTAGATGTTAGGTAATCCAGCTTCATTGTTTTCAAATGAAACATCAATGACAGGCCCAATAATTTGCGATACTCTTCCAGTGTTTGTTGACATTTTTTATCTTTTAAAATCGTTAAAATAATTTATTTAAATCGGATGCAAATTTACTATTTTTAAATTGTATTGGACTAATATTAATGGGTTTAAATTAATTGTTAATTTTGAACACTTTTTCAACATACCTAAAATTAAAAAATAAGTGAAAGTTTATCATTCAATAGATCAGTTTCCATCAGATATTAATTCAGTATTAACTTTAGGTACTTTTGATGGCGTACATAAAGGCCATAAATATGTCTTAAAACGTATGAATGAAATTGCTGAAAAGGAAGGTGGGGAAAGTGTTTTGCTTACTTTTTATCCTCACCCTAGGCATGTTTTGCAGCCAGAGGACCAGAAACTGAAATTGTTAAACACGATTGAGGAAAAAATAAAAGAATTAGAAAACTCAGGAATACAGCATTTTGTTATTCATGAGTTTACAAAAGATTTTTCAAGAACAAAATCAGTTAATTTTATTAGAGATTTACTAGTAAATAAACTTAAAATGAAACATATGGTTGTTGGCTACGATCATCATTTTGGAAGGAACAGAGAGGGATCTTATGATGAATTAAAAGAACTTTCTGAATTATATAATTTTAATTTGGAACAAATTCCACCACAAGATGAGGCAGAAGTTACTATTAGTTCGACAAAAATAAGGAAGTTATTGTCTTCTGGAAATATAGAAAAAGCTAATACTTATTTGGGGTATAAGTATCCAATTAATGGTGTCGTAGTGAAAGGGAATGAAATTGGCCGAACTCTTGCTTACCCAACTGCTAATGTTTTGATTGAAAATAGATGGAAATTATTGCCTGATGATGGGGTGTATCTAGTTAAAGTAATATTGGAAAACAAGCAATATTTTGGCATGTTAAATATTGGAAAAAAACCAACTTTGAATGAGGCAAAACATACAGTAGAAGTACATATTTTTGATTTTTTAGCTGATGTTTATGATTCCGAAATAAAAATTGAGTTTTTAAAACGAATTAGAGATGAAGAACAGTTTGATTCATTAGAAGATTTACAAAGTCAGTTAAAGATTGATGAAAATAATTGCAGGAAGTATGTATCAATCATAAATGAGAATAATAATGCAAGAAAGTAAATTTTAAATTTTCACTTAAGTTCATTATTTAGCTATTATAATATCTCCAGTTTGGCAAACTTAAGTAATAGTTGTTTTAGCCCAAAGCCACTGAAAAACACTCCTGCTTTTTTGTCAGATCCTTCTCCTGAAATAGTCAATACTTTCCCCTCTCCAAATCGAGCATGTTTCACTTTCATTCCAGCTTGTATTTTACTAAGGTCACTTTCGTTAATGCTAATATTCTTGGCTCTATTGATATTCGTTAAATTTTTTGGTGGGATAAATTTTTTGGTAGCAGCAGAGTATTCTTTTTTCTTAAACTTAGTTTTAGCATAAATTTTATGAGGACTAAAGTCCTTCTTATTTTTTGGTGTGATTTCATGTTTTTCCAAAAAACTTTCGTCCAGTTCGCTAATAAATCGACTTGGTTCACAATCCGTATATTGTCCCCATTTAAAACGTGAGGAGGCAAAAGATAAGAATAATCTTTTCTCAGCTCTTGTTATAGCGACATAGAAAAGACGCCTTTCTTCTTCTAAATTCTCCTGACTTTCACCACTCATCATACTTGGAAAAAGATTTTCTTCTAGCCCAACCACAAATACATATGGAAATTCTAATCCTTTTGCCGCATGAACAGTCATTAAAGTTACTTTATTAAAATCTTCCTCAGATTCTTTATCTTGGTCCGTTAGTAAGGCGACATCCTCCATGAAATCAGGTAATTTATTAACTCCTTTTTCGGCTGTTTCACTAAAATCTTTTATTCCGTTTAAGAGCTCTTGTATGTTCTCAAATCTGCTAACTCCTTCAGGTGATTTATCTGAGTATAAATCGTTAAATAATCCGGTTTGTTTTGCAATTTCCTCTGCAACAATATAAGCTTCTTTTTTTCTGGTGCTTATGATAAAACTATTAATCATAATTGCAAATTCTTTTAGCTTAATTTGCGTACCTTTATTGATGTTAATTTCAATCTCATCTAAATGATTGATTACCTCCCAAATACTTTTATCATGTTCGTTTGCAAAAACATTAAGTCTTTGAATGGTTGTAGCTCCAATACCTCTTGTTGGGTAATTTATAATTCGCTTAAAAGCCTCCTCATCATTAGGGTTAATTGCTAAGCGATAATAAGCTAGTAAATCTTTTATTTCCTTTCTTTGATAAAATGAAAGTCCTCCATAAATTTTGTATGCTATGTTTCTTTTTCGTAATGATTCTTCAAAAGCTCTAGATTGAGCGTTTGTTCTGTATAAAATTGCAAATTCTTTATGATGGGCTTGTTCGCGCAATTCAATATCACCAATTGTGTTTGCAACCAATCTACCTTCATCATTGTCTGAACCTGTTTTGCAAATAATTATTTTGTCTCCTTTGCTATTTTTAGTCCAGATATTCTTTTTCAGTTGCTTTTCATTATTTTTTATGATACTATTGGCAGCCTCAACTATTGTGGAAGTAGATCGATAATTTTGTTCTAGCTTATAGGTTTTGAAGTCAGGGTAATCTAATTTAAAATTAAGGATGTTTTGTATATTTGCTCCTCTAAAAGCATATATACTTTGTGCGTCATCACCAACAATACAGATGTTTTCGTTAAGGGCTGCAAGTTTTTTAATTATCAGGTATTGTATATGATTAGTGTCTTGATACTCATCAATCAAAATGTATTTAAATTTCCCCTGATATCTTAATAGTACTTCTGGATGGTTATCAAGTAATTGATAAGTTTTTATTAGTAAATCATCAAAATCCATGGCAGACGCCTTTTCACATCTCTTAACATACATTTGATAAATTCTTCCAAATTCTGTTCGCTTTGCAATTTTATCAGTTTGTAATAATTCTGATTTATTAGAGTAGCTTACTGGATTGATAAAGTTATTTTTTAAAGAAGAAATTCTATTTCGGATAACATTAACTTTATAAATGTCTTTATCTAAATTAAGTTCTTTTATGATACTTCTTACTAAGCTTTTGGAATCGTCAGTGTCATAAATTGTAAAATTGGAAGGATAGTTTAATTTCTCAGCTTCAAAGCGTAATATTTTTGAAAATACTGAGTGGAAAGTTCCCATCCAAAGGCTTCTTGAATTGCTTTGCCCAACAATAGTCTCTATTCTGTTTCGCATCTCTTTGGATGCTTTATTGGTAAAGGTTAATGATAGAATATTATGTGGGTTTACTCCTGTTTTTAGTAAATGTACAATACGGTAAGTAAGGACTCTTGTTTTGCCTGAACCTGCACCGGCAATTATCATTAAGGGGCCTTTTATGTGTTGCGCAGCTAATTTTTGCTCTGGATTTAATTTTTGTAAATAGTCTTCCATGGTATTTTTTCTGGTCTTCAAAAGTACAGTTTAATCGACTGTATATATAGTAGGGCTTAAAATATTTTTGTATCTTTGCAAATTAGAGGGATTTTCTCTTAAAAACAAATTTTTAAAAACTAAATTATTGTATGAAAAAACAATTACTTTTTATAGCGACTTTAATAGTTTCTCTTTTTATCTCACAAAATGTATATTCAACTCAACATATAATTAATACCGCTGGAAATACATTTGTTCCAGCTACTTTATCAGTTAACATTGGAGATACTGTAATATGGAATAATACAGGTGGTTTTCATAATGTTAATGCAACATTAGCAACTTATCCTAGTAACCCTGAAGGTTTTGGAAATTCTATTGGTTCTGGATGGACTTTTCAGTGGATATTCACTATTCCTGGCCAATATAATTACCAGTGTGATCCACATGTAGGTTTGGGTATGGTAGGTGTAATTAATGTAGTTGCTCCAATCACACCATTAATTTCAAGCATAACTTATACTAATCCTCTTTGTTTTGGAGATAATAATGGTGATCTTACTGTTAATATTAGTCAAACAACACCTTTAGATAGTATTAAGGTGACATTATCAGTGATCAATCCAACTACTGGTTTATGGAATTCACCGTTCACTAATAGTGGTCTTGGTTTATATACTTCATGGTCACTATCATCTTTATCTCCTGGTTCCTATGGAATTAGTTTGCTTGATTCTTCTGGCGCTACGTTAGATATTGATTCTTTTATATTAGTTGATCCGCCAGTCTTAGAGATAGATACGATTTTAGTTAATAACCCAACAACTCCACTTTCTAATGATGGATTTGTTGATATTTCTGTTAGTGGAGTGTCTCCATTTGCTTATGCCTGGAGTAATGGATTTTCTACACAAGATATCAATAATTTATCTCCAGGTAATTATAATGTAACAGTTTATGATTCCACCAATATTTGCTCTAGTAATGCAACTTTCACTTTAACCGCAATAAGTAATTGTAGTGCGGGCAATATAGTCACTAGTAATGTTACTTGTTATCTTGCTTTTGACGGTGAAATTACTATCTCTAATGCATTTGGTGTTTATCCTTTTGCATTTATTATTGATACTGCTAATCCATATTTACCAGGATACGTTTCGTCATTATTATATGAAGATACGATTATTAGTAATTCTTCATTATTATTTAATAATCTGATTAAGGGTGATTATTTTGTTAAATTTGAAGATGCTTCTGGCTGTGTTGATAGTAGTATTTTAAATGTACCGTACCAAGTAGATAGATATGGTGATCCATTTGTAATTGATACAATTATTTCTTCAGTTTCAGATACTGGATTGCTAGATGGTAGTATTGTTTTAAATGTAATTCAAGGTGGCAATGGAATGCCTTATAATTTTATTTGGTATGATTCTTTAGGTAATGTTTTACAAGATTCTTCTCTTAATAGTTTGTCTAATTTAGGTGTAGGTAGTTATTCAGTTGTAATTTCTGATAATGGTCCGAATAATTGCGAAAGTTTACCATATACGTTAGTTATGGGATTGAGGCAAAATTGTGATGCTGATAGTTCAATTACTCACAATGTATGTCCAGGATCTAATGAAGGGAGTGCTAAGATTAATTATTTGAATGGTTGGACTGATTATCAATTTTATGATTCTGTATGGAATCCATTGGGAACTCCTAATATGGATTCAATAGGAGGTTTGGTAACTGGACTTTATTATTTTCGCTTAGATTCTTTGACTCCTTTATCATGTCCTGTCGATACAATTCATTTTGAAATTTTAGAACCAATCATTGATGATATTTATATTGTTGATGCAGTTAATGGTAATAATCTATGTGCTGGAGATTCAAGTAGAGTATTGGTTAATATTTATAATCCTGACGCAAGTATAACCTACTATTCTATCGTATCTGGCTTCAATCCAAGTACTACTCAATTCATTGGTGATACTACAAACAACTATTTAGCTTCTGGTAATTATGATTTAGTCTTACAATATGATGATGGTATGGGTTTGTCATCTTGTTTAAATAGCTCTGGATACTCCGCTACTCCTTTTGTTATTAATGAGTATGATTTAAGTATTCAAGATGTATTGACTACGGATGAGGTATGTGGCGTTTCTTCAGCTACATTAACCATTGACATAGATTTCACAAATATATCTAATATACCGGTATCTTTTTTTATTAATGGAGCTACGAATGCAACAGGAATCTTTAATATTCCACACAGTGTAATTTATGATAGTATTTATATTCAAGATGCTAAAGGGTGTAAAGTCCACTGGAATTCTCCTGTAATGACTGAACAGATTGTAAATACTTCAATTGAAGAGATTATCATTAAAGAAAGTTGTCGAGAAAATGATGGAGAGATTAACCTTTTAGTAGAAAATGGACAAGGGCTCTATAGCTTTACTTTATCAAAACAGATTCCTTTTAGTACTCCTTTGAATATAAATTCAGGATTTAATATTATCGATTCAATTTTAATTGATTCTTTAGTTGCGGGAACTTACTTTATTGAAATAACTGATGACTCAATGTGTGTGTATTTGGATACTTTTGTAGTTGCTCAAGTTGTACCTTTTACGTTATTACCTTTAACCAAAGTGAAAGAAACTTGTTGTGGATATGATGGTTCAATTAAGGTAAATATTAATCCAGGTGATGGGGTTAATTTAACCTATACATTAGAATTTGATACAATACAAATTACAATTGATGCCGCTAATAATGTTTATCCCTACACAATTGATAATGCCGTTTGGCCATCCGAATCTTATCTTACCAGCTTTAATAAATCTCAAAGTTATCCATATTTTGATTCTTTGACAAGAGGGTATTATTCTATTTATGTTGAAGATGAATTTGGTTGTGTTGACAGTGTTGACTATAGTGCTTTTATTGCTAATGGTAACTCTGGTATTAATACTCATTTATCTATTGATGATTCTTATGTGATAGATATGTCTTATTCATATACTGATATTGTTTGCTTTGAGGATACAAATGCAACTATAAAAGTTTTATATCCTGATGCATGTTACAGCTATGAATTATTGCTTTATTCTGATACGGCTAATCCTTTATTAATTGCAATTGATTCAATCTCTTTTCCAGATACTTCTGTTTATTATAATGAATTATATGAGGGTATCTATGGCATTCAGGCAATGTCTACTGCAGAGTTTGCTGGTTGTGTTAGAAGATCTGATACTTTTCAGATTATTGAGCCAGATATTATTTCATATGATTCTCCTTTAAGTACTGCAGCTTTTTGTTTAAATGATGGTTTTGCTATTGACGGTGGGGCTTGTAATGGTACTGTTTGGTTGCCAACCTCACCTATTGGAGGTGTTTATGATACTTCAGTGGTGTTAAATGATACAGTCTATCAGTATTATATTAATAGAATTAATTCCACTGTCAATTATTTCCAAGGGCCAATATTAACAGATAGTATATTTAAAGGATTGTGTCCTGGGGATTATGAGATTCAAGTTTTAGATGGTAATAATTGTATTGTTAAAGATACAATCTCAGTTGGGGATAATTCATTATATATTGATTCCTTGTTAGTTACAACAATTTCCTGTCATGATAGTTCTGATGCAACTATTAAGGTGTATGCACATGGAGGTATTGGTGCTTATGATTATGTTTGGACCGATTCTACTTCTATTATTGTGGGTAATACTGAACTTGTTGATAGTTTGCTAGAAGGTATGTATTTTGTAACTGTATCTGATAGTACGGGTTGTAATGCAGTAGATTCTGCTTTTATTTCAAGTGCTCCAGATCAATTAGAGTTATATGGAAGAGTGCCCGGATTTGAATCAGAGGAAACTTGTTATGGGTATTCTTATAACGGACATGTTGGTTATGAAGTAAGGGGAGGGTCAGGCCCTTATGTCTTCAACTGGATTAATTCTGATAGTTCCAGAGTAGGATCATACACTGCTTATGCTCAATATTGTAGTGGATGTATTTCTTCTGATGGTATCAGTAGTATTGATTCAGTGTATATTCTTGATAGTTTAACTACTGACATTTATAAAGTAACATTGACTGATGCTAATGGGTGTCATTCAACGAATTGGTTTCCTATTGATTCAATAAGAATAACATCACTAAATGTTAATAACCCTTTAAGTATAGATTCTATTGTAGGATCCGATACATTGTGCTATGGTGCAAGTAATGGTGATATTATATTTTATATGAATGACTCAGCATTATATCCATTAATTTTTGAGTTAGATTCAAACTTATCAAATACTAATGACAGTTTAATTAACAGCACAGGTATTTTTAGTTCACTAAGTGCCAATACATATAATATTTTAATCACTGATTCATTTGGATGCTTTATTAAGGACACTTACACAATAATGGAACTAGATGAGATTGTTGTTAATGACAGTATTGTTGACTTAAGTTGTTATGAAAGTGATGATGGGCAGGTATATATTAGTGTCTTGGGAGGAAGTGGTACTTATGCGTATTCTTGGAATAATGGAGCAAGTTTACCTTCATTATCTAATTTAACAATTGGCACTTATGTTTTAAGTATAAATGATGATTATGGTTGCTTAGCTTATGATACGGTTAATATCTTTCAGCCAGATCCATTGCAATCATCTATTGTTGTAATTTCTGACGCCTTATGTAATGGTAGCTCAGATGCGTATGGCTCTATTTCAGTTTCTGGTGGTACTCCAGCTTATCAATACTCATGGTCAGTAGGTTTAAGTACAGACTCTACTATTTCAAATGTTCCTGCAGGAACTTACACAGTAGTAGTTACAGATGCTAATAATTGTCAAGGTTCTTTTGATGTGATTTTTGAAGAGCCTTCGATTATTAGCTTAAAAGTTGATGATATTTTTGATAATTTATGTTTTGGAGATTCACAAGGTTCTATAGCTCTATCTGCTTATGGAGGAACACCAAATTATGTCACCTATTTTATTGAATCATCTCTAGGTATTATTAGTTCTCAATCATCCAATATATTTACTAATTTATTTTCTGATAGTTATAATGTATGGGTTAAGGATGCTAATGGATGTTTGTCTGTTAAATTAATGAGTGAAAAAGTAGGCGAACCAGGTAAGATTCAGCTAACTTCTCTTGTAACTCCTTCAAGTTGTTTTGAATCAAATGATGGAAATATTAATCTGATCTTTGAAAATGGTGTTGCACCATATAACTATCAGCTAAGCAATAGTACTGGAATTTTTGACAATGGCATTGTTTTTCAGCAATCAGATTCTTTAACAATAGAAAATCTATCTGAGGGAGACTATTATTTTGAGGTAACAGATTATAATAATTGTGAAGATAGTATTTTAGTTACAGTGGATCAACCTTCCGAAATCATTGCTAATTTCTCTATTGATGAGAATCTAATTCTTGAAGGGAGTACAGTGACAGTTACTAATTTATCTTCCGGAGCAAGTGATTTTTCTTGGAATTTTGGTGATAATTCCAATAATTCTAATGAATTTGAACTCACATATAAATATAATAAACAAGGTAATTTTGTAATTGAACTAATTGCTAGTAACAATAATTTATCAGTGATATGTAATGATACCGCAAGCTTAAACATAAATATTGAAGGTTATGATATTAATAATGTCTTTACCCCGAATAATGATGGTGTAAATGATGAATATCATTTTGGAGACAACATGTTAGTAGAATTAAGAGTTGCTATTTACAATAGATGGGGGCAGCAAGTATTTGGTTTTGATAATGTACAGGGTAGTTGGGATGGAAGAGGATTTAATGGAGAGTTAATGCCCGAAGGAGTGTACTTTTTCACAATGGAAGCTACTGGTTCATTGGGTGATACATACATAGAAGAAGGTTCTATCACGTTGTTAAGATAGAGTAATATAATTGTTGAATGAGTAAGGTATTATTCTTTTCAATATTGCAAATAATAAAGAACTATATAATTTTGCAATATTAAATAGAATTAAATAAATTAAGAATATGAAAAAAGTTATTTTACTTTTAGTTGCATCATTTACATTTTTTAATGTTAATGCATCTCATCTATTAGGAGGAGAAATTACCTGGGAGTGTCTTACATCAGGCCCTAATCAAGGTGAATATGTGTTTACTATGAAATTATATAGAGATTGTGATGGTATAACATTATCTCAAGCAGCACAAACTTTAGAGATGTGGGGTGCAGGAGCTCCTTTTACCACCATTACTCTTGATTTTGATACTGCAGTTGATATTTCTCCATTATGTGATGTAACAAATAGTGGTTATGCCGCTTTGGACTGTATTAATAATCCAGTTGGAGCTCTTGAAGAATATATTTATATTTCACAACCTATCGCAATTGTAGGACTTCCTCCTTTAGCGGGTTGGCATTTTACTTGGGATTCTTGTTGTCGACCAAATTCAGTAGTTAATTTAACAAATCCATCAAGTGCAGGATACACATTACGTGCATCTATGTTTCCGTATTTTGTTAATGGTATTCAAGTTCCTGTTGGTCCTTGTTTTGATTCATCTCCTATTTTTAATGAATCTCCAAATACAATTATTTGTACAGGTTATCCTTTTGCTTATTCACATAATGCATCTGACCCAGAGTTAGATAGCATTACTTACCAATGGGCAGAGCCTTTAGATGATTTTTTTGGAGCTTATAACCCTCCAGTTCTTCCAGCGCCACTTCCTTTTGTTGCTCCTTATACTTTTAATTCTCCTATACCTTCTATTACTGCTGGAGGCGTACAGCTTGACCCTATAACTGGAGAAATATCATATCACTCTAATACTGCAGGAACTTTTGCTACAACTATTAGTGTTAAGGCTTATAAGTGTGGCCAGTTAGTGTCTGAAATATTTAGAGATATTCCTGCAGTTTTGATTAATTGTGGTGCTTTGGCTAGTGGTGGGCAAAATAATCCTCCAGTTGTAGCAGCTCCTGTAGGTAATCAAACTTGGAACCAAACAATAGGTGCATCTGGATTACCGTCTTATTCAACAACAATTAATGCTGGTCAGGTTGTTACTTTTGATATTAATGCTACTGACCCTGATTTATATGTGGGTGGTATTCCCCAAGACTTGACTATGACTATTTCTGGTGGACAGGTTACTCCATGTAATAATCCCCCATGTGCTACTTTTAGTGATGGAAATGGCAATAGCATTATAACCGCTCCTAGTTTAGTTTCAGGTACGTTTAGTTGGCAAACAGACTGCGCCCAAATTATGTCAGCTGCAGGTTGTGGAAATACAACGAATATATTCACTTTTTTAGTAAAGGTTGTAGATGATTTTTGTCCTGCAAATGCTATTCGTATTGCAACTTTAACAATAACCGTTCTTCCCGCTACAACTCAGCCAGCGCCACTTTTTCAGTGTGTAACAGAAAACAGTACTGGAGATGTATCAGTTACTTGGAATCATCATCCAGTAGCAAATAGCTCAACCTTTTATAATATTTATGGATCAGATAATATCAGTGGGCCTTTTAATTTGCTTTCAATAGTAAATTACCCTGCTGATGTCACTTCACTTTCTGCGGCTAATATTCCATTAGGAACACAATTTTATTATATGACTTTAGAATCATTGTGTGCAGGTACTTCTGCATCTTCTGATACTATTATGCCTATCCAATTAGAGATTAGTTCTACTAATGTAAATTGTTGGGATGATTCAGATGGTCGTATTGCTATTAATATGCTTAGCAATGTGATTACACCTTTCACCTATATTTTAGATGGCATTCCTAATCCTCTTCCATTTCC
>JABGVU010000041.1 GCA_018645865.1 Flavobacteriales bacterium
ATTGACGTGTATTTGAGGTCTTTTATAAAAATTAACGTTCATATAACATATGTTATTTAAATTATTTAACATGAATATAGCGTTTGATTTTTAAACTTATAACAATTTAAGTCTAAACTTATAACAAACTATTCTATATAAATATACGTTATTTTATTCAACTAACAAAGTTAATTCACTTATTTATAATAAGTTAAGTCCATTTATTTTTAAAGACTACGGACTGTAGTCTCATTTTTATTAGAAATCTAATTAGGTGAATTTGAGTACTGCTGAACTAGGCGAGTAATGAAAATTAATTTTGAAAAATATTCATCATAAATTTAAAAAATAGTCAAAAATATTTCAAAGAAAAATTTTATATCTAGTAAAGAATATATTTTCTATTGTAAAATCATATATTTGCAAAAAAGTTAGAAATTATGAGAAAATCAATCTTTATTATTGTTAGTTTTTTAATGATAAGTTCCTGCACATCAAAAAGAAATATAACCTACCTAAATGGAGTAGAGAAATATCCTAATACTGATATAAGCAAACAAAAAATACCATATACAATTCAGGAAGATGATGTGTTACGGATAGAAATCCGTAGTATGGTACCAGAAGCCGCAATTGTCTATAATAGAATATCTAATCAAACAAATACAGCAACTAATCTTAACTTATTGCAACTTGAAGGATATCCTGTTTCGTCAGCTTACACCATTAATTTTCCTGTATTAGGAATACTTGATGTGAAAGGAAGTACTTTAGAATTAGAAAAAAAAATTACTAAACTCCTTTTAGACGGCGAGCATCTTGTTAGCCCTACAGTATCGGTGCGATTATTAAATTCAAAATTTACTGTGCTAGGTGAGGTTTCTAATGCTGGCACTTATACATTTCTAGATAGAAATCTTACTCTATTACAAGCCTTAGGCTATGCGGGTGATTTGACAATATCGGGTAAGCGAAAAAATATTACCTTAATTAGAGAGATAAACGGAATTCGATCTGTCAAAAAATTAGATATTACATCAAAAGATATTTTAAATAACTCAGCATACTATATTATGAATAATGATGTTATTATTGTTAATCCTAATTACAACCGAATAAAAAGTGCAGGATTTATAGGAAGCCCACAATCTATTGCATCAATATCCTCTCTATTATTAAGTATCACACTTCTTATAATAAATAAATAAAACAAAAATGTTAAACGATAATTATAATCAAGAAAATATAGAAGATAAATATGATTTAAAAAAGGAACTTTTTAAATATTTATTTTTTTGGCGTTGGTTTGTTTTTTCTATAATTTTATGTGTAATCATTTCTTTTTTTTACTTAAGGTATTCACATACTATTTATAGAACAAGTGCAAAAATTAAGATTTTAGATAAAAAAGAAGCCTCCTTAGAATTACCTTCTGCAAGCGATCTGTTTAGTAGTAATAAAATAAATCTTGAAAATGAAATCGAATTACTATCATCTTACACAATACTAAAAAAGGTTGTTGAAAAGCAAAACTTAAATACTAACTTTTACAGTATTGGAAATATTATGACATCAAGAGTAACTCATCTTCCTTTTCAATTTGAGCAACTAATATCAAATGATAGTATTAAAGAGGAATTAGTATTTGATATTTATTTTAATGATGATGGTATTGAGATCATTGATATTAAAACCGATACAACTTATCTATTTAATTCCTATACTACTCATACAATATCGCATGATTTACCTTTTAATATAGAGAGTGATAAAATTAATTTTTCATCTACTAATGAAAATACTCATAAGGTTGTTTTTTCCAGTACAAAGAATACGGTTAGTCAATTAAAGAAAAAAATATCGCTATCAAAGGTTGGGAAAGAAAGTGATATTATAGCACTTCAAATGGATAATGAGAGTTCTGGATATTCTGAAATTGTATTAAACACACTTATAGATGTTTTTAACCAAGATGGCGTATCGGATAGGCAAATGATACATAAACGTACGATTGATTTTGTTAATGAACGCTATATACTGCTGTCCAATGAACTTGATTCTATAGAAATACAGAAACAACTCTATAAACTTAATAATAATCTGATTGATATTACTGCCAATTCCTCCCTTAGTTTAGAATTAAGCTCAAAATCAAATCAACAATTATTAGATTTAGAAAATCAAATTGCTATAGCTAAGTTATTAAATGAATCCTTTAAAAATAAAAATTATGATTTATTACCTGCTAATATCGGAATTAATAATAGTAAAATAAATTTCCTGATTACAGATTTTAATACCATAATACTTGAGCGTAAAAATTTAATTATAAGTGCTGGGTTAAATAATCCTTCTGTAATGCAACTGGATAGAGCAATAAGTGATAATCGTGCAAATATTATACGTACAGTAAGCAACTACTTGACACAGCTAAAGCAAACAAAAAGACAGTTAACCTTACAAAGCAAAAAATTAAACCAAGATGTATCTAATCTGCCAGAAAAGGAGAAAATTTTACGCGCTATTGAACGTAATCAGGTTATAAAAGAAAGTTTATATTTATTCTTGCTTCAAAAAAGAGAAGAAGCTGAGGTTAGTTTTGCCGTTACAGAGCCAACAATAAAAGTTATAGAATATGCCTTATCATCAGATATTCCAATATCCCCAAAAAAACAGATTACTTTACTTGCAGCCCTTTTAATTGGTATTTTAATTCCTTTTGGAATTATTTATTTAATCCTTTTATTCAACACTAAAATTCAATTAAAACAGGATATTGATGAGTTAAATGTAGGATGCTCAGTTATTGGTGAACTTCCATTCATAGAAGAAAATGATTCAAAGTTATTTCAAAACCCTAAAGATCGTAACACTTTAGCTGAATCATTTAGAATATTAACTTCTAATGTTAATTATTTGTTACCTCAAAATACTGACACTACAGATGCAAAAGTGATATTATCAACATCATCAGTAAAAGGAGAGGGAAAGAGTTTTGTAGCTCTTAATATGTCTTTAGCGCTTGCTAGTTTAGACAATAAGATACTTTTAATTGGGGCAGATCTACGTAATCCACAATTACACAAATACATAGGAGTTGATAAAACAAGGGAAGGGTTAACAAGTTATCTTCACAACTCTAATTTTGACTGGAGAGGGAGCACTTTAAATACATTTGAGCATTTACCACTTCATCATACTTTATTAACCGGTATTATACCCCCAAATGCTACCCAATTATTGTCTAACGGTAATTTTGAAAAAATTATTTTGGACGCAAAAAAAGAATATGATTATATTATTATTGATACAGCTCCAACATTATTAGTAACTGACACTCTACTTATATCGGATAATGCTGATACTGTAGTATATATTTGTAGATCTAATTATACAGAGAAAGAAATATTAACTTATCCTAAAGAGTTAATTAAAGATGGGAAAATAAAGAATGTTGGCCTAGTTATTAATGCTGTAGGGGCAAATTCTAGATATGACTATGGCTATTCTTATAAATATGGTTATTCTTATAACTACGGCTACGGCTACGGCTACGGAAGTAAAAAAGAGGATTAGTCCAGTTAGGAATTAATCTTTAAGAGCATATAATTAAACAGTGAAGTTATATAAATGAAGTAGCCAGAACATAATAACAATCACATTATAACTCAATTTTAAAATTAAAAAATTATTATGATTGAACATTTTTTTGACTGTCCGCATTGTTGGGAGAACCAATTAAAAATGATTGATCCATCTATTGAGAAACAGAACTTCATAGAAGACTGTGAAGTTTGTTGTAACCCTCTTGAGTTTGACCTTAGTATTGAAAACAACTACTTAAAATTATTCTCTGTGGCTACAATAGATCAATAATAGGGGATATTAACGTATTGATTTACTAAATGAAATATTCTATCAGTATAATTTTTATTTCAACCATGTTGGTGTTTCATGGATGTTCTAATAAAGTTTTAGTCAATTGTACAAATAATAATTATATGTCAAAAAATAATATCAATCCAGAAAATAATTATGAAAATCGTAGAGAGATAAAAACTACATTTTCAAGATCTGATTTTGATTTATCTCATGAACAATTTGGATTAAGTTGTTCAGAATTACTGAGTGATTACTTTTACTGTAATATATGTTTTGATTCTTATGAAAACAGTTTAACATCTTATGATGGCAGAAAATATAGTTTTAAAAAAATTATTTCACCTATTGAAATCACAAATGAATGTCTTAATCTAATTTCAAATATGTCAATGGGTTCAAACGAATATTCTAAATTTTTGAAGACTCAATAATAAATTCTAAAATTAGATTTTAATGACAGATTTTACAAAAGTGGTAAGATGACAGGGCCTTTTATCTCTTATTATAAAATGGTCAATTACAAAGAGAATCTATTATTAAGATGGTATTGAAGAACTGAAATTCTATGATAGAGATACTACCCACACACGTTACAGCTAACCTCACACCTTAATTGAAGTGAGGTTTTTTTTATATCTATATGGGAATGTGTGGATATTGGTAAAGTGTTCATTATTTTTAGACACTGACTCTGGACACGGTCTAAAATTCAACAAAACTTATGATTTACACATATTGATTTACTAATCGACAACTCTACCCCATCAGTTTGGGTTTAGTCGATTAAATCGAATATACTCACGGAAATATTACATGTATTAATGTAGTACTATTAGAAAGATAGTACTTATTGAAATATTAGTGTTCTAATATTCAACATTGAAACCAATTCATATTGTTTAATGAAATATTGAAAGTGAATGGTAACAAGTAAAAATCAATAACAGGATTTTACAATTTGAATAAAGAATTTTTACAACCTAAGATTGTCTCTAAAACTACTCAACAGTAACTGATTTTGCCAAATTTCTTGGCATATCAACATTACAGCCTCTCATTAATGCAATATGATAAGATAACAATTGCAATGGTATATTGGTTAATAAAGGAGTAAGCTGTTCTAAGCATGAAGGAATTTCAATGCAGTCATCAGCAAGTTCCTTAACCGTTTTATCCCCCTCTGTCACTATAGCAATTAACCTTCCTCCTCTTGCTTTAACTTCCTGAATATTACTTACCACCTTATCATAATTCCCTTTTTTAGTTGCAATAACTACTATCGGCATTTCATCATCAATCAAAGCAATAGGTCCGTGTTTCATCTCAGCAGCCGGGTACCCTTCCGCATGTATATAAGATATTTCTTTTAGTTTTAAGGCTCCTTCCAAAGCAACAGGAAAATTATACCCTCTACCTAAATACAAAAAGTTCGTTGCATCTTTAAACTTAGCTGCTATCTTCTCAATCTCATCATTTTTCTTCAGTATTTTTTCTATTTTCTCAGGAATTAGCTCAAGTTCGTTGATAATCTCATGATATTTACTCATTGTAATAGAACCTTTTTTATGTGCCATTTTAACTGCCATTAAAGTAAGTACTATAATCTGAGTAGAAAATGCTTTAGTTGAGGCCACACCAATTTCAGGCCCAGCATGGGTATAACTTCCTGCATGGGTTAACCTAGGAATAGAAGAACCAACCACATTACAAATCCCTAAAAGAGTAGCTCCTTTTTCTTTTGCTAATTCTAAAGCCGCTAAAGAATCGGCTGTTTCTCCTGATTGTGAAATAGCTAATACCACATCCTTTTCATTAATAATAGGATTACGATATCTAAATTCAGAAGCATACTCCACCTCAACAGATATTCTAGCTAAATCCTCAAATAAATATTCACCAATTAATCCAGCATGCCAAGACGTACCACAAGCAACAATAATAATACGATTCGCATTCATTATCTTTTGCTCATAGTCTAAAATCCCTCCTAAAGTTATTTTTTTGGTTTTAGGGCTAATTCTTCCCCTTAAAGTGTCGATTACGCTTTTAGGTTGTTCAAATATTTCTTTTAACATAAAAGAATCAAAACCTTCTCTTTCAATAGATTCTAAAGTCAATTCTAGCTCCTGAATATAGGGTGTTTTAGTAGAATTGGTTAATGATATAATCTCAAGCATCTTATCTTTATGAATTTTAACTATCTCACCTTCTTCAAGATAAACTACATTTTTTGTGTATTCAATAAAAGGACTGGCATCAGAAGCAACAAAATACTCTCCATCCCCTATTCCTATAACTAAAGGACTCCCCTTACGAGCAGCAATAAATTCATTATTGACCCCTTTTTCCATTACTACAATAGCATAAGCACCAACTACCTCATTCAATGCCAAACGCACAGCCTCAAAAAGTCCTACTTGTTCGTGATTTTTAATTTCTTCAATCAAGTGCACTAATACCTCAGTATCTGTATCACTCTTAAAAATATGACCTTTCTCTATTAATACTTGTTTTAAAGAATCATAGTTTTCAATAATTCCATTATGAATTAATGATAATTTTCCGTCACCAGAATTATGCGGATGTGAATTGATTTGATTAGGAATACCATGCGTTGCCCATCTAGTATGACCTATTCCTATAGAACCTTTTGTATTTTTATCAATTGCATAGTCTTCTAAATCAGAAACCTTTCCTTTTTGTTTTAATAACGATATGTTATCTTCATCTCCAATAGAAACACCAGAAGAATCATACCCTCTATACTCTAAACGCTTTAATCCTTTAATGATAATTGGGTAAGCTTCCTTATGTCCTACATAAGCTACAATTCCACACATACATTTATTTTATTTTGCACAAATAGAGCTAAAAATTTAGAGTTATTTGATACAGAGTTGATACTTATTAATTATAATTCTGAGTAGTGAATAGTCAATTTAATATCCTTGTTAAGAATAGTTCTGTTTGCATTTACAGCAGCACCAGCAGGTAATAAATACAAATCGTTGGTATAAATATCGTTATTTAATAGTTGATAAAAATACCTAGTAATATTGAACTCGTACTTATCATCTTCTAACCTTCCGCCAAAATGAGTTTCTCCTTCAATCGTGAAATCAGTTAAAAATATATTATTGCCCTCTTCATTTACACGCACTAAAAATAACTTATCGTGGGCAGTATATTCTGCTTGTGAGCCTTCATTTACATCAAAACTCATAGTTACTTTATTGATTGATTTTCCTTCTAACATTGATTTCAAAGAATCAGTATTATTTATGGAAATTCTTGTTTTATATCCTGCCATTGACTGGATGTAAACTTTATCTTCTTCTTGGTTTAAGTTAACTAATGGCTTATGATTAAAAAGATTTATTCGAGCAGCATCACCACCAAGTTCGAAATCTAAGGATATAGTATCTGAACCGCTTTGCTCATTATGATAATAGATTTTTAAGAATGAATTTGAACCAGTCGGATTTAAATATAGCATTGTGTTTTGTGCACTTGCTATAACACTAATTCCTTTAAAGTTTTCTAAGAAAGCCTCATTATCTTTTAAACCTTCATTTTGAAGATCAAGAATTTCTTGCCCAAAACTATCACTTAATCTTATAGTTAATGAAGGGCTTTCAGATGCATCCTCAGAAACTGAAAAAGATTCAACATATGACATTCCCCCTAGCGAAGATATTTGATATGAGTTAGAATAATAAACCGAATCTTTATAGATATCTTCTTGAAGAATTAAGACATCTAAACTAGTGAAATTTTCTAAATCACCATAATAACCTGAGTACGTATAAGACATCACAATTGAATCCACAATAGGATTAGTTCCTAAATCCGTATTATTTTCTGTTAATAGGATTTGCGTATAAAAACCAGCATTATTTAACCCAAATTGTGAGTCATCTATTCCGCCTAAAATTAAATTAAGTGCTTCATCTGTTCTTAAAGAATCTTCAGAATCAGTTTGAGTAGTTTGCCAATTAAAGCTGCTTGTTTCGCTAATTATTATATTGTCTGATGTTGGTTGTACTTCTAGACCAATTGTGTTCGGGTCAGTACAAGATGCTGCAATTAAACCCATAATTAGGCTTAATGATATGATTCTATTCATGTGTTATTTTTCTATAGTGGCTACTTCCTCCTCTTCAATAAATTGCTCGTAAAAATCTTGATAAGCGTCAATATAATCTTCCGCCCCAGGATATTCCATAAACGGCTTTTCTGAAGTTTTAATATAATCCAACACCTCTTTTTCAATATCTGCACTTGCCTGCACAACAGCATCAGCATAATCAATAGCATGTTTGTGCAAATTATTTATGTTGGATTCTTTCAACATAGCTACATCTTTTTCTTCTAAATTTTCAAATAATAACTTGTCAGTTATAGTCGTACTCAACACACCATCATAGGTATTATCGAATACCGAATAAATTACTTTTACATCCTCAAAAAGAGGATCGCCAGCATATAATTTCTTGATGTACATTGGCACTAATGAAGTGAACCAACCTTGACAATGGATAACATCAGGCTTCCAGCCCAACTTACGCACTGTTTCAATTACTCCCTTACAATAGAAAATCATACGTTCATCATTATTAGACATAAAACTCCCATCCTCATTATTAAACATATGTTTGGTAAGGAAATATTCATCATTGTCAATAAAGTAAACTTGCATTCTCAATTTTTGAATTGATGCTACTTTAATAATTAACTGATGGTCAAAATCATCAATAATCAAATTCATCCCTGAAAGACGAATCACTTCATGCAATTGATGTCTTCTTTCATTTATAGTTCCAAACTTTGGTAAGAATATTCTTATGTCTTTGCCCTTTTCTTGTGTTTTTTGAGGAAGTAGACTCACAACTTCACCCATTGTTGTTTCCCCTGTGTAAGGAACTATCTCCTGCGAAACATACAATACTCTCTTCTTTCCCATTGATAAATTTATTAGTATGCAAAAATATAGAAAAAAAAGCTAAACATCAAAGCTTTTCACTTAGTTTTGTCGCCAACAAGTACAATTTTACTACTGATAGATGTTTATTTTCAAATCAAAAAAAGAATTACAAAAGCATTTATCTGCTTTTGGAAATAAAAAAACAATAGGTTTTGTGCCCACAATGGGAGCTTTACATCAAGGGCATTTGCATTTAATCGAACAATCAAATCTAAAATGTGACATTAGTATTTGTAGTATTTTTGTAAATCCTACACAATTCAATAACCCAAATGATCTAGCCAACTACCCTAACACCCTAACTATTGATTTGGAAAAGTTAGAAAAAGTAAAATGTGATATCGTTTATAATCCTCCTGTCAATGATCTATACACTCAAGGAGAGACAGCTAAATCATATGATTTTGGATCGTTAGCAACAGCTATTGAAGGGGAATTTAGACCAGGCCACTTTAATGGAATGGCTACTGTAATAGAAAAATTATTGAACATCATAAATCCAACAATCGCTTTTTTTGGACAAAAAGATTTACAACAATTATATATAGTTAAGGATTTAGTAAAACAGATGCAATCAGCTACTGTCATAGAAGGTGTTCAAACGGTAAGAGAAGAAAGTGGCTTAGCGAAAAGTTCCCGTAACAAACTTCTTTCAGAAAGCGCAAAAAAAGAGGCTAGACTTATTTATAATTGCCTTAACTATTGTCAAAAAAATAAGGAAAAAGGAGTGGATAAACTAAAATTTCACATACAACAGCAATTTCTAAAACAGAAAAACTTTACCTTAGAATATGCTGAATTTGTAGCGCTTAAAACTATGCTTCCAATTAAGGATTGGGAAGAAGAAAATGAAAATGCTGTGAGCATTTCTGCTTATCATTCTGGAGTTCGTCTAATTGATAATATAATTTTATAGTTTTACAGCCATGAACAACACTAAGAGTAATAAAAATAAAATTATTAACTTAGTTAAAATACTATCTTCATTTGCATTCATGGTGTTCATTATTTATTACTTCTTTGGTAAAAACTCTGAAAGCCTAAAAAGAGATTTATTAAAAGTAGAATATATTTACATTATTTTATCTATGATTTTTGGTGCTTGGGCATATGTAAACAGAGGACTAAGATGGATAGTACTTATTGATGCTTTAGGATATAAAACTTCTAAAATAAATTCTGTATCCGCTGTATCTGTAGGTTATTTTACAAATTTATTTATACCACGAGCCGGCGAAATTTCTAGATGTACATCACTCAAAAAATCAGATAATATTCCAGTTGATAAACTCTTTGGGACTATACTTATTGAAAGAGTTATTGATTTTGCTGCCCTTGTTATTTTTGTGGTTTTAGCCGCACTTTTAAAGTCAAATGAAGTAATTAGATCTATTAAAGAATATCAAAATTTAGGATCTGTTGAATCATCAAATTCAAAATCAATTATACTTCTATTTATCATACTACTAGGGATAACAATTTACCTACTTAGAAACAGAATTAAGAAATTACCATTTTATCAAAAAGTAAGCAATTTTATCAGTGGATTAAAAGAAGGGTTTAAAAGTATTAAGCAAATGAAAAATAAAACTTTATTTTGGTTTCACACTCTTAGTATCTGGATTATGTATTTTTTGATGACTTATATTTGTTTTCAAGCTATACCAGAAACTTCTCATTTAGGAATTTCAGATGGCTTATTTTTACTTGTTTTAGGAGGAATAGGGATGGTAATTCCAGCCCCAGGAGGAATAGGCTCCTATCATTTAATGTTAATGATTGGGCTAGTTGCTTTGCAAGTTCCAGAGGGCACCTTAAGTGTAAAACCTTACAATGAGTATAATCCTGCCATGTTATTTCCCTTTATTGTACATACGGCACAAACCTTTGTTGCCATTATCATGGGATCAATTGGATTGCTTATTTTATTTGTATCAAAAAATAAAAGCAATGTCACATCTTAAGACTCTAAATAGTAAAATATACAATCTTGATACCTTAACATCTCAAGTAGAACAATGGAAAATGGCTGGTAAAAAAGTAGTGTTTACCAATGGCTGTTTCGATATTATACATAGGGGACACATAGAAGTATTGGCCCGTACTGCCGATTTAGGGGATAAACTAATTATTGGGCTAAACTCTGACCAATCAATACAAAAACTAAAAGGTAAAGATCGTCCAATTATTGATGAGCAATCAAGAGCTTTTTTATTAGCAGCACTTAGCTTTGTTGATGCTATTGTTTTGTTTTCTAAAGATACACCTTTAAAACTTATTAGTACTTTACTTCCTGATGTATTAGCAAAAGGGGGTGATTATAAAATTGAAACTATTGTTGGACACGAAATTGTTCAGCAAAATGGTGGAAAGGTAAAACTTGTTCCTTTTGTAGATGGATTTTCAAGTACTACTATTATTGATAAAATCAAAAAATCTTAATGGCAAAAAAGAAAATCCAATCTGCTTTTTTTTGTCAAAGTTGCGGCACACAATCTCCAAAATGGTTAGGGAAATGCCCCCAATGTAACGAATGGAATACTTTTGTTGAAGAATTACTTGTTAAGGAAAGTGAAACAAAAGGAGGCTATAAAAGCAATAAAGTCAACACACCAAACCTGGTTAGTGAAATTGACTACAGCAATGAAAAACGAATAGTGACTAAGGATAAGGAACTTAACAGGGTATTGGGTGGCGGGATTGTGCCAGGATCTCTCGTTCTTTTAGGTGGTGATCCTGGAATAGGAAAATCAACTTTATTACTCCAGTTTGCACTAAGTTCAAAAAGTAAAAGGATATTATATGTTTCAGGAGAGGAAAGTCAGAAGCAAATTAAAATGCGTGCTGAACGCATTAATAAGAACTCAGAGCATTGCTATATACTTACAGAAACATCCACTCAAAATATCTTTAAACAGATTGAACAATTACAACCCGATATATTAGTAATTGATTCTATACAAACCCTGCATACAGCTCATATTGACTCCTCTCCTGGAAGCGTTTCTCAAATAAGAGAATGTACAGCAGAACTTATAAAATATGCCAAAGAAACTGGAACAGCCGTTTTCTTAATTGGTCATATTAACAAAGATGGCGCCATTGCAGGACCAAAAATATTAGAACATATGGTTGATACTGTTCTGCAATTTGAGGGAGATAGAAATCATGTTTACCGTATTTTAAGAACTATTAAAAATCGATTTGGCTCAGCTTCTGAATTAGGGGTTTATGAAATGAACCAAAATGGATTAAGAGAAGTAAATAATCCATCTGAAATACTAATATCAGAAAGAGATGAGGCTACCAGTGGCGTAGGTATTGCAGCTACTATTGAGGGGGCACGTCCGATTCTAGTAGAAATACAATCACTTGTTAGTTCAGCTGTATATGGTAATCCTCAAAGGTCAGCTACAGGATTTGACACCAAAAGAATGAACATGCTATTAGCAGTTTTGGAAAAGAGATGTGGCTTTATGCTTGGGGCAAAAGATGTTTTTTTAAATATTACTGGGGGAATAAAAATTGATGACACCGCAATTGATTTGGCAGTAGTCTGTTCTATACTATCTTCAGATCAAGACATTGCGCTTGACATGCTTACTTGCTTTGCGGGTGAAATAGGATTATCTGGTGAGATAAGGGCTGTAAACAGAATTGAAAATCGTATTGCAGAGGCGGAAAAGTTAGGCTATAAGCAAATTATTATTTCTAAATACAATAAGTTTAATGCTAAAGCATTTAACATTGAAATAGTACAATGCGGAAAGATTGAAGAGGTGTTTAGAAAACTTTTTTAAGTTTTATTTTAAAATTTGACTGGTATGCTCCTTAGTTTTTACTTTTTCAATAATATCCTCTATTATTCCTTTTTCATCAATAACAAAAGTAGTTCTACTTATTCCATCATATTCTTTACCCATAAATTTCTTAGGGCCCCATACTCCATAATCATTAAGAACCTGTTTACTCTCGTCAGAAATAAGTGGAAATGGTAAATCATGCTTTTCTATAAATTTAACATGTTTTTCTGGGCTATCAGCAGAGCAGCCCAAAACCACATATCCTTTATCCAAAAGTAACTTATAATTATCTCTTAAATTACAAGATTGAACAGTGCAGCCTGGTGTCATGTCTTTTGGATAAAAATAAAGCACCACCTTCTTTCCTTTAAATTGTTCTAATGTAATTGCATTACCATTTTGGTCTACAGAGTTAATGGACGGTGCACTATCTCCTATTTTTAAATTCTTCATAATTTATATTTAATTTATAATGTTCCTCTTCTTGCTTGTTCTGCTTCTATACATTCAAAAAGAGCTTTAAAATTCCCCTTCCCAAATGATTTTGCTCCCTTTCTTTGTATAATTTCAAAAAATAAAGTTGGCCTGTCTGTTAATGGTTTTGTAAAAATTTGTAATAAATACCCTTCTTCATCTCTATCCACCAAAACACCATGCTCTTTAAGTGTTAAAATCTCTTCATCTATTTCCCCAACTCTATCTAGGACAGTATCATAATATGATGATGGTACTTTTAAAAACTCAACTCCTCTTTTAGCCATCTGAGCAACAGTAGATACAATATCATCAGTAGCTATTGCAATATGCTGTACTCCAGGTCCATCATAAAAGTCTAAATATTCCTCAATCTGAGATTTCTTTTTCCCCTGAGCTGGCTCATTTATTGGAAATTTAATTCTACCATTTCCATTGGTCATTACCTTACTCATAAGGGCTGTAAATTGAGTAGAAATATCTTTATCATCAAAAGTAATAAGATTAGCAAATCCCATTATATCATTATAGAATTTCTCCCAAATATTCATTTCATTCCAACCCACATTGGCAACCATGTGGTCAATAAATTTCAACCCAACTGTTTCTGGATTATAATCCGATTCCCATTTTTCATACCCCGGCATAAAAGTTCCTTTATAGTTTTTACGCTCTATAAAAACATGAACCGTATCTCCATAAATCTTAATTCCAGATTTAATCACTTCACCGTCTGCATCTTTTTCTGTTCTAGGAGAAAAATAAGATTCAGCTCCTCTTTTAGTAGTTTCTTTCCATGCTTTTGTAGCGTCATCCACCCAAAGGGCTAATACCTTTACGCCATCACCATGTTTTTTTATGTGATCAAAAATTTCATTATTCTCCCCTGGCATTGGAGTAGTAAATACCAAACGGATTTTATCCTGTACCAAAACATAAGAAGTTCTGTCAGCAACTCCTGTTTCCAAACCTGCATAAGCTAGAGATTGAAATCCAAAAGCAGTTTTATAAAAATGTGCTGCTTGCTTGGCATTTCCAACATAGAATTCTACATAATCAGTTCCTAAAAGTGGTAAAAAATCCTGTGCTTCAGGAAAGATTTTTTCTAAAGAATATGTTGTATTATTTGCTTTTGTTAAATCGTCTTTCATTCTAATATCTATTTAATCCAGCCATGATTTATGGTACTTTCCATCAGAAAGTTCAATGGCTGCTTTTGTTAATTTAAGTGGTGCAAATGTATCAACCATTACAGCTAATTCATCTGTCTTTGTTTGACCTATACTTTTTTCTGCCGCTCCAGGGTGTGGCCCGTGAGGAATTCCTGCAGGATGCAAGGAAATAGATCCTTGATCCACATGATTTCTACTCATAAAATCTCCATCAACATAATAAAGAACCTCATCAGAATCAATATTCGAGTGGTTATAAGGTGCAGGAATAGATTCAGGATGATAATCATACATTCTTGGTACAAATGAACAAATTACAAATCTAGATGTTTCAAAAGTCTGGTGTACCGGTGGCGGTTGATGCACTCTTCCTGTAATAGGTTCAAAATCATGAATTGAAAATGCATAAGGAAAATTAAAACCATCCCAGCCGGCTACATCAAATGGATGTGATGCATAAGTATATTCATGTATCATTTGCTCCTTCTTTATCTTAATGATAAAATCTCCTTTTTCATCATGAGTTTCTAACTCTTCTGGCACTCTTAAATCACGCTCACAATAAGGAGAGTTTTCTAATAGTTGACCAAAGTGATTACGATATCTCTTGGGCGTATAAACGGGTGTATAGGATTCTA
Source organism: Flavobacteriales bacterium (assembly GCA_018645865.1). Taxonomy (GTDB): domain Bacteria; phylum Bacteroidota; class Bacteroidia; order Flavobacteriales; family BACL11; genus UWMA-0277. Next base: position 14,936 of record JABGVU010000041.1, read on the forward strand.
CAATAAATAATCTGTTATCTGAAGTATTAAACTTCATAGTATAAATAATTCCTCTTGGAATTACTAAATAATCTCCTTCTTTAAATTTTATATTACCTACAAAAGTCCTGAGTGTACCCGTCCCTTTATGAACAAAAATTACTTCATCACCATCTGTGTTTTTATAAAAATATTCTTCCTTTAAATTAGTAGGAGCAGAAAGTAAGATATTCAAATCATTATTTAACATAATAGAAATTCTACTTTCTAAATGATCAGCAACTTTAGGTGCATCAAATCCATTAAGCATATAGGCTTTTAGATTTTTATCCACTGCAATTTCTGGCGCTACTGAATACGCTTTTTTAATATCCTTAACCTGAGTTGGCCTATGTAAATGATATAAAAGGGAAGACATTCCTTCAAAACCAATAGTTCCAAACAATTCTTCATAATGGATATTCCCATCCTCTTTTCTAAAGGTAGTATGCCTTTTATGAGGCATTTTTCCTAATTTATGATATCTTGGCATACTGTTATTTTTATGCAAATATAGGACTTAAAAACATAAACAAGGCATGAATTATATCATCCCTAAAATAAAAATGATAATTTTGCCCTACTAATGAAACTCCTTACTTATAAAATAAAAAAATTTGATACTCCACAAATTGGAGTGTTGCAAAATCAGTTAGTTTATAACCTTAATCATTGTTTTGGAAATATCTCATTACTAGATCTAATTCAACTTAAAGATTATCAAGATCAAGTTGCCAATTTTATTAGTAATAACGATTGTTTAAAACACGATATTAAGGATATTACTGTATTGCCTGTCATACCAAAACCCACCTCCTTTAGAGACGCTTATGCTTTTAGGCAACATGTAGCGACTTCACGAAAAAATAGAGGCTCGGAGATGATTCCGGAGTTTGACCAGTTTCCAGTATTTTATTTTTCAAACCATAACGCCATGTTTGCTGATGGTCAGAACATAGAACTTATGCCAGATCATTTTCACAGGCTAGATTATGAATTAGAATTTGCCATAGTAATTGGAAAAGGAGGAAAAAACATATTATCTAAAGATGCAGATAATCACATTGCAGGTTTTTGTATTTTGAATGATTTAAGCGCAAGAAGATTACAGATGGAAGAGATGAAGCTAAATTTAGGTCCAGCAAAAGGCAAGGATTTCGCCAATGTTACTGGGCCCTATTTGGTAACCCCTAACGAAATAGAAAATAAAAGTATCGACACACCTTTTGGAAAAAAATACGATTTACAAATGAGCTGTTATCTAAACGGAGAATTATTATCTCAAGGTAATGCAAAAGATATGAATTGGACCTTTGCTGAAATTATTGAAAGAGCTTCTTACGGGGTAGAACTTTTCCCAGGCGACATAATAGGTTCAGGTACAGTAGGTTCAGGTTGTTTATTAGAATTAAATGGAACTAAAAAGAGAAAAAATTCAGATTATGTAGAAAGATGGATAAAAGAGAATGATGAGATTGAGATGCAGATTGAAGGATTAGGAAAAATAACCAATAAAATTATAAAATCAGATAGCAATCACTCCTTATTAAAATTAAAAAAATGATTAAAACAATAGACGTTCAATTAGGTGAAACAGCAAGATTATACCAATACCTTTCTGCAGCAGTAACACCAAGACCAATTGCATTTGTAAGTACTATTGATTCTGAGGGAAATAAAAATTTAAGTCCTTTTTCCTTTTTTAATGTGTTCTCCATAAACCCACCCATCTTAGTTTTTTCTCCAGTAAGGAGAGTGAAAAATAACACATCAAAACATACCCTAGATAATGTCAATCAAGTAAAAGAATGCGTTATTTCATTAGTAATAGAAGAAATTGCCCAGCAAGTTTCTTTAGCATCATGTGATTTTGATAAGGGAACAAATGAGTTTGAAAAAGCAGGCTTTACAGCAATAAAGTCTGATTTAATAAGCCCTTCAAGAATAAAAGAATCTCCAATAAATTTTGAATGTAAGGTAAATGAAGTAATTACTCTAGGGGAAGAAGGAGGTTCGGGTAGTTTAGTGCTTTGTGAAGTTTTAAAAATTCATATTGATGACTCTATTTTAGATGAGAACAATGCTATTGATCCATTCAAACTAAATCTTGTAAGCAGGTTAGGAGCCAATTGGTACGGAAAAACGAACAGGGATTCACTTTATGAAATTGCAAAACCAATTTCAAGAATGGGTATGGGGATTGACAATCTACCAGAAGAAATTAGAAATTCTGTAATTTTGACTGGAAACGAACTTGCAATTTTAGCTTCAGCAGAAAATATTCCTGAAAAAAAAGAGTTTACTTTTAGAGATAAAAAAAATAAAGAAGAAAAACATATCTTAGCCAAAAAATTATTAAGTCAAGGAAAAGCAGAAGATGCTTGGCAAATACTATTATAAATAACTAAATAACAAAAAATCATGTCATTCGAATTACCAAAATTACCTTACGCTTATAATGCGTTAGAACCACATATTGATGCTAGAACTATGGAAATTCACCATAGTAAACATCATAATGGATATACAAGCAACTTAAATAATACTATTAAAGGAACGGATTTAGCAGGGAAATCAATTGCAGACATTTGCGCTACTCCAGGATTAAGTGGTGGAGAAAGAAACAATGGTGGGGGATATTTTAACCACTGTTTATTCTGGAATATTATGAGTCCAAATGGAGGAGGCTATCCATCAGGAGCAATTGCTGGAGCAATCAATGAAGAATTTGGGTCTTTTGAAGAATTTAAAAATACTTTTTCGACAGCAGCAGGGACAAGATTTGGTTCTGGCTGGGCATGGTTAGGTGTAAAAGACGGAAAACTTATAGTATGTTCAACTGCAAACCAAGATAATCCATTAATGGATGATCAATGCGGATGCACTCCTGTTTTATGTTTAGATGTTTGGGAGCATGCCTACTACTTAAATTACCAAAACAGAAGACCAGATTACATTAATGCATTTTTCAATGTAATCAACTGGGAGGAAGTAAACAAGAGATTTGAGTCCGCTTTATAATATTTTTATAAATTTGCCACACTAAAATTTAATTACACTAAAATTTAAACAAAAATGAAAAACAAATTTACCATAATTGCCCTTTTAGGATTATTCCTTGTTGGGACTTATACTGTTTATGCACAAGATGCAACTGATACTACTATAACAGAAGAAGTTGTTTCTAATACTGAAGCAACTGAAGAAGTTCCCTCACAAGTTGAAGAAGAAGTAATAGCTGAAGAAGCTGCATCATTTCACCAAATCATCAAACAAAAATTTATTGAAGGAGGCCCTGGATTTATGGGGATAGTATTGTTATGTTTAATCTTAGGATTAGCTTTAGCAATTGAAAGAATCATCTATTTAAATATGGCAACTACTGACACTGAAAAGATTTTAACTGATGTTGAAGTAGCTTTAAAATCAGGAGGTGTTGAGGCTGCACAAGAAGTTTGTAGAAATACAAAAGGACCGGTTGCATCAATTTTCTATCAAGGTTTAGAACGTTCTGATGAAGGAGTTGATATGGTGGAAAAATCAATTGTTGCTTACGGTTCAGTACAAATGGGACTTTTAGAAAAAGGATTATCTTGGATTTCATTATTTATTGCACTTGCTCCAATGCTTGGGTTTATGGGGACTGTAATTGGTATGATTGGAGCCTTTGATGCTATTGAAGCTGCAGGAGATATTTCTCCATCATTAGTAGCTGGAGGTATTAAAGTTGCACTTTTAACTACTGTATTCGGACTTATTGTAGCAATGATTCTTCAAGTTTTCTATAATTACTTAATTGCAAAAGTAGATTCAATTGTTAACTCAATGGAAGATTCTTCAATCTCATTAATTGACTTATTGGTTAAAAACAAATAATCATGGAAAGTTTAATTAATATAGGAATCATATTAACTTACTTAATGGTTGCTTTTGCAGCTTTTGCAGCAATTGGTTTCGGTATCAAAAAAATGATGCGGGAAACTAATAATGCTAAAAAAACGCTATACACTATTGGTGGTCTTTTTGTTATAATTATTTTTTCCTACCTTATAGCTTCTGATGAAGTATTAGGTTCGTATGAGAAATATGAAATTACAGCTTCAAGCGCTAAGAAAGTTGGAATGGGATTAACTACATTTTACATATTAGCTATTTGTGCAATAGGTGCAGTTTTATATACTGAATTATCAAAAGCTTTTGCTAAATAATGGCTAGTTCAAGAAGAGGGTTGCCCGAAATTAATGCAGGCTCAATGGCTGACATTGCTTTCTTGCTACTTATCTTTTTCTTGGTAACTACAACTATGGATGTAGATACAGGTATTGCTCGTAAACTACCTCCTATGCCTGAGGAAGAATTGCAAGAAGAAGATCCGCAAATTCATGCTAAAAATATTTATGTAGTATTGATTAATACCAACAATCAATTATTGGTTGAGGGAGAGTTAATGGATATTTCACAATTAAGAAATGGAGCCAAGGAGTTTATTGATAATAACGGTAGAGACGCTAACTCATCAGAAAATCCTGAAAAGGCAATTATCTCATTACAAAATGATAGAGGAACTGAGTACATGACTTATATTCGTGTGCAAAATGAACTTGCTGCTGCTTACAATGAATTAAGAAACAAAGCTGCATTGAATAAATTTGGCGAGCGTTATGATAATTTAAATAAAACGCAAAAAAAGAAAATTAGAAAAATGTACCCTCAGAAAATATCTGAAGCGGAACCAAAAAATATAGGAGGAGATTCATAATGAATAAATTCAGAAAAGGAGATAAAAAAGGAATGCCAGCTATATCAACTGCATCCTTACCAGATATTGTATTTATGTTACTTTTCTTTTTCATGGTAACTACAGTAATGCGTGAAACAACATTATTTGTTGATGTGTTAACACCAAAAGCTACTGAGATAAAGAAAATGGAAAAAAAATCTTTAGTGAGTTATATCTATATTGGTTCACCAGTTAAAAGAATGCAAGCTTCTTATGGTAGTGCTGCTCGTATTCAATTGAATGATGCTTTTGCTGAGGTTAGTGAAATACAAGAATTTATTGCTACAGAGCGTGAAGCAAGAGACGAAAAAGAAATTCCTTATATGACTACATCTATTAAGGCAGATGAAACCGTTAGGATGGGAATTATTACTGATGTAAAACAGGAACTTAGAAAAGCAAATGCACTAAAAATTAATTATTCTACTAGAAAAGGAGATTATTAAAAACTAGACATTAGCATTAAGATATTAAACATTTAAAAGAGGCTGATTAATCAGCTTTTTTTATACTCAAATTTTTATGAAGAAGGAAAAGCAATAGCCCTACTGCCATAAAACTAAAAAAGGCTTGTTGCCATGTTGCTGTGTTGTCAGTTAAGTAAGCGTAATCAGAAAAGGTAGGATAAGCAAAGGTAACAGCCATAGCATTATTTAGCAAGTGCGCTATAATAGGGACCCAAAGTGAGCCACTCCAATAAAAAAAATAGCCTAGAACTATCCCTAAAGCAAATCTAGGTAAAAAACCCTGAAACTGCATGTGGATTGCACTAAAGAGAATAGCTGTAATAATAATTGCCCCATGTGGTTTTCCTAGCCACTGTCTGATCTTTTGTTGCAAGTAGCCTCTGAATAAAAGTTCCTCACCTATTGCAGGTATAATGGCTATTACTAACAAATTGAAAAACAAATCACCAAGCGTATTCATTTTTAAAAAGTATTTGGTAATCTTTTCTGCATTATCATCAAATATCAACATCCAATCAGGAATATTAAAACTCATATTCCATTCGTAAATAAAAGCAATAAAAGGATTGATCAATAACATAATAGCAATAGCCAACAGTAGCGTTTGTCGGTTAAAATTTAATTTTAATTTTAAATCAAAATCACATAAATATGCATACAACAAAGTAGGCGTTATAAATAAACCTATTGCACTCAACATATGTATAAATTTAACTGCATCTACCTCAAATTGGCTGGCAAATTGTATCATACCTACAGCAATTAAAGTTACATCAGTAAACAAAACAATAACCGCTTGCGCCAACAAAGTGTGTAGTATAACCGACACTAAAATCATTAGAAAGAAAACTCCTAATTTATTAGTTGATGACTTTTCTTTAAATATCCCTTTTAATCTCATTATTGTGTATTTTTGCAAAATATGGGCGTAAAGATAGGAAATATTGATGTAGGGGAATTCCCTTTATTATTAGCGCCAATGGAGGATGTTAGTGACCCACCTTTTCGCGCTTTATGTAAACAGAATGGTGTTGATGTCATGTACACAGAATTCATCTCATCAGAAGGTTTGATTCGTGATGCTGACAAGAGTGTAATGAAGTTGGATATCTATGATTTTGAACGCCCAATTGGAATACAAATATTTGGTTATGATATTGATTCCATGCGACAAGCTACAGAAATATGTGCTGCTGCAAAACCTGAATTCATTGATATCAACTTTGGTTGCCCGGTAAAAAAAGTAGCTAAAAAAGGAGCAGGAGCAGGGATACTGCTTGATATCCCAAAGATGGTAGCCATGACTAAAGAAATTGTAAAGGCTACCCACCTACCCGTTACTGTAAAAACACGCTTAGGCTGGGATGATAATACAAAATACATAGTTGAAGTTGCTGAACAATTGCAAGATGTAGGAATACAAGCCCTCTCCATTCATGGGCGTACCCGAAAACAAATGTATAAAGGAGATGCTGATTGGACTTTAATTGGAGATGTAAAAAATAATCCTAGAATGCACATTCCTATTTTTGGAAATGGAGATGTCAATTCTCCTGAGAAAGTAGCAGAAGTAAAAAATAAATATGGCGTAGATGGGGCAATGATTGGACGTGCAGCTATTGGATATCCTTGGATATTTAACGAAATAAAGCATTATCTAAAAACTGGAGAGCACTTAGCCCCACCCACTATTTCCGATAGAGTAATTGTATGTAAGCAACACCTAAAGCATTCTATTGAGTGGAAAGGTCAAATACTTGGTATTGCAGAAATGAAACGCCACTACACTAATTATTTTAAGGGCATTCCTCATTTTAAAGATTATCGCATAAAAATGGTAACAAGCGACAACCCTGAAGAAGTACACGCGATTTTAGATGATGTAGCAAATAAATTTGCTGAGGCTAGTTTTTAAAAAGTTTTCTGCCAAGCAATTTTGCAGGATACCAGGAAGCTAATAATCCAATTATAAACACGGTAACGCTAACAAGTAAAACATCCTTAAAAGCGATAGCAATAGGATAAGTATTGATTACAAAACTACCCCCACCCATGCTTATAAAACCAAAAGTTTGTTGTAAAAATGCAAGTCCCAAACCGATAAACAGTCCTATGCCTGTTCCTAAGATTATGGTAAGCATACTCTTTTTGAAAAAGAGAGATTGAATATCTTGTACCTTGCAACCCAAGCTTCTTAAAGTGGCAATATCTTTTTTCTTATCCAACATAAGCATACTAAGCGAACCAATAATATTAAAAGTAGCAATTATCATAATAAAAGTAAGGATTAAGAAAACAGCTAGTTTTTCGGTATTCAATATTTTGTAAAGAAATTCTTGTTGTTGAATGCGATTTTTAATCATATAATTAGGGCCTAGTACTTTTTGTAATTGCTCTTGAAAAGCAATCATCTGACCTTCATCTTTTAGCTTTATTTCAATGGATGAAACTTCATTATTGCGTTCTGCTAATTGTTGGACAAACAACAAAGGGGTAATAATATATGCGGCATCCACCTCAACTTGCACACCAAAAATTCCAACGGGTAGCACTGCCGATTGCTCAAACGCAGTAGATAGATTCAATAATGTTTTATTATTTCTATTTGGCATAAACACATTCAACTGCTCAAACATAGAACCAATTCCCATGGATAAATAATAGGCAACTCCCCTACCTACAACAGCTACATTATTACTTTCAAAACCATTAATATATTCCCCCTCAATTAGTACGGAACTAAAATTTGTAAGTTCCAAATACTCCTCACTCACTCCCTTTGCTGTAGCTATATATTCTTTTTCTTGATATTTTAAGAGTACTTTTTCCTCTAAAACTAAAGCTGAGATTTCAATTTCTTCAACAGTAAGCAGTAAAGTTTTGGCTTCATTAGGATTAAAAGTTTTACCCTCAGTAGAAGTGATTTTTAAATGTGGATCAAAAGAATTATACATACTTAACACCAAATTCTCAAAACCATTAAAAACAGATAGAACCAAAATAAGTGCAGCTGTACCAATGGCTATTCCAAATAGTGAAACCCAAGAAATTATATGAACTAAACCGCTATTTTCTTTAGTTGTAAAATAGCGTTTGGCAATAAAAAATGGGAAATTCATTCAGCTTTATTTTTTCAATAATCGATCAATCTCTTCAGCATAGGCAGCCGAATCATCCAAATGAAATTGAAGTGTTGGAACAATACGTAATTGATGTCTCACTCTCTCACCCAGTTTCTTACGAATCATTACCGTATTGTTTTTAATTATTTTTAGGGCAGCTTCAGGGACATCAACAGGGAAAATACTTAGAAAAATATTAGCATCAGCCAAATCAGGAGAAATACGAACAATAGTTAAACTCACCATTATATTCTCTAATATCTCTTGAGTATTCTGCTGAAAAATTACAGAAAGTTCTTTCTGAATTAAACGCGATACCTTTTTTTGTCTTGTTGATTCCATAAGTGCAAAAATAGGGAATCCTTTCTTATCTTTGCCCAATGCATTATTTCTTACGAATATTAAAATACGTAAAGCCATATTTACCGTTTGCACTACTGAATATTTTTTTCAATGTGTTAAGTGTTTTATTTTCTTTAGTATCCTTAACAATGGTCGTTCCATTCTTAGGAATACTTTTTGAGACACAAGAAAAGGTATACAATCCACCACCCCTAAGCCTTAATGCAGCCGCATTAAAAGACAACTTTTACGCCATCATAAGCTCCATTGTTGACGAAAAAGGAAAGATAGAGGGCTTATTTTTCATTTGTATTTTGGTGTTAGTTACCTTCTTTTTCAGAAATCTGTTTCGTTATTTATCCCTTTATTTTTTGACCCCTATTCGTAATGGAGTGGTACACGACCTGCGTATGGACTTGCATAAAAAAATGATATCATTGCCACTTCCTTTCTTTACTGAAAAAAGAAAAGGCGATATAACAGCTCGTATGACTTCTGACCTTGTAGAAATAGAATGGTCAATTATGAGTTCCTTGGAAATGATATTTAAGGATCCTTTAAATATAATTATCTACTTAGCAACACTTATAGTGATAAGCCCACAACTTACAATATTTGTTGTTTTGCTCTTTCCTGTTACTGGCCTTATTATTGGTATTATAGGTAGGTCACTAAAAAAATCATCTGACAGAGGACAAAAACAAATGGGGAATTTACTGTCCATTATTGATGAAAATATTTCTGGATTAAGAATCATAAAAGCATTTAATGCTGAAAGTCATATCAATAAAAACTTTGAAAAAGATAGTGTTGAGTATAAAAGTATCATGACAAAATTATTACGGAAAAAAGACCTTTCCTCTCCCATGAGTGAGTTTTTAAGTACTATCGTTATGGTTATTGTTATGTGGTTTGGCGGTAAGCTAGTATTAAGTGCTAATGGAGGACTAACTGCTCAAGAATTTATTGGCTATATCCTTATCTTTTCCCAAATTATCCCACCTGCCAAATCCTTAACAAGCTCCTATTATCATATCCAAAAAGGAAGTGCCTCTGCACAAAGGATCTATGAAATACTCGATGCTGAAAATGAAATTGTTGAAGCTAAAAATCCAAAACACATTAAACTGCTCAATAAGCAAATTGAATTTAAAAACCTTACCTTTTCTTACGAGAATCAAGAAGTACTAAAGGATATTAATTTTTCCATTGGAAAGGGGAAAATGATTGCTTTAGTTGGACAATCAGGAAGTGGTAAATCCACTTTAGCGGATTTATTAGCACGATTTTACGACATTAATAAAGGAGAAATTCTTATTGATAATCACAATATAAAAGAAATTGCTTTGCACGATTTACGCGCCTTAATGGGAATCGTAAGTCAAGACTCTATTTTGTTTAACGATACTATTTTTAATAATATCCGTTTAGGAAATGTTAATGCTAGTGAACAAAAAGTAATAGAAGCAGCCAAGATTGCAAATGCGCATGAGTTTATTAAAGCTACAGAAAATGGATACAACACCAATATTGGCGATAGCGGAAATAAGCTTTCTGGAGGACAAAAACAAAGACTGAGTATTGCTAGGGCAATCCTAAAAAACCCTGAGATATTAATTTTGGATGAAGCTACTTCTTCCTTAGATACAGAGTCGGAACGCTTAGTACAAGGTGCTTTAGATAAATTGATGAACTCCCGCACATCACTGGTAATTGCGCATAGGCTATCCACTATACAAAATGCGGATGAGATTCTAGTTTTAGAAAACGGTTTTATTATTGAAAGAGGTACTCACCAAGAATTGATAACTCAAAACGGACATTATAAAAAGCTTTCCGACTTGCAGAGTTTTGTTTAGTAAAGGAAATTATTGTAAGGGTACCTTACTTCATGTAATTGCTTAATCTTAGCATAAAGCAAATCCTTTAACTCATCAAAATGAGTTTTATTTAAAGCTGAAATAAATATACTTTCTTCATTTAATTTTGCCATCCAAGTTTTTTGCAATTCTTCTAATGAGATGTTTTCAGGAAGTATTGGTGTTAAATCATCTTCCTCTTTTGGAATGAAAGTATAGGCATCAATTTTATTGAATACAATTAATATAGGTTTTTCCGTTACTCCAAGTTCAATAATAGTTTTGTTTACTATTTCTATTTGTTCTTCAAATTTAGGATTTGAAATATCTACTACATGCACCATTAAGTCTGATTCACGCACTTCATCCAAAGTTGACTTAAAACTTTCCACCAACTGATGAGGGAGCTTACGAATAAAGCCGACAGTATCGGTTAGTAAAAAAGGTAAATTACCAATTACTACCTTTCGTACAGTAGTATCCAAAGTAGCAAATAATTTGTTTTCTGCAAAAATATCTGACTTTGCTAAGGTGTTCATTAAGGTAGATTTTCCTGTATTAGTATACCCAACTAAGGCAACTCGTATCATATTTTGCCTACCTTTCCTACGCGTAAAACTTTGCTTATCTATTTTCTCTAACTTCTTTTTTAATAGCGCAATTTTATCTTTAATAATCCTTCTATCAGTTTCAATTTGTGTTTCCCCTGGCCCTCTCATTCCAATCCCCCCTTTTTGTCGTTCAAGGTGAGTCCACATTCTTGTAAGTCTTGGTAATAAATATTGGTATTGTGCCAACTCAACTTGCGTATGTGCTTGTGCGGTTTGCGCCCTACTCGCAAAAATATCTAATATCAGATTACTTCTATCTAGTACTTTGGTCTCCTCTCCAAAAATTTTCTCAATATTTCTTATTTGTGAAGGACTTAAATCATCATCAAAAATAATAAGCTTTATTTCATTTTCTTCTGCATAAAGTCGCACCTCCTCAATTTTCCCTTTTCCTAAAAATGTTTTGTTGTCTGAGTGAGGTAATTTTTGCGTAAAATTTCTAACCGGTTTTGCTCCTGCGGTATTAGTTAAGAAAGCAAGCTCATCCAAATATTCGTATGCTTGTTTTTTCGTAACATCATTAGTAATTAAACCTATAAGTATTGCTTTTTCCAAAGTTATTTTAAAAATAATTTATCCCATGGTGTTCTTAGAACTACCAAAACTAAAGCAATTATAAAATAACTAAAAACGGTCTTGTTTCCCTTTGTATTATCAGTTGCTTTTTTCGCTTTTACTTTCCCAATTGTGATAAGTAGAACTGCAATTATCATCATTAAAGGATGCTCAATAGATACAAATCTATTTGCCGCTTCTCCCATTTGAACTCCTGCTATAGAAATGAAATTAACTAACAGAACTAAACCTAATAAAAGTTGAATATGAGCAAAGATTAAAGTTAGTGTAAGAAAAATATCTTTCTTAACGTCTGGTATTTTATTTAATGCTGCACGCACTATCGAAATAATTAAAACAATAAAAAATAGATAAGGTAAATAGTGGTGTAAATGCAAAAGACCTGTTGACATAATTATTGATTTTTAGTTAGTGATCGCAAAGAAACAAATTTAAATGATAAAATTTAGCTACTTTCACGCCTTTATTATTACCCCCTTCAAATGAGATTACGATTTACTATCCTTTTTACTATCCTAAGTTTTTACACATTTTTAGGTCAAGAAACTTTTTCTGTTAATGGAGTGGCTCAGAATTTTGAACCTATTCATGTCTTTACAAATGCCCATATTATTTTAAGTCCTACTAGTGAAATAGAAAACGGAACATTCATTATTCAAGGGGATAAAATCATTGCAGCAGACACTAATTTGAACATCCCAAGCGGAGCCATTATTCATGATTTAAAAGGAGATTATATCTACCCTTCTTTTATTGATTTATATTCGGATTATGGCTTGAAAAAAGCTAAAAAAGGACAATACAGTTATCGTCCACAGTACGAAAGTAATAAAGCTGGCGCTTACCATTGGAATGAAGCCATTCATCCTGAAATAGACGCAAGTACAAAGTTTGTTACAGATAAAAAATCAGCTAATGCTTACCTTAAAAATGGTTTTGGAGCAGTACTTTCTCATGTGCAAGATGGCATACTAAGAGGTACCGGTTCTTTAGTGCTACTTTCAGAAAAAAGCGAACATGAAAATATAATTCTGCCAAAAGCAGCAAATTATTTTTCCTTTAAAAAAGGAGTATCAAAACAAAAAAATCCTTCTTCCTTAATGGGAAGTATTGCCTTAATAAGACAAACATTTTTGGATGCTGAATGGTATTCTGCACAGGATAACCAAACTAATCTTTCCTATGCTGCAGTAAATAATAACCAAGAATTGCCTAATATTTTTGCAGTAAATGATGAGTTAGATTATAGCCGAGTGTATAAAATCGCAAATGAGTTTGAAATTGATTTTATAATAAAAGGAAATGGAAAGGAGTACAGTAGAATTGAGGAAGTAGCTGATACTGAATTTCCAATAATTATTCCGCTTAATTTCCCTAATTCCTATGATGTGGATAACCCTGAAACAGCAGAATGGATTAGTTTACATAAACTTAAGGATTGGGAAACTGCTCCTTTCAACGCTAGTATACTTGCCCAAAATGAAGTTGAATTTTGTATTACTTCTTCTGGATTAGATAAGAAAAGTAATTTTATAACTAATTTACGACTAGCAATTAAAAAAGGACTTAGCAAACAAGATGCACTTGCCGCACTTACCACTACTCCTGCGCAACTTATTGCAATGGATCATAAAATTGGGAGTTTAGAAAGTGGATTTTTCGCCAATTTCTTTATTGCCTCTAAAGATGTTTTTGAGAATGGTAAAATTTATGAAAACTGGACCGCAGGAGAAAAACACATCATTACTAAAAAACAGGAAATTGATATAAGAGGGTACTACACTTTAAGTAATAAAGAATTTAAAAATAAATTGGTTGCCATTAAGGGAAGTATGGAAAAACCAAAAGCAACTATTTTTGCATTAGATTCAGTTGCTCTCAAAACAACTTTAAAAGGGGTAAATATTAATATCAGTACTGAAAATGGCGTATTTAGAGCTTTTGCTAAATTCCATAACGGGAATATTAAAGGTAAATATCAAGATAGTATAGGGATGTATCATCCCTTTAAACTAGATAGAGATTCTCTTTTAAAAGAAACTAAAAAAACTTTTACTTTAACAATTGATAGTTTAATTCCATCAGTTTGGTTGCCTAATAAAGCACATGGGTTTACAAATCCACCTAAAACTGAAAATATCATCTTCAGAAACGCAACAATATGGACAAATGAGCAAGAAGGAATTTTGGAAAATACAGATATTGCTATTTCAGATGGAATGATTATTGCCCTTGGAAAAGATTTGGATGAATTAATAGTATTCCCTGAGACTGTAAAAATTACACAAATTAATGCTACTGGCAAACATCTTACTAGTGGGATAATTGATGAACACTCCCATATTGCCATAAGCAGAGGGGTTAATGAAGGAAGCCAAGCAGTAAGTGCTGAAGTAAGAATTGGAGATGTAATTAATCCCAATGATCATAATATCTACCGTCAACTTTCAGGAGGTACTGTCGCCTCACAACTTTTACACGGTTCCGCAAACCCAATTGGAGGTCAATCTGCTATGATTAAATTAAGATGGGGGGTGAATGCAGAAGACATGAAAATAGAAAATGCAAATGGTTTTATAAAATTTGCCCTAGGTGAAAATGTGAAGCAAAGTAATTGGGGAAATTTTGAACGCACCCGTTTTCCCCAAACTCGAATGGGAGTTGAACAAGTGTTTTATGACGCCTTTTACCGTGCAAAAACTTACCAAAAACAATGGCAAGATTTTAATGCTCTCAGCACAGAAGAAAAAGTAACGGCAATTCCTCCAAGAGAGGATTTAGAGCTTAATGCTTTGGTTGAAATTCTAAATTCTGAACGCTTTATTACTTGTCACTCCTACATTCAATCCGAAATAAATATGCTTATGCATGTTGGAGATTCTATGAGCTTTACCATTAATACTTTTACACATATTTTGGAAGGGTACAAAGTAGCTGATAAAATGAAAAAACATGGTGCAGGTGGCTCAACCTTTTCTGATTGGTGGGCTTATAAATTTGAAGTAAATGATGCCATTCCCTATAATGCAGCTCTCCTTAATAATGCAGGAGTTATTACTGCTATTAATTCTGATGATGCTGAGATGGGAAGAAGATTAAATCAAGAAGCTGCAAAAGCAATAAAATATGGAGGAACTTCAGAAGAAGATGCATGGAAGATGGTGACTTTAAACCCAGCTAAATTATTACATATTGATGATAAAATGGGAAGTATCAAAATTGGAAAAGATGCCGACATTGTACTTTGGACAGATAATCCGCTTTCAGTTTACGCCAAAGTAATACAGACTTATGTGGATGGCAAGCTACTTTTTGATGTTGAAATTGATAAACAATTACGAGAAAGAGACCGATTGGAACGCATGCGTATCATACAGAAAATGAGTGAAGATGCATCTGGAGGTAAAAAACAAAAACCCGAACCTACTACTGAAAAATTATACCATTGTGATACTGAATATGATGAATAAAAAATACTTACACCTTCTTTTTACACTATTGATTACATTAGCTGTACAAGCACAGAAACCTACCCTATTTATGGGAGCAACTGCCCATTTAGGGAATGGAAAAAAAATTGAAAATGCTGCTATTAGTATGTTAAATGGTAAAATTGATATGGTTGCTAACGCAACAATGATCCGTATTGACCCAAGTGCTTTTGATACCATTTATCGTGTACACGGAAAGCATCTATATCCTGCATTTATTGTCCCTAACACAACTTTAGGAATTACTGAAATTGATGCTGTTCGTGCCTCAAATGATTACCAAGAAACAGGATCAATAAATCCAAATGTCCGCACCCTTATTGCTTATAATACTGATTCCAAAATAGCTAAGACAGTAAGAAGTAATGGTGTTCTTATTGCTCAGGTAACGCCAAGAGGAGGGACAATTTCTGGACAATCTTCAGTAATGCATTTAGCAGGTTGGAATTGGGAAGATGCGGCTTTAAGAATAGATGATGGAATACACTTGAACTGGCCTTCATCCTACTACAAAAGTGGTTGGTGGGGAGAACCTGGAACTACAAAAGAAAATGAGAAATATAACGAGAGTGTTACTACATTAAAAAGATTTTTCAAAAAAGCAAATTCTTATGCCAAATCCTCTAATTTAATGGACTTACGAATGGAAAGTATGAAGGGATTATTTAACGGAAATAAAACACTTTACATACATGCTAATAATGCAAGTGATTTGTTGGATGCCATTGCGTTTACAAATGAATTTTCTATTACTAAAACAGTAATTGTAGGAGCTGAAGATGCACTTAAAATTGTGGATGAATTGAAAGAAAATAACATATCACTTATCCTTAACAGAGTACATAGGCTCCCAAGCAAAGTGGACAGCCCAGTAGACGAACCATTTACTCAAGCTTCAAAATTACAAGAATCAGGAATTTTATTCTGCCTAAGTTACTCTGGAGATATGGAGGCAATGGGAGCTAGAAATCTTCCTTTTAGTGCAGGGACTGCTGTAGCTCATGGATTAGAATATGAAAAAGCAATTAGTAGTATTACTCTAAATACTGCAAAAATTCTTGGAATAGATGAGTATTGTGGCTCTATTGAAAAAGGGAAAGATGCGACTTTCTTTATCAGTAGTGGTGACGCTTTAGATATGCGAACAAATAATGTAGAAAAAGCATATATCCAAGGGGTTGTTGTTGATTTAAACAACCATCAAAAAGAGCTTTTTAACAAATACAAAAACCGATAGTTTGTTTTTTCTATATTTGGAGAAAATAATTATCATGAAAAGAATACTACTTGTACTTACGTTAATTACTTTAATCTTTGCTTGCAAAAAAGAAGATGACAAACCAAATATAACTACCAACATTGAAGGTTGTACAGATTCTTCTGCAACAAACTTCCTTGCAACAGCAACTATTGATGACGGATCATGTGAGTATCCTGCTTCTGAATTAAAATTAACTAAAATTATAGTTAATTCAATGCCTATGACTAATAATGGTTCTGATTGGGATGTTGGGATTTTAGGATCCGAAAATCCAGATGTTTTCTATGTACTAAAACAAGGAGGTGGGGATATTTCTTCATCAAGTTCTCAAGACAATATTTCGACCTTTCCAATATCATTTACAGAAAATCTCCCTTATACGATAAATAATCTATCACAAGAATATACTATAGAGCTTTATGATAGCGATCAGATTGCTGGATTAGGAGAGAATGAATTTATTGGATCCTGTAGCTTTACACCAAATGAGTATATTACCGTTGGAGGTGATGAAATTAATATTACCAGTAGTGGAGTAGATATGACATTAGATGTTGAATGGCTTCAATAAGACAATTATTTCTCCCAAATCAACTTCTTACCAAAACCTAATTTATTGTGGGTCATTTTTATAAAATTGAGAGGCATAGCCCAAAGATGTAAATCCATATTAGCAGCATAAGAAAAGGCTTTAATGTATTGTTCTTTCGCAATTTTTAAGCGCTCTCCTTTTAATTCTTCTATAGTACCTAGTAATTGAACACCTTGTATTTTGCTTACATGTTTAGTTTCTAAAGCGACACTTCCTGCAACATTAGTATTCACAATAAAATCTTGAGCATGCTTGGTTTTTGTTTCGGTAGAAAAAATAAGTTGATTGCTCACTTGATCATACACATAAAAGAGATTGCAGCAATAAGGCTTATTATTTTGGCTAGTTGCCAAAGTCAGTAAATGATGTTCATATAAAAAATGAATAATTTGCTGATCAATCTGCATTATTAATATCCTATATTTTTTCTAACTCTTGAAAGTACTTCTTTGGCAATAACTCTTGCCTTGACTGCACCTTTCTCTAATTCTTTATCAATTATGATTTTGTTTTCCATCAAGTAATTAAATTTTTCTCTCTCAGTAAAATAGGTATCACAAATCAATTCAAAAAGCTCTTGCTTAGCATGTCCATAGCCATAATTTCCAGCCGCATATTTTTCAAATAAAGCAGCTGCTTGTTTTTTTGTTGAAAACAATTTGTATATTTTATAAATATTACAAACCTCAGCATCCTTCTTATCTTCCATGGGAGTGGAATCGGTTTTAATACCCATTATTTGCTTTCTGAGTTTTTTATCTGGAAGAAAAATATCAATAACATTATTATAGGACTTGCTCATTTTTTGTCCATCTGTTCCTGGAACAATCATCACCCTTTCGTTTATTTTAGTTTCAGGCAAAACAAAGGAGTTAGGATATTTATGATTAAATCTAGAAGCAATATCTCTTGTGATTTCTAGGTGTTGAACCTGATCCTTTCCTACGGGAACAATATTTGCATCATACAATAAAATATCTGCTGCCATAAGAACAGGATAAATAAATAGCCCTGCATTTACCTCAGATAGTTTATCTGACTTATCTTTAAAAGAATGTGCTAATTGAAGTCTTTGGAAAGGAGAAAAACAGTTTAAATACCAAGTTAACTCACACACCTGAGTTACATCTGATTGTCTATAAAAAATATTCCTTTCAGTATCAAATCCAAAAGCCAGCCAAGCTGCTGCTGTCGCATAAGTATTTTCTCTTAACTGAGCTGCATCACGAATAGTCGTAAAAGAATGCAAATCAGCAATAAAAAATAAACTTTCATTTTTCTTATTTTTAGAAAGCTCAATAGCCGGGATAATGGCCCCTAATAAATTTCCTAAATGTGGCGTACCTGTACTTTGTATTCCTGTTAATATTCTTACCATTCTATTTTAAGATTTTGATGTTGTAAAAATAGGATTTTTATCTTTGCAATATGAAATGGATCGGCTATCTTTTAAGTTCACTTTGGCGATTATGGTTTTTACTAATGTTTATGTTAGTATTTATTCTTTTTATTCCTTGCCTATTTTTCTTTACTGCAATAGTGAAGAATGAGATTATAGTAGCTAAACTTACTCGCTATTGGTCAAAACTAACAATATACCTTTCCTTTATTTTTCCTAAAGTAGAATGGGAAGAAAAGTTAAATAAAAAAGAACAATATATATTCTGCCCTAACCATGTTTCTACTTTAGACATACCTCTTATTTTAGCTGTCCTTCCTATGCCTTTACAATACATGGGGAAAGTTGAAATTGCTAAAATTCCTTTGTTTGGATATTTCTATAAGAATAATACTGTGGTGGTGCATAGAGCTAATAAACGTGATGCTTATGGTGCGTTTTTAAAGGCGGGGGATAAACTTAAAAAAGGAATTAATATGTGTATTTTTCCAGAAGGAGGAATCCCAAAAACAGATGTGTTCTTAAAAAAATTTAAGAATGGTTCTTTCCGATTGGCTATTGATCAGAATATTAAAACAGTGCCCATTACTATGCCTGACAGTAAAAGTATGTTTCCAGAGCAATACTTTAAAGGTAGGCCTGGGATAGTCCGTATTAAGATACACAAACCTATAGATCCAAATAAATTAACTGAAAAAAGCATTGAAAATTTGAATACTTCAGTTTACAATATTATTTTTGAGCAATTAAAAAATTATGAGCAATAATATTATCATTAACGACAAATTAGTAGCGGATTTATCACGCCTAGCAAAACTGAAATTTGATACTTCAAAAGCTGAAAAAATGAAGGGAGATCTAGATAAGATTATTGGTTTTGTTGATAAATTATCAGAGATAGATACTGAAGGAGTTGAATCCTTAATTTATTTAAGTGAAGAAGTAAATGTATTAAGAGTAGATGAAATAAAACATGAAGTTTCTCAAGAAAATGCACTTAAAAATGCACCACAAAAAGATTCTGACTATTTTAAAGTACCTACGGTTTTAACAAATTAATTATAGCTTAAACCGATTTTCAGCTTTTTTTATTCTTGAGACAAACTTACGCCATTTTTACTTATTTCTAATACCGAATTTACTCCTAATCTTACGGACCTATTGTCAAATAAATGTCCTGCAGGAAAGCCAAAACAAATTGGGAAATCATAATCCTTAGTATATTCTAAAATTATTTGCTCAGCTGTTTTCCCAAAAGGGATAGAATTATCATTCATATTGCTCATTCCCCCAACAATTAGACCTTTTAAGTCCCCCAGCATTCCATTGCGTTTTAAATTCATCATCATTCTATCAATATGGTACAGATACTCATCTAAATCTTCAATAAATAAAATTTCTCCTACTGTATCAATGTCAGATTGAGAGCCTAATAAAGAATAAAGAATAGAAAGATTCCCTCCTACAATATCACCCTCAATTTTTCCAAATTTATTAAGAGAATGAGCTTTACAATCAATACTATTTAAGCTGCCGAAAAGAGAATTTTTTAATGAAGATAAACTTTCCTTAGTGTTATTTTCAAAATTGATGGGCATGGTAGCATGTAAACTAGCAATGCCTAAATTATTCAAATGGGAATGCAAGACAGTTACATCACTATATCCAACAATCCATTTTGAGTTTTTTTTCAAATTAGTAAAATCAATAGTATCAATTATTTGAACCGTACCATAACCTCCCCTAGCACACAAAATTGCTTTAATGCTATTGTCATCAATCATACTTTGTAAGTCAGCAATTCTTTGTTCAATTGTTCCTGAGAATTGATCATCTTCTTGAAATAAGTTAATTCCCAGAACAACTTTCAATCCCCAACTTTCAAGCGTTTTTATGGCAGGATGTAATTCTTCTATAGTGATTTTACGTGCAGTAGAAATTATACCAATTCTATCACCAATCTTTAATTTTTCAGGAATTATCATTTTTATTCTTTTACTATGTTATTATTAGTTTCAAATCTAGCTTATAAAAACATACCGGTCTTGTCTCTGTTTTTTAATAACTAAAACTTATCTTTGCGAAAATAATTTTTTCTGATAGAAATGAGGACAAAAAGATACACAGTTACATCTGCACTACCTTACGCTAACGGACCATTACATATTGGACATATAGCAGGAGCCTACTTACCAGCCGATATCTATGTTAGATATTTAAAAGGAAAAGGGTATGATGTTGCTTTTGTTTGCGGTTCGGATGAGCATGGTGCTGCGATTACTTTACGCGCTAAAAAGGATGGAGTATCACCACAAGAAATTGTAGACAAATACCACAATATCAATAAAAAAGCATTTATTGATTTTGGCATTAACTTTAGTATTTACCATAGAACTTCTGATGAATTACATCATGAAACTGCTCAGGATTTTTTCAAAAAATTAGAAGAAAAAAATGTGTTCACGAAAAAAACATCTGAACAATTTTATGATGAAGAAAATAATCAGTTTTTAGCGGATAGATACATAAATGGCGAATGTCCTAAATGTAATGCTGAGGGAGCTTATGGAGATCAATGTGAAAAATGTGGTTCGGTACTTAGTCCAGAAGAATTGATAAATCCAACATCTACTTTAAATGGAAAAACCCCTAAAAAAAAGAAAACTTCACACTGGTATTTACCAATGCAAAACCATGAAGAATGGTTAAAACCTTGGATAGAAAATGGAATATTAAATGGAGAAAGCCATCATGACCCTAAAACTTGGAGAAGTCAAGTAATTGGTCAATGTAAATCATGGATTAACGGAGGCTTACAAGCTCGTGCCATGACGCGTGATTTAGATTGGGGAGTAAAAGTTCCCGTAAAAGATGAGGATGGCAAAGTGCTTTATGTTTGGCTAGATGCTCCTATTGGTTATATTTCAGCAACTAAACAATGGGCGGCTGACAATAATAAAAATTGGGAGGATTACTGGAAAAATGAGGAAACTGAATTGGTGCATTTTATTGGGAAAGACAATATCGTTTTCCATTGTATTATTTTTCCAATTATCTTAAAAGCAAATGAAGGATATATATTACCTAAAAATGTTCTTGCTAATGAGTTTTTGAATTTAGAAGGTGAAAAACTATCTACTTCTCGTAATTGGGCAATATGGTTACACGAATATTTAGAAGATTTTAAAGGACAAGAAGATGCTTTGCGATATGCACTCTGCGCCACAGCTCCCGAAAGTAAAGACACTGATTTCACTTGGTCCGATTTTCAAGCAAGAAACAATAATGAATTGGTTGCTATATTTGGGAATTTCATTAATCGTGTAGTAGTATTAACTAATAAATATTGGGAAGGTATTGTCCCTAAATGTAATACTCTTGATGCTTATGATAAGCAAGTGTTAGATAAATTAAAAGCATTTCCTGATACAATTAGTGCCTCAATTGAAAAATATCGTTTCCGTGAAGCTTTGGGTGAATTGATGAATTTAGCTCGTCTAGGGAATAAATATTTAGCAGACACTGAGCCTTGGAGGTTGAAAAAGACAGATGAAAAAAGAACAGAAACTATTATGAATATCTCCATGCAGATTTCAGCTTCTTTATCTGTATTATCTGAGCCTTTTATGCCTTTTTCATCTGAAAAATTAAAAAGACTATTGAACCTTAATAATATGACTTGGAATGATGCTGGAGGAATCATTATTAACTACAACCATAAAATAAATCCTGCAACGCATTTATTCAATAAAATTGAAGATGAGCAAATTGAACAGCAATTAGAAAAACTAAAACAATAATAATTACTATGCATGCATAATAATAATTATATTAACCGCTTAAAACATATCCTATGAAAAAATTAACTATACTACTGACTCTAACTTTTATTACTAGTTTAACATTTGCCCAATGTAACGGCAGATATCAAACTGAAATTTTTAGTTCAGTTACTATTACTGAAGTAAACTATTCTGATGTTTATACTGACAATGAGCATAAAATGGATATATATACTGCAAATGGGGATACCGTAACAAACAGGCCTATAATACTATATATGCATGGGGGATCTTTTACTGCTGGCGACAAAACAACAAATGATTGTGTAGATTTCTGTGAAAGTATGGCAAAAAGAGGTTATGTTACTGCTTCCCTAAACTACAGATTATCAGATGTGTTATCATTTTTAGTAAGTCAAGAAGAACAATATAGAACTGTTTTAAAGTCAGTAGCTGATGTAAAATCTGCAATTCGTTTTTTTCGAAAAGATTATGATATAAATGGGAATTCATATGCAATTGATCCTAATACAATATTTGTTGGAGGTTATTCTGCTGGTGGGGTAATAGCTGTACACTTGGCTTATATTGATGAAATTTCAGATCTACCAACATCTCCAATAAATGCACAGAATCTTGTTGCAACAATTGGTGGTGATCTTGAAGGAGACGCAGGAAATATTGGATACAATTCAGAAGTACAAGGTGTTATTAGTTTTGCTGGAGGGATAAATGATGTTAATTGGATAGATACAAATGATGAGCCATTAGTTAGTGTTCAGGGAACTACTGATCTGACTGTAAATTATAATTGTGGCCCAGGCATGAATAACTCAGCAATTCTCACTCTATGCGGTTCGGGAGAAATGCATCCAAGAGCAAATGCTATTGGACTATTAAATGATAAATTAATATTTTCTGGAGAAGGGCATACTTGGGCCGCATATGGGAATAGTAATCCTAAATTTATACAGGCAATGGATTTTACAGCAGACTTTTTATTTCCTTTACTGCCATGTAATAATACTACATCAATTTCAGAAGAAAATACAAGAAATAAGCAGCTTATTCGCATTACTGATTTGCTAGGAAGAAATGCTAAAACAATAAGCAATAGTCCTTTATTTTACATCTATGATGATGGTAGTGTAGAAAAGAGAATAATCCTAAAATAATTGGTAAAATACAATAAACTAGGAAAGGAAGGAAAGCTATTTTACAAAGAGGTGGCTTTACAATTCTAAAAACAAATTGGCGTTTTCAAAAAGCTGAAATTGATATTATTGCTAAAAAAGATGGTTTGCTAATTTTTACTGAGGTAAAAACTAAAGGAAGCAAGAAATTTGGGAGACCGTCAGATGCTATCGATAAAAAGAAAATAGCACTCTATAAAGATGCTGTTGAAGGCTATTTAGAGCAATGCCCAAGTGAAGATGAAATCAGGTTTGATGTAGTCAATATTATCATTGGGAAAGATGAAACCAAAATAGAATATATCCCCAATGCTTTTTAAGTATATTTGCGAAAATTTTCAAGATGAAAAGAGAAGGGAAATCCAAAAAAAAATTTAGTAACAAACTACAAGTAAAATCATCATTCCGTACAAGGCAGAATGAAAAAAAAGCTGTGGATGATGGTAAAATGAGGTTAAACAAATTGATTGCAAATACGGGAATTTGTAGTAGAAGAGAAGCTGATAAATTTATTGAAGCAGGAGTAGTTACTGTAAATGGAGTTGGAGTTACTGAAATGGGATTACGCGTAACTAAAACTGATGAAATAAAATTCAATGGACAAAGACTAAAGTCAAATCCTCCCAGATATGTGCTTTTAAATAAACCAAAAAATTATTCTGGAAGAGTAGATAGTGCTTCAAGTACAACTTCAGTAATGAAGTTAATAAAACCAGCATGTAAGGAGCGTATTTTCCCTGTTGACAAATTAAATAAAACTGAAACTGGTTTATTATTATTCACAAACGATACTGACTTAGCAAAAAAACTAGGAGCTTCAAAAAAGAATATCAAAGAAATTTATCAAATCACTTTAGATAAAAACTTAAGTCAAGTACATTTAGAAAATATCCGAGAAGGAATTTTTATGAATGGAAGAACCATTAACTTAGATTCAATATCCTATATAAACGGAAAAGATAAAAACGAGATTGGTATTGAAAATAGTAATGGAGGAATAAAATTAGTAAAGCAATTATTCGAAAAAATAAAATATAAAATTATAAAATTAGATAGAGTATTTTTAGGAGGATTAACTAAGAAGGATTTACCAAGAAAACATTACAGACATCTTACTCAAGATGAGCTTAATATTTTAAGACGGCTATAATTTATACCAGAACTAAAAGTCTTTCGTTATTGTTTTGATTATCGTATTTTTATCGACTTAATGAAACAATTAATTAAACGCATTTTCAAAACACTCTTAGGGATTAGTTTACTCTTACTAATTTCAGGATTTATTATTACTTATTTTTTTAGCAATAAGGTGGAAAAAAAAGTGATTAATAAAATTCAAGAGCAAATGACATCCGAGTTACAGCTAGGACATGTTGCTTTTAGTTTATATGAAAAATTTCCTTCTGCATCAGTAAAGATAAATAATTTACTTGCTTTTGAAAAAGAAGGATTTGATAATGATACGCTCTTTTATGCAAAAACCACTTATATTGAACTTAATATCATTGACGTTATACTAGGAACGATTGATATAAAAAGAGTGGTGGTTGATTATGGAAAAATCAATATAAAATATGATAATGATAATAATCCTAATTTTGCTATTTTTAAAACTAATGAAGAAAATAAAAATAAATTAACCCTTAGCAACTTACTCCTATTCGATACACATATTAGTTTCAGCAAAAAAGGAGTTAATATTAAATGGAAAACACAAGAGTCATTTTTTAGATTTACTGAAGGAAATGTAACCATAAATGCTAAATTATTTTCTGAAAAATTAATAGTACACAGTCGAGACTATATTCATAGAAAAAAAATGACATTAGATATTGCTCTAGAATTAAAAAAAGACAGTATCCTAATTCAAAAAGGATCAATCGTTCAGATAGAAAATGTAAAAACTGAATTGTCAGGAAAAATTATTCAGGGGAAAATAATTAATCTAGATTTTGCTTGTGAAGAACAAGAGTTAATCAACATTATTAACAATACACCTGAACATCTTAAATCAATCTATCGTTCGTTTCAAGCGAATGGAATTGTAAACTGTAACGGAAATATTAAAGGGTTAGTTAGTAATGAATCTAATCCACATCTTGATATGATATGTAATATTGAAAAAGGAAATTTCAATTTAAAAAGCCGACCATTCATCTTAAAAAATATCAGTCTAAGCGCTAAAATAAATAATGGAGAACAAAAGGATTTTCATAACACAAAAATTGAAATTAGTGATTTTGATGCAAAAACAGAAAATGGGTTTCTGAAAGGCGATTTTAGTATTCAGAACTTAAATAAATATTATTTAACAGCTAACCTAAAATCTAGTTGGGATTTAGCCGAAATTAACCATTACTTTGAAGATTCCCCATTTTACAATTTACAAGGGAAGTTATATGCCAATACCCAGTATTCAGGGTACATCTCGTTTGATAGAAAGTTTACCAACTATTTTCTAGCAGCTAATTATACCTCAAAAACTAGTTTTAAA
Organism: Flavobacteriales bacterium; assembly: GCA_018645865.1. Taxonomy (GTDB): domain Bacteria; phylum Bacteroidota; class Bacteroidia; order Flavobacteriales; family BACL11; genus UWMA-0277. Next base: position 40,923 of record JABGVU010000041.1, read on the forward strand.
GAAGCTAGTTTTACTTATAAGAGTTTCCCACTTGGATTTAATTTTAATACTGCTGAATGTACATTTAAGAATAATCAAATTGAAGTAAAAAATAGTACTTTTTCAATTGCAGATAGCGACTTTGATTTTGAGGGAAATATCACTGATTTAATTGGGTATATTCTAAAAAAGAAAGATCAAGTTAATATTACTGGAAAGTTCAAATCAACTTATATGAAGTTTGATGAGTTGCTTACTTTAAAAGACATGTCAGAGGGAAAAGGTGCAGGAATTATGCCTAATTGGATTAGTGTAAACTTAAACACAAACATTAGAACTTTTAGTCATGATGATTTTATTGCTTCAGATATTACAGGGCAATTAACATACAAGAACAAAACCATAACATGGGAAGACATAAGGTTAAATAGCTTAAATGGAAATATAGTTGGAAACTTCAAATTCTATGAATCTAAAAACAATAAGTTAATCTTATTTTCTCAACTTAATCTTAAGCAATTAAATATTCGAAATGCCTTTTTGGCTTTTAATAATTTTAATCAAGATTTTATAACTGCCAAACATATTAAGGGAATTGGTACTGCCGAAATACAAATGCAAGCTACTTGGAAATCTGGTTTTATTTTTGAAAAAGAGAAGCTAAAAGTAAAATCGCATTTGATTATTGAAAAAGGAGAATTAATCCAATTTAAGCCACTTGAAAGCCTATCGGACTATGTAAGTCTTGAGGATTTAAAAACAGTACAATTTTCAACGCTAGAAAATACAATTGAGATTGACAATAAGGTGGTTATTATCCCTACTATGGAAATAAAATCATCTGCATTATCTGTATTTATATCAGGAAGCCATACCTTTGAACAAGAAATAGATTATCGAATAAAACTCTTACTTTCAGAATTAATGTCAACTAAATTCCGAAAGAAAAATACTCAAATTAATAAAAATGAGTTTGGAGAGGTAAAAGAAAATGGAAAGATATTTAACACCATCTATTTTAAAATGACTGGGAATTCTGAAAATCCTAACATCTCATTTGATGGTATACGATTTAGGGAAGATGTGAAAAAAGGGATTACACAAGAAAAAGAAACAATTATAAATATCATTAAGGAAGATATCTTACTAACTAAGGAACAAGAAAAGCAGGAAAAAGGGCAGAATCTTATTATTGAATGGGATGATAAATAAACGATAAAATGGATATATATTCTAAAAAACAAAAGTGGAAATTCACCCTATTAGGTTTTGCAATTATTATTGGAATATCTTCTCTTTTTGTTACTAATCGTTTAGTAAAACAACTAAAGAATGAAGAGCGAAAAAAGATAGAACTTTGGGCACACGCTACTAAACATTTAGTTAGTATCACTGGGGATGGAGATTACTCTTTAGCCATAAAGGTAATTTCAGAAAACAGCAATATTCCAGTTATTTTAGTTGATGAATGCGATAGTATTTTAGAGCATAGAAATTTCAATTATTATAGCAAAGTAGATAGTTTCTTATTAAAGCTAGGGTTAATAAAGAAGAAAGAAATTACAAAATCCTATCTAAGGAGTGAACTAATAGAAATACGAGCAGGAAAAGAAATCCCAATTGAAATTAATATATTAGGAGACAAACAATGGATTTACTACAAGGACTCAGCATTGCTTTACCAATTAAGATACTACCCTATTTACCAATTAGTATTCATTGGCTTATTCATGTTTATAGCCTACTTTATGTTTAGTGCCAGCCGTAATTCTGAACAAAATAAAGTTTGGGCTGGAATGGCAAAAGAAACAGCCCATCAGATAGGGACCCCATTATCATCATTAATGGCCTGGGTAGAACTTCTGAAAGAGAAAGAAGGGACAGAAAGCATGGTTTTTGAAATGGAGAAAGATATTAAAAGGTTAGAGACTATAACAGATCGTTTCTCCAAAATCGGATCAAAATCAGTACTAAGAGAAGCAGATGTAGTACAATTAATTAGTCAGTCAGTAGAATACTTGAAATCTAGAATGCCTGTCAATACTTTATTTACACTTGATTTTCCAAACAAAAAAATTATCATTCCAGTAAATAGTATACTACTAGAATGGGTAGTTGAAAATTTAGTAAAAAATGCAGTTGATGCTATGAAGGGAAAGGGGGAAATTAAAATCTATATTACTGAAAATGCTAATAATCTTATAATAAATATTTCAGATTCAGGTGGAGGAATTGATCGTTCAATTCTAAAAAATATATTTAAACCTGGAGTAACTTCAAAAAAAAGAGGTTGGGGGTTAGGACTTTCTCTATCTAAACGAATAGTTGAGCAATATCATAAGGGAAGTATTTTTGTAATGCAATCCAAAAAAGGAGTAGGAACAACTTTTTGTATTCATTTACCGAAAAATCTAAATGTCACAGCTTCCTAAATTATTTTTATTCAGATAGTTCTGATGATATTCTTCTGCCCTGTAAAAGGTTGAATAATAAATTACCTGAGTGACAATTTCATTTTTCCAATTTTTCTGCTGATCTTTTATAGAATGTTCAATCTCTTTCAGTTGTTGATCATTATGATAAAAAATAATTGAACGATATTGCGTTCCGTTATCAAGCCCTTGCCTATTTAATGTGGTTGGATTATGATTCTCCCAGAACAGATTAAGCAAAGTAGTATAACTGACTTTTTCTGCATTAAAATACAAATCAACTACTTCAGCATGATTGGTAGTTCCGCTACAGACTCCCTTATAAGTTGGGGCATCAGTATCACCTCCCATATAACCAACACTAGATAGATAAACTCCTTCAGTTGCTTTAAACAACTTCTCAACTGACCAGAAACAGCCTGCTCCAAAAGTTGCTCTTTGCAGCTTAGAATAAGCTTTAAAACGGATACTCAATGAATTTACGCAATGGCGTGTATCTTTTTCAGTAATTTGTTCTCCTACAAAAATATGTCCTAAATGCCCATCACATTTTTTGCAACAAATTTCAGTTCTTACTCGACCTCCACTTAAATCTTCATAATGAGTAATTGCACCTTCAATTTCATCATCAAATGAAGGCCAGCCACAACCCGAATTAAATTTTGTATTGGATTCGTACAATGGATTATCACAAGCACGACAAATAAAAACCCCTGCCTCAAAATGCTCATTATACTCTCCGGTAAAAGGAGCTTCTGTTCCTTTATGTTTTAAAATATGTTTTTCCTCAGAAGTAAGCGTTGAAAAATAATCTTTATTCATAAAACCAAAAATAGTAAATTATTTCAGTTGAAGGTAAGCATGTAATTTTTGGGTTACTTGCCAGCTATTAGCAATTATGCTTTGAACAGAAAGTGTAGCGCCTGATATACCATCAATGCTATTGTTATAAGTTAAGAAAGAACTAGTATTAATCTTCTGAAATTGTTTTAACCATCTTTGATTACATATCTCAGATCCATAGTTTTCATTATAATTCAGCACTTCTATTTTTAAAATATTTCCCTTATCACTAAAAATAATATAATATTCAAACTTATGAAATTTGGAAGGAGCTTGATCAAAAGCTAAATAACCCATATTATTTATTTTATATAATCTAGTGGATCCAAGATTAGAAATATTTTTAATCTCAGAAAAAGTAAAATCTACAAGATTAAAAATAGCTTTAGTGCTTTTTTCTATTTTTTCCCAATCCCTAACACTTAACACATAAACGGTCGTAAATGAAAGAAAGAATAAAGCCGCTACTAAAATAGTAGCTGCTTTATTAATATTGTTTTTTGAATGCATTAACCAAAAACTTTATTGTTTAGAACGAGATTGCAGCTCCAAAGTTAAACTGCCCTGAATTATCATCAGATCCGGCATTTGATTTGATTTGGTAATCCGCTTTAAACATAGCTCCTTTCGCTACTTTAAATCCTAAACCAATTGTAATATCAGTTCTGTTGTAAGTATCATTAATTATTGTTCCTTCAGTTACTCCTGCATGCGTGTTATAGTTTTCATATCTCACAAAAGAAATTAATTCTTCAGTGTCAGACCTTCCTTCTAATACGTTATATCCTGCTTCAGCATAATAACCTGTAAGCTTACTCCCTACATCCTTACTTGTTTTCGCATTGTACTGATCAGTATTTGATAAGTTAGCTAAAATATACTGTCCTTTTAACTGTAATGCACCTTCAGTATATCTTGCATCAACACCAATCATTTGAATTCCAATCATAGTAGAGTCAGCACTTACAACAGCATTTTCATCAGCTAAATCTAATCCATTATACTCCATAGTTTCTGATTCACCTACATAAGCAGAGAAACCTAAATTTAATCCTGGATGACCATAATAAGTAACTCTACAAGCAAAATCAGGAGAAGTTATGTAAGAATTAGCTCCTTTTTGCCTTCCACTTCTTAACCCTTTATTTCCACTAAACACACCTCCTTTATTATAACCGTTAAACCCATTAACAATCATAACTTGGTAGTTTGCCGAGTGCTCAATACTTCTACCTCTTACATCAATACCAATTTCTCTCCAAGTAGAAGGCACAATGTATTTGTCAACATTTGTTCTTTCTACACCATTAAAAGTAGCTGGTTCATGGTACAAGTTTTGAATTCCCATTGGGATAAGCATTAAACCTGCATTTACCGATAAATTATTTTTTATCTTGTAATCTAAAAAAGCTTGCTCAACATATACTTCAGTTACATGCTCAAATTCTACCTCAGAAACAAATGAAACTTTTTCGTTAAAGTTATATCCAAAAAAAGTTACTAATCTGTGTACATCTAAAGTACCATTCTTGTTAATTGTCCCATCTCTTGATGGTAAATTGAAATCTATTTGAGCATAACCACCAATATGCAACTCTGAATTTCCAACAATAATTTTCTCTGCACTGTTTTGTGCATTTGCACCATTAAATAACCTAATTAGCATTATAAATACAACTAACCTTTTCATTTCTTTATATTTATTTAGACTTATTAATAATAGTGGCAAAAGTAAATGCTTTTTTATATTAGCCAAACTTTTAATACAAAATATTTTGGCAAGTATCTATATACATATTCCCTACTGTAAACAGCAATGTACTTACTGTAATTTTCATTTCAGTATTGTGCAAGGCGACAAGAAAGAAATGCTAAAAAGCATTAAAAAAGAAATAAAGATGCGTCAGTCATACTTAAATGGTGCTAAAATTAGCTCTATTTATTTTGGTGGCGGGACTCCTTCAATCCTTGATGAAGGAGAGATAAAAAGTTTAATTCATACTATCTATAATAATTTCAAGATTGATACTGATACTGAAATAACGTTAGAATGTAATCCAGATGACCTAGATAAAAAGAAACTTTTTAAACTTAAGGAAATTGGCATTAACCGATTAAGTATTGGAATTCAATCCTTTGATGATGAGGAACTAAAATTTATGAATAGATCACATAATGCAAAGGAAGCCCTTAACTGTATTCAGTTTGCAAAGGAAGTAGGCTTTAAGAATATTACTATTGATTTAATTTACGGATTACCCAACCAAAGTAATGAAAATTGGAAAAAAAACTTAGCGCAAATGCTCACTTTAGATATACAACATTTTTCCGCTTATTCCTTAACGGTAGAACCTAAAACAAAATTAAAACATCTAATTGATAAGAAAATTGTTACACCTTTAGATGATAAAATTACAGTTGAACATTTTAATACTTTAGTGGAATTTGCTACTGACAACAATTTTGTTCATTATGAAATTGCAAATTTCGGGAAGGAAGGATTCTTTTCTTACCATAACTCTGCCTATTGGAAACATAAGCATTATTTAGGAGTTGGTCCTTCTGCACATTCTTTTAATGGAAGTAGTCGACAATGGAATGTCGCTTCCAACAAACAATACATTGAAAAGGTAAAAGAAGATGAATCATATTTTGAATTGGAAAAGCTTAGCAATACTCAACAATACAATGAATATATTTTCACAGCCTTACGAACAATATGGGGAGTTGAACTAGACTATATAGATAATCAATTTGGACAAGAAGCACTAAACTATTTTAAAAAACAAGTATTAAATTGGGAAAATAAAGGAAAAATAAATCAGGAAAAGAGAACTTATATGCTTAGCAAAGAAGGGAAATTATATGCTGACGCCATAGCTTCAGATCTATTTATTGTCTAAAATTCTTTTAAAATAAGATTCATACTGATTAACAACAATTGACCATCTATAGGCTTTATCTATTCTGGCAAGATTATTTTTTGCGAATTCTACCTTACACTGTAAAATCTCATTATCTTTTAGTAAAGCAGCTAATGTAATAGCACTATTAAAATAATATGCATTCTGATTTACAACTGATTTATTAAACTGATTATCGTGTACTAAGATAAATGTATTTGTTGCCATTGCTTCAAGTAAGGCAGGATTAGTTCCTCCCACAGAATGGCCGTGCAAATAATATTTTGAATAATATCTAATATTATCAAGATGATGTTTATTAAAAATCCCACCAAGGAAAGTAATTCCCTTTTTTCTATATTTATCCTTCAAAAAATCGCCATAATTAGTTACGTGATTTCCGATAACGTAATAAGGAGTTTTAATTCCACTGGCAATATAACCATCAAACATCATTTCTAAATTATTCTCAGGTTCCAATCTTGCAATTGTTAAGATATAATTATCAGGCACTAAACCGTATTCCTTTAAACACCTAGGGTTAGGAGTTGCAGTATCAATAGCTCCATATGGGATAAATTCAGAATTTCTATTATATTGATCATGAATATACTTTTGCATCCCAATATTATCAGCAATTAAATAATCAGAATGCTTAATGCCATATTTTTCAAGAGTTTTAGTTATTTTCTGAATTAGATTATTCCATTTTGAACGCTTCCATTCCAATCCATCAAGATTAGTTACAATCACTTTATTCTTATGATTACAAAATATTATTGATAAAGATGAAGTAATTAAACCAAGCTCTAAAATGATATCAAAGTCCTTCCTTACTGCATCTTTAAAACATAAATAATCATAAATAAAATTAGATGCTGAGTTGCCTAAGAAGGATTTAAGTCCTACTTTTCGTATTATTTGAACTCCTTTATAGGTATCTTCTTTATAGGGGTTAAAATCTGGTGAATAAACGGTAACTCGATGCCCTTTCTTAACTAATCCTATTGATAAATATTCTGCACATTGTTCAAATCCCCCATAATTATTAGGGATACCTCTTGTGCCTAAAATTGCAATCTTCATGTTTTTTTATTTATGGGCAGCAAATATATAAAAGGAAATCTATTTAAAATCCTTATTTAGGACATCTAAATATAATAAACAAAAATATGTTAACATCTTATTTTCCATGTACTTAAAAAACCCGTTAACATTATTAAATTTGTGATGTCGTAATACTTGTTTTGGGTTGTACTATTTCTTTCATAATATTGTACAGCATAAAAGCCCTCACTTCTGTGAGGGCTTTCTCTTAATGTTTTCTATTATTATCTTGTTATTTCTGATTCGTTAGCTGCTAAAAAGCGTATCCCAATCATAAATTCATGTGATCCTGATGAATTATCACTCATATCAGAGGATGGGATATCATACGAATATCCTATTGTATAACGCTCCTGAATAGAATAACCTAATAATACAGCCATTTCTTCATTATTTCGATAATCCATTCCAAACCACAATCTATCATCATAAGTAGTTTTAACGCCAATATCAGCTTGTAGATTAGCCCCTTTCACACTTTTTAATAAAACTGATGGCTCTATAGACCAAAAAGGGTTAAAATCATGTTTGTAAGCTCCTAACACATAAAAATGCCGCTCTAAATTACCTTCACTAACCTCATTATAAATTCTTGTATAATCATCAGACATTAAGTTTAAGTTTGTACTTAATAATTGTGGAATAGCCGCTCCAAGATACCATTTATTCCCATACATATTAAATCCAAATGTTGCATCAGGAGCAGATCTTACTAAATCACCCCCTAATAATATAAGATCATTAGGATCCATAATATTTAATCCTTGTTTTGTTATTTTAAATTGGGTAAATCCTCCTAACAAAGCAAATGACATTTTTACTGATCTTGTTAAAGGGAACGAATACGTATAAGATGCTGAGCCTCCAATTCTACTTGTAGGTCCAGTTTGATCATTAAACACCAATCCACCTAACCCAACACGCTCATTTTTCTTACCATAGATACTTAAAATTGTAGTTCTTGGTGCGTCAGTAATACCAACCCACTGATTACGAATGGTTGTTTTAACTTGATAATAATCATACATTCCAGCAATAGCAGGATTTACTGCATAATTATTAATCATGTGCTGAGTTATCTGCGGAAGCTGTTGAGAGTATGAAGCAGCTCCTAAACAGATTGAAACAAAAAATAATGCTATCTTTTTCATATTATAAATTTATTTAATAATTGTAATTGGTCCAGTTTGAGGCAGATCTCCATTTCCTAGATCAATAATATAGTAATAAGTCCCTACAGTTAATTCTTCCCAATTAAAATCATTATTAGGATATGAAGGACCATCACTTTCAAGAAGTAATTGCCCCCATCTATTAAAGACTTTAACAATTGCATCAGGATATCTTTCTAAATCTTGAATAACCCATTCGTCATTCATTCCATCCCCATTAGGAGATATTGCGTCAAATGGAAGTACACCTAAGGTTATATAAATTGAACAGTATCCCTTACAAATACCATTTGTAACATATAAATTATACCAGTCAGATTTTTTAGGCGAATCTGTAAATGAGCTATTGCTAGACAGTAGATCTCCATTTGTATTGGTCCATTCATATGTATCAAAATTAACAGGTCCTATTTCTGATAAGGTAACACTTTGATCCAACAGAATTGTTAACTTATCTGCTGAGCATTGTGGATCTAAATCATCAATATTAACTGTTGCAATCACGCTATGAGATCCTCCACAATCAGGGTCAGTAATTGTAAGTGTTAATATCTCAATTGGAGAAAATGAACTATCTGTCATTAAAGTTAAATCGGCAGTAGTTGCAACAACAGCTCCATTACTCATAGTCCAAACATAAGTAAGCCCTAGTTTACCGTCAATATCAATATTAATAGTTTCTCCTAAACAAATACTTGCATTATAATAATCATTATTATTAGGTAAGAAAACATTTTTATATCCTAAAAGAGTAATTGTTTCAGATACTTCACATCCATTAAAGTCAGTAACTATAACAGTATGAGGAGTATTTTCTCCAGCTAATAATATTTGTTGAGCATTTGAAGAAGCACCATTATTATCCCAGTCAAAAGAGTAAGTAGGCGTTCCTCCTATTGGGTAAACAACTGCATAAGCATCATTCAATAAACAAGTTTCATCATAAAAATCAATAGTAATTTCCAAATCATTATCTGGCTGACCAATAAATAAATTACTTGTAGTGTATGAACAATTATTATTATCCGTAACCTCTATAAAATAAATTCCAGTACTTAAGCCAGTAAATACAGCTACTAATTGATTAGTAATAGTAGCAACTAGTATATTATTTACATCAAATAATTTATAATTATATTTACCTGGTATTCCTGGAATTGGAGTTCCTCCAGATCCCATTATTTGAATTTCTCCTGTACTGCCTCCTTTACATTTTACATCTGACACAACAATATCAGATTCTAATATCGTTAGAATAGACGGTTCTGCTAGGTTGTAATGAGCTGTATCTGTACAACCATTATTATCTTCTACAAAACAAGTATAATTACCTGAGATAACATTATTTAAAGTATTAGTTGTTGTTCCGTCTGACCATTCATATGAACCAATAGGGTTTGATCCTCCAGTAGTCATGATAGTTAAATCACCTGTACCTCCATTACATTCAATTGCAGAAGATAAAATAATATTCGCATCAAATTCATCAGGTTGAGTAACAATAAAAGGAATAGAATTTGTTACAATACAGCCGGCCATATCAGTAACAGTACAATTATATAATCCTTGACACAAACCAATTGCTGTTTGATTTGTTTGACTAAGAATATCATCCCATAAATAAGTATATGCAGATCCTGAAGAAGCAGGGACACCTCCGCTAACATTTATATTGACTGATCCGTCACAATCTTCAAAACAATTAAGATTAGTAATCACTGAATTTGTAATATTAATTTGAAGCACATCTGCTCCAATAGTAGGAGTTAACAATCCTGTACAGCCATTTGCATCAGTAGCTTGAATAGTATAGTCTCCAATACACAGATTATTTATATTATATGAAGTCTGTCCTATTAAAGGAGAAGTAGTTGTGTTACCTGTATACCACTGATATGAATAATTAGATCCATTACCTAAGCCTACTCCTCCATTTACTATAGCTGTAATTTCTCCAGTACATAACCCGTCACAGAATACATCTGTGATAATAGGGTTTATAGTAATTGGATTAGGTTCATTAAAAGCAACTGATTCCATGTAAGTGCAACTATTATCGTCAGTTATAGTGAATATGTAAATTCCTGAAGATAAGCCTGGAGAAGTAAATATTCCAGAATTATTAGTAAGAGAAGTGCTTGCGTAATCTAAAGTATATGGTGATAACCCTCCACTAACATTTACAAATGCTGAATCTGATTCTCCATTACACAATATTTGATAATTATTATAGCTATTAGTAGTAATAGAAACTGACATTTGAACAGGTTCATTAATTGTAATCTTATAAGAATTTGCACATCCATTGGCATCCCAAATTTCAACATCATATATACCTGCAGCTAAGCCACTAAAAATGTATCCAGTAGGACAAGTGTTAGGGTTAGTATTGCATAACCAAGAAGAAAAATGAGGCCCTCCATCAATAGAGTATTCATATGGGGCAATACCTCCCATAGGAACTATATTTTGAATATATCCATCATTAAAACCATTACAACTAACATTATTAAATACAACAGTGTCAATATAAACTGAATCAAGAGGATTAATTGTAAATGTATCTCTATCTAAACAGCCTAAATTATCCTCCACCAAAGCAACATAATTTCCTAAAGAAAGACCTGGTGTAAATCCAATATTTCCTTGCAGAATATTGGCTGGATTAGATTCATCATAAACAGAATAAGAATACGGAATTGGTTGAGGTCCTGTTGCAATAATATCAACACTAGCATTATTATAACTAAAACAAGTCATTTGAGTTACAATTAAACTGTCAATTGTTATTGAAATAATTGGCTCAGTAAGTTCAACAGAGTCTGTAATATAACAGCCATTCATATCCCAAACTTCTACATTATACCAACCAGCTCTTAATGTATCGGCAAATGCCATAGTGTCATTCATTGAAGGAACTGTATCATTAGGATTGATATAAGTAGATGTTGTACTGTTAGCATTATCCCACAAGTAAGTATATCCAGGAATAGACCCTGAAACATTTACAGTAGAACTTCCTCTATCTCCTCCTTTACATAATAAGTGAGCTGTATTAAACCCAGAAATGATTAATGGCGTAGGTTCTGTTAAATTAATAGAATCAATCGCAAAACAACCATTAGGATCGGTTACAGTAACTGAATAAGAAGCTGCATTTAAGTTAATTGCAGTATCAGTAACTGAGCCGTTAGACCAAAGGTACGAATATATTTGATTACCACCAGATACATTTACTTGCGCTGCACCATCATTAAATCCATCACAAGATATATTATTTCCACCTATGTAAGTGTGAATGTCAAATGAATCTATCAATAAAGAATCAGGCTGACTAAGATAAATATCAAATGAATCCAAACAGCCATGATCATCAATAACAAATGCTTGATAATAATTAGTTGCTAAACCAGAAAAGACAGAATCTGTTGAAGTAGGATGTGAAATTGATATATCCTGTAACCAATAAGTATAATCAAGAGTACCTCCTACAGTATGTATTGTTAACTCTCCATCTAAGCTTCCATTACAAGAAACATTGTAGCCACCAATATAAGTTAGTGTATCGAGATGAGTAATTTCTAACAAATCTGGTTCTGTAATTACATAAAAAATAGAATCAACACAACCGAAATTATCTTTTAATCTAATATTAATTGTATCGCCTGGTCCTAATAAAGAATCAGAAGGAATATATCCTGATACAAAAGAACTTAAGCTAAAATCATAAAACGTATACGGAAATGATAAACTACCATTTAATAAATCAACAATACCAATGTAAGATCCATCATGCGCTCCAAAACAACTTACATTAGTAAAAGAACTTGGATCAAGAGAAGGATTTTGACCATTTTCAATAAAGACAGAATCCTCTTTCCAACAGAGATTTGAATCTGTAATTGTTATATAATACATTCCTGAAGTTAGTGAAGAAATGGTTTGGTTAATAATACTGAACGGATTACCATTTGCATCCGAACCCTCCCACAAATAAGAATGTGCTCCTACACCCCCTAAAGAGGTTGCCAAAATAGAACCAACTGGACTCGCGTACTCGCAACTATCAATTGCAGTAACTGATGTTATCCAACTAATAGAATCCGGAGAGGTAACTTCTATAGAATCAACAGTAATTGGCAAACAGCTTAAAGAATCTTGGACGCTTAAATAGTACATACCTACTGGCAAATCACTTACTAAATCAGCAGAATTATTAATAATATTACCTAATGAATTTCTCCAAACATAATTATATTCTCCTGAATTACCACCAAAAATAGTATCTACAAATACTATACCAGTACTATCATCATAGCACAATGTTTGCACTGTACCTAAAGTAAATTGCATAGAATCAGGCTGAGTCACTGAAACTGCAACTGTATCATAACAATTAGTGAAAAGTTGAGTCCCAAAAGCATCTTGAATATTAGGTGTAACCACAATATTATAATTTCCAACTGACAATGGACCGCCATTTAACAAAAAGTTATTGTTACCAGTAGCAACATCACTAATTGCAATATTTTGAGGTCCAAGTGGATTAACGGTATAGGCGTTAAAATTATTGTTATTTGGGGATTGTAATCCGCCAAATCCATCTAAAACATGAAGAATAATAGAATTCGTCATATCACCAAAACAAGCTAAATCCAATTGAGATAGTGCTACATCCAATGTTGCATTCATACTAACAGAATCACCAATAGTAATTGGATAGCTCATACTAGCACATCCTTGTGAGCCTTGAGTATTGCCATATAACTCAACCCTTAACTCATAATTACTAGAAATTAAATTATCAAAATTCATAATAGTATCAATGTTAGGGTTTTGCACTAAAACACCAGAAGAATCATAGGAGCTAATATAATAAACTAAGGTATCGTTAGTTGTAAGATTTTCTAAAACTATCTGACTTAACAATACTCCATTAGTATTAATAGTAATTTCCCCATTATCAATTCCATTACATGGAACTAAAACATTTATAGGATCAACTAAAATAAAGGAAGAATCAACAAAAGTTGAATCAGTGAAAAAACAACCCATAGCATCAGTTACCGTTACATTATATTGTCCATAAGATAAATTTTCTATTGTATCATTATTCGTAAAAGGAACAGTACCTACAGGGCCAGTCCAAGTATAAGTGTAAGGAAGCAAACCACCATTGATATTAGATACCCATGCTTTCCCATTATTTAAGGAGCAATTTTCATTGATAGAATCAATATCATAAGTGAATAATGTTGGTTCAAGAAGGATTATATTAGAGTCTACTGCAATACATCCGTTTGCATCAATTGCAACAACTGTATGTGGGCCATTATTTGTATTAATACCGCAAACTCCTGTTGCCTGAACAGTAGATGGAGTGATGTTGGTGGCAAAAAGCCCCATATTTGTAATCGAATAAGCTATTGAATCTACTCCACCACCTGGAGTAACCATTACGTCTCCGTCGCATACGCCTGGGCACGAAACATTAAAATTATTAAGTTTTAAAACTGGGACTGCTGAAATTGAAAATATTTCTGGCTCGTAAAGAGTAATATTTCCAAATCCTAAACATCCAATTGCATCTTGGATAGTATCAAAATAAGTAATCCCTCCTTCTCCTATTATTGATCCACAAAGAGAATCCCTTATAGTATCAACAAAAATGGTAGTACCGCCAATTGAATAAGGAGCGCCAGCTCCACCCTGCATATTGTTAATCGTAATTTCACCATCACATACTCCATTACAACTAGTCTGAAAACCATTATAATCAAAGGCAGTTAAACTAAAAGTAACAGGATCTAAATCCCTTAATGTGTCATTGGGTAAGTTAAATTCACAACCATTAACGTCTCTAACTCTAATATTTGAATATACACCATCAGGGAGATTAGGAACAACAACAAATGAATTATTGAAGGAAAGCCAAACAAAACCCCCATTTAGAGTGTATTGAAAAGGTCCTCCAGCTCCTTGATGAATAGAACTTAATGTAAGTGTAATAGAACCATCATTATAACCATCGCAAGTGGGATTAATATAAGTTGTAGATGCGCTTAGTTCATTAGGCTGTGTAAAGTTAAATTCCTCACTAATTGTATCGCAACCGAACTCATCAATTACCGTTAGTTGATAATTACCAGGCTCTAAATCAGGAATTATAAGTGGGAAAGAAGTAAGTAAAAGAGTATCAATGCCATTAGGACCAGACATAAAAATAGTATAGTTAGGTGAAGGCTGAATGCTTCCTCCTGTAATACTAGTAATAGTTATTTCACCATCAGCAGCTCCGAAGCAACTAATTTCAGAAGTTATTTCGGCATCAATTAATATTGTATCGGGCGCTAAAACATCATGAGATACAGAGACAACAGGGCAACTAGTAGGGCCCGTAGCATCAATAGTGTATGTTCCAGCTGAGACTGCTGTTGGAAATGTATATGCTGTATCAAACTGCCCTAAAAGCGTAGGACCATTAATATTATTACCTATTGCATCATACAACCACACTGTATAAGGCTGAGTATAACCAGTTAAGTTAACTGTGATTAAAGCATCTGGCGAATTCCAACAAGATAATGTGTCGTCAAAAACAGACAATACTAATGGATCTGGCTCTATAATAGGTTGAAACATTGCACTAAAAATACATGGGTCATTCGCAGGAAGATTAAAAAGTTGATTATACGGAGGGGAGCAGGCTGTATCAACTAATAAAATTCTATAGTTTCCTGGATCTAAATTTACGAAAGAATGAGTTAATGCCTGAGTATTTATAGCCCATTGCCCTGAGTAAACAGAATTAAAATTAGTAAATGCGTTCATTCTTTGCAAAACAACACTGTAAGTATTATTAGCAGGGTTTAAAATATTTACTTGAATATCGGCTGTACCTCCAGGGCAATTAATAGTATCAGTAATGAGAATATTATTAATGGTTTGTCCATTGGTTTTATTGGAAAAAAGTGCAAAGAATACTGCGCACACAATTAGTAAAATCTTTTTCATAAAAATAGAATTTAATTTAAATTTTAATTCTGCGCAAGATACAAATTTTATGATAACAGATAAACAAATGATATGCTGAAAAAAACAATGCAAAAAAATGAGGCAAATACCTCCTTAAATTTTAAATAAAATAACTGATTATTTGTAGTAAGGAGACATTAAAACATATACCAGTACTCCAGTAATAGCAACATACATCCATATCGGAAAAGTATATTTTACAATTGCTTTGTGCTTTTCAATCTCACCTGTAATTCCTCTATAAATAGAGAAAAGTGCCAATGGCAAAACCGAAATTGACAAAATAATATGAGAAATAAGAATGAAAAAGTAGATATAGCTGATCATCCCATCTCCTCCAAAAGGAACTGGTGCATTAGTAAGTTTTGAAGTTACATATGACAACAAGAATATAGATGATAAAACAAAAGCTGAAAGCATTGAAATTTTATGCAAATTGGTTTTTTTATTTTTAATCAAAATAAATCCTGTAAATAGAAGTACTGATGTTGAAGCATTCAAAATAGCATGAAAGAAAGGTAAGGAGCTAAAATCAATGCTTTCAGATTCTATATGAAATACATTAGGAAACAACATTAATAAAGCAACTACAATAGGTATAATAATTGATAGTGAAATAATTAACGGAACAAAAAAGGAGTCTTGTTTTTTCATATTTTTTATTGAATTATAAATTTATCTAACACATAAACAATTTGCATTAAAGGCAAATAAGTAAAAGAACTTAGCATTAAAGCTCGAGCTGTTACATCATCACAATTTTTGTATAGCTTAACTGCTTTAAAAGTGAACCAAAACCCCAACAAAAATACAGTAACTAACCCATAAATAGATAGGGATAATAAAGGAATTTCCCACAGAAAAGGAGCAATGGAAATAAAGGTCATAAGCATAGCAGTAACCACGCCAATAAAAGCTGAAAACTTTCCTTTTTCACCTCCGAACATCATTTTAAAACCTGCCTTTTTATATTCGGCATCTTGTACCCAAGCAATAGCAATAAAGTGTGGATATTGCCAAAAAAACTGAATGGCAAAAAGCGTTCCTGCAGCAATACCAAAATCATCAGTTGCCGCAACAAATCCAAGTAAAAACGGAATAGCGCCTGGTACAGCCCCCACTGTAATTGCAAAAGATGAAATCCTTTTAAGTGGTGTATACGCTAAAACATATAACACCATAGAAAGCAAACCAAAGGCCCCTGATTTTGACATCAAACCAAAGAAGCTACCCTGTGGATTAATATAGTTTAAAGCAAAGATACCTAAAGCACCAAGAAGTATTGAAAAAATAAATGCTTGAGTAACTGATAAATTTCCTAGCGGCAGAGGACGAACAGCAGTTCGTTCCATGAATTTATCGTGTTCGCGTTCAATTACCTGATTTAAACCATTAGCAGCACCTGTAACAAAGAATCCACCAACAACTAATAAGCTAAAAGTAGTAATATCAAAAGTATCAACCCCTAATAAATAACCAATTATAGCCGAAAATACAACCGTAATTGACAACTTAAATTTTAAAAGTTGTCCGTAATATTTTAAATTTGAAATCAGAATTTTGCTACTTAGCAGATGTTATCAAAGCAATCTTTTAAATTATCAGCAATCATTTCAGCTGACCTTCCTTCAATATGATGACGCTCGATACAGTGTACTAATTTACCATCCTTAAAAACAGCAATAGCTGGTGATGAAGGAGGAAATGGAGCCATGTATTCTCTGGCCTTAGCAACAGCACTAATATCTTGGCCTGCAAAAACAGTTGCAAAAGTATCTACTTTTTTATCGAATTGTGTTGTCATTTTAACGGCCGGACGTGCATTACCTGCTGCACAACCACACACTGAATTCACCATTACTAAAACAGTTCCTTCTTTTTTATCTAATAAGTCCGATACAGCTTCAGCAGTTTTTAACTCAACAAAACCTACTGAGGTTAAATCTTCACGCATTGGAGCGCACATTTCTTCTGGATAATTCATAACAATTAATTTTTGGTAAAAATACGCTTATTTACCTTTTGTTTTGAAAAAAATCGGACAATAATTTTGAGCATTCTTCTTGTAGCAAGCCACTATCGATTTCGGTTTTTGGGTGTAGGATATTTTCTGATAAAGAGGAAAAGCCTCTTTTTTCATCCTTTGCCCCATAAACTACCTTTTTAAGCTGTGTCCAATAAGCCGCTCCACCACACATTATACAAGGTTCAAGCGTAACATAAAGCGTGCATTCATTTAGGTATTTTCCACCCAGATAATCGGAAGCTACTGTAAAAGCTTGCATTTCGGCATGAGCCGTTACATCATTTAAACGTTCGGTAAAATTATGAGCCCGAGCAATAATTTGATTGTCACATACAATAACTGCTCCCACAGGAACTTCATCTTTTTCAAAGGCTTCATTTGCTTGCAAAAGAGCTTGTTTCATAAAATATGTATCGTTAAAAGGATTAATTTCCATAAGGCAAAGATACCTAAACCACATTTTGTTTTGTAATTTCGCAAGCTAATAATTAATAAGATGTTAAGAACACACAATTGCGGCATATTAAACATTACAAATGTTAACCAAGAAGTAACCCTAAGCGGATGGGTGCAAAAAACACGAGATTTAGGAGGAATGACTTTTGTAGATTTGCGTGACAGATACGGAATTACACAATTGGCCTTTAACATGGATGTAAATGTTGAACTTTGTGTTGATGCCAGAAAATTAGGACGTGAATTTGTGATTCAGATAACAGGAAAAGTAATAGAAAGAGAAAGTAAAAACAAGAACATTCCAACAGGAGAAATTGAAATTGATATTAGTGAACTCACAATACTAAACAAATCAAAAACACCACCTTTTACGATTGAAAACGAAACGGATGGTGGGGACGAGATACGCATGAAGTATCGTTACCTTGACATAAGAAGAAACCCAATAAACGAAAACTTACTGCTAAGACATCAGGTTTCAAAAGCAACAAGAAATTACTTGGACAATCAAGGATTTATTGAGGTAGAAACTCCTTATTTAATAAAATCAACACCTGAAGGAGCAAGAGATTTCATAGTACCAAGTAGAATGAATGAAAAGCAGTTTTACGCATTACCACAATCGCCACAAACTTTTAAGCAATTGCTTATGGTAGGTGGAATTGATAAATATTATCAAATTGTAAAATGTTTTAGAGATGAGGATTTGCGTGCCGATCGACAGCCAGAATTTACTCAGATTGACTGTGAAATGTCCTTTATTGAACAAGAAGATATTCTTAATATGTTTGAAGGATTAATGCGTCATTTACTACAAAAAGTAAAAGGAGTTGAACTAAATGAATTCCCAAGAATGACTTATGATGATGCTATGGCTTTGTATGGTTCGGATAAGCCAGATATTCGTTTTGACATGCAGTTTGTAGAAATGAATCACCTATGCCAAGGAAAAGATTTTGGGATGTTTGATAATGCAGAACTTGTTGTTGCCATTAATGCAAAAGGATGTGCTAACTACACAAGAAAACAATTAGATAAATTAGTCAATTTTGTAAAAACACCACAAGTTGGTGCAACAGGACTTATCTATTGCAAATACAATGAAGACGGAACATCAAAATCGACAGTAGATAAGTTTTTTGATGAAGATGCAAGAAAAGCTTGGGCCGAAAAAGCAGGCTGTGAAAAAGCAGACCTACTTTTAATAATGGCAGGAGGAACAGACAAAACAAGAAAGGCATTAGGAACATTAAGACTACACCTAGCAGAAGAATTAGGACTTAGAAACCCAGAAGTATTTGCACCATTATGGGTACTTGATTTCCCACTATTAGAATGGGATGAAGACACTGAAAGATACCATGCAATGCACCACCCTTTTACTTCACCAAAGCTAGAAGATATTGCAAAACTAGACACTGAACCAGCAGCAGTGCGTGCTAATGCTTATGACCTTGTGATGAACGGAAATGAGATAGGTGGTGGAAGTATAAGAATACACGATAAAGCCTTACAACAATTAATGTTTAAGCATTTAGGATTTAGTGAAACTGAAGCAAAAGAGCAATTCGGATTTTTGATGGAAGCCTTTGAATATGGAGCACCACCACATGGAGGTGTTGCCTTTGGTTTTGATAGAATTTGTGCAATTATGAGCGGACAAGAAAGCATCCGTGATTTTATTGCATTCCCTAAAAATAACTCGGGTAGAGATGTAATGATTGACTCGCCATCAGATATTGATGAAGCACAATTGAAAGAATTGAGTATTGCGCTAAGAAGTTAGTTAGCTTTATTCTACTATTATTCTTTGCTCCACAGTACCATCATCATAGATATAAAAGAGAGGGGTGTTTTTTCTGTAAGGGGTTTCTTTTCCTAACATATCAGTAATCTTAATTAGGAGGCTTTTATTATTAGCTATATCTGAGATTCCTGATGTAGTAACCGTCAAATTAAGACTTACAATACTATCACATCCTACATAATTAGTTAATATAACTGAGTAATCTCCTGTTTTATTTAGAATAGTACCATTCCATGCAATGCTTGCAGCAACAGATAATGTGTCATATGACGATGTATTATAATCAATTGAAATATTAGTGTAAACTATACTATCACAACCATTTACTGCGCTTAAAGTGTCTATGTAGTTTCCTGTTGTATCATAGAAGCTAGTTCCAACCATTACTATATCTCCATCACATATTGAGAATGATTGCTGCCATACAATATTAAATGAACAAGTAGCGTCATTTATTGTTGCTGAAAAATTATAATTACAGGCAAGTGAATCTGTGCAACCAAGTGCATTCGCACAATTTATACTAAAAGAAACTGTAGAATCTATATTGTTATTTATTGATGTCCAATTTGAATTTGCCCAAGCCACATTATTTACATCAATACAATATAGAGTTAGATTATTATAGCAATATAAATAATTTAAAGAAGTATTATTCCTTAAATCTAGACTAGTTAGCTGATTGTCTATACAATTTAATTCAATTAAAGCAGTATTTTGACTTACATCAAGGGCTGTTAGTTGATTAGCGTGGCATAATAAAGAATTTAAAGCCGTATTTTGACTTATATCTAGGGTTGTTAATTGATTCCCCCAACATTCCAAATGAATTAAATTAGTGAAATCTTCTATACCTGTTAAGTTAATTATAGCAGTGCTATTTACATTTAAATAAGTAATCATATTAATATTAGAAGTAGTAACGTAATCATCATTAGCAATACCATTACCCATACCATTAGATTCTAAGTAAGCCTCAAAATTATCATCAGGCACATAAGTTTGTTGCCCAAACCCAATCATTGGCAAAAACAAGAATACTAGTAGTGTCTTTTTCATAATACAAACTTGCGATTAAATACAACAACTATTATATACCATCAATTTCAATTATTAACTATACTATGTTAAATAGAATTGGTGAAAATCTTATAATCAATTAAATATAAGTTGTTTATTCATTATTTGACATAAAAAATCTAAAATACCTTATCTTTGCACGTATATAAATGAGCAAAACTAATACATATCCACAAGGTCCACTATTGAGTAACATTAATAGTCCAGATGATTTGCGAAAGTTAAATGAAAATAGCCTTTCCGAAAGCAAACAATTAGTTATGAAAGACTAAAAAATAGTTACAAGAAAATAAGTTTTTGAAAAAAGAAAAATTTAAGCAGTTTGATTTTTTCTTTTCTGTAAATAAAAGAATAATGCAAAAAGGGAAACAGCAATATAAGGCATAGACATTAAAAACAAAATTCCATCATTTAAACCTGCCCCTTTAGTATCTCCTGATTCCAAATTAGCCTCCACAACAGCCTTACACATTGCGCACTGACC
>JABGVU010000034.1 GCA_018645865.1 Flavobacteriales bacterium
TGAGATTCAAAAATCTTGTTGCCCTGAAACTAATGATAAATCATGTGCAAGTAGTACTCAGAATATTCATTATGATTTTGAAACTATACTAACTGTTTTTGAACTTGATTTTTCAGAAAAAGCTAGTTTACTTTCTTTCTTCAATTCGTATGATAGTAAATCATATTTTTTAAACGTTAATAATTATTTTAGTGGTATACCACCACCAAAACTGAACAAACCCCAATTAGCTCAAATACAATCATTTTTAATATAGAATTAACTCTTGTTAACTAGAGTTTTAATTTTATAAAATAAGAAATGAAGAATATAATAATTATTGCAATAGTGCTTATTGTAAGTTTAAATATAAAAGCACAAAATCAAATAACTGGAAAGGTTATTGAAATAGTAAATGATGGTTCAGAAGTCCCAATTCCTGGAGCTAATGTGTATTGGGAAGGAACAACAATTGGTGTAGCGACTAAGGGAGATGGAAATTTCTCAATTGTTGAGCCAACAGCATTTCCTGCAATTATGGTGGTGAGTTTTGTGGGATATCAACAATATACTCAGCTTATAGAGGCTAATACACAACTTTACATTCAGCTTACTCCATCCCTTGAACTAAAAGAGGTAAAGGTGAAGGGGAAGGTAAACAAAACTAAGTTCTCTACAGTTAGCTCTATTAATATGCAAACCCTTTCAACTGGAGAGTTAGAAAAGGCTGCTTGTTGCAATCTTTCAGAAAGTTTCAGTACAAACGCTACTGTTGATGTTAATTTTACTGATGCTGTTTCAGGAGCTAAGAAAATTCAAATGTTAGGTTTGGATGGAGCTTATACCCAGATAACGCAAGAAAATATGCCTTTAATAAGAGGAATTTCCTCTGCTTATGTCTTGAGTTATGTCCCCGGTACTTGGATAGAGTCTATCCAAATTATTAAGGGAAGTGGTTCAGTTGTAAATGGTTTTGAGTCTTTTGCTGGGCAGATTAATTTAGAATATTATAAACCAGAATATGCTCCAAAATTATTTTGGAATGGTTATACTAATTCTGAAGGAAAACTAGAAAATAATTTATTGTTTGCTAAAAAAGAAGGAGGTTGGAAGAGTAATCTGTTTACTCATGTTTCTTATTTTGATAAAGAGGTTGATAATAATGATGATGAGTTCTTAGATATGCCAAAAGTAAAACAGGTAAATATGCTAAATAGATGGGATTATAAAGCGGATGGAAGTTATCATATTTCATTAACTGCAAGAGGCTTGGTGGAGGATAGATTAGGAGGGACTATTGAAAATGCGCTTAACCCTTATGAAGTGAATATTCATAATGACTTATTAGAGTTTAATTCAAAAACTGGAGCGATACAACCAAACTTACCTGGTAAAAGTGTGGGTTTGCAAACTTCTTTCAGAAGGCATAATCAAACTGCTTTTTTTGGAGAAAATAAATACAAAGGCTTACAGGAGGGTGCTTATTTTAATCTTATAAGACAAACTTATATTGGCAGTACTAACCATAAATTGAAATATGGATCAAGTTATTATGCGGATAGATATACCGAAAGTTTTTCAGGAATTGATACTGCTTTTACAGATAAAGTAAGAGTAGATTTGATGACAGGTCTTTTTTCAGAGTATTCTTACAAATGGGGAGAGAGTTTTAATCTTACAGCTGGAATACGTGCAGATTATTACAATAATTCTGAGAAAATAAATTATCTGCCAAGGTTAAATATGAAATACAATCCAACTGAGAAAATGGCAATTCGTTTTTCAGCAGGAAAAGCTTTTCGCGTTGCTAATGTGTTTGTTGAGAATGCTTCATTTTTAGCTTCTAACAGAAAGATCTCAATTGGCAGTAATTTAAACCCTGAAATTGCTTGGAATTATGGAGCGAACATTACATATTGTTTTTATCTTTTTGGAAAAGAGGGAACATTTAATGCAGATGTTTATCGTACTGATTTTGAAAATCAAATTGTGGTTGATATTGAAAATCAAAATGAGTTATCGTTTTATAATCTAAAAGGAGATTCTTATGCAACTAGTATGCAATTGGATTTTGCTTATGAGTTGTTTGATCGTTTTGATATAAAGATGGCCTATAAAATTAATGATGTGAAAAGCACCTATGATTATGAGGGGCTTAAAGAAAATCCGCTTATTCCAAAAGATAGATTTTTATTGAATCTTGCTTATGCTACTAATTTTGATAAATTGGTATTTGATGTTACGGCTAACTATGTGGGTGAGAGTAGAATTCCTGAACATAAAGATATTGCAAAAGAGTGTTCAGAATCATTTTATCTTTACAATGCTCAAATAACTAAGAAATTTCGGAGATTTGATGTGTATATAGGAGGAGAAAACTTACTAGGTTATACTCAAATTAATCCGATATTAGGGACTCCTGTTTCAGGTTCAAATACTGCTTTTGATGCTTCATTAATTTATGCACCAATTAATGGTAGAATGATATATGCAGGATTTAGATTTAAAATTAAATAATAATTAAATAAATAAAAACATGAAAAAAATATTAATTGCCTTATTCAGTATTTTAACTATAAATGCTTGGGCACAAAAAGAAACAGTACAAATTAAAACTTCAGCAGAATGCGTTGTTAATTGTTGTAAAGATAGGATTGAAGAAGAAATGCAGTTTACAAAAGGAGTTACTGCTGTAAATTTAAATATCGAAAGTCAAGTTTTAACTGTTACTTTTAAAACAAAAAAGAACTCAGTTGAAAATATTAGAACAATTATTTCAAATCTTGGTTATAATGCTGATGATGTAAGGGCAAATGAGAGTGCTCATAATGCTTTACCTAATTGCTGTCAAAGTCTTGATTTTACAAAGTCAAAAATTAAAAAATTCCAATTGAAAAAGCCTGATTAATTTTTAAAAGAAGGATTTTTTCAATTTATCTTTTAGCTTTTTACATCATTTTATTTATAATATCTATTGCTGATTCTGCAATTACTGTGCCGGGGCCAAACACACCACTTACTCCAGCATTGTACAGATAATCATAATCTTGTTGAGGAATTACACCTCCTGCTATTACTAAAATATCATCACGATCATATTCTTTTAGGGCTGCAATTACTTGCGGAACTAATGTTTTATGTCCTGCTGCTAATGAGGATATTCCTAGAATGTGAACATCATTTTCAACTGCTTGTTTGGCAGCTTCCTTCGGAGTTTGAAAAAGTGGGCCAACATCAACATCAAATCCTAAGTCAGCAAAAGAAGTTGCTATTACTTTAGCCCCTCTATCGTGTCCGTCTTGTCCCATTTTTACAATCATAATTCTTGGTCTTCTTCCTTTTTTTACTGCAAAATCATCCGACATTGCAAGGGCTCTTTTAAAAGTTTCGTTATTTTGTATTTCCATTTTGTATACTCCTGAAATAGTTTGATTTTTTGCAATATATCTTCCGAATACGGTTTCCATAGCATTTGATATTTCTCCTAGTGTGGCTCTTTCTCTTGCTGCTATTATAGCCAATTCCAATAAGTTGCCTGAGTTGTTCTTACAAGCTGATATTAATGCGGTTAAAGATTTTTTTGCCTTTTCACTATCTCTGCTTGTTTTTATGTTATTGAGTCTTTCAATTTGTAGATTTCTAACAGCGGTATTGTCAACTTCTAATATTTCAAGCTCTTTATCTTCTTTTGATAAGCGATTTATATTTACACCAACAATAATATCTTGTCCACTATCAATTCTTGCTTGTTTTCTTGCAGCAGCTTGTTGAATTTTCATCTTTGGAATTCCTGTTTCAAGGGCTTTTGTCATACCACCAAGTTTTTCTATATCCTGAATATGTTTCCAAGATTTTTCAGCTATTTCTTGAGTTAATTTCTCAACATAGTAAGATCCTCCCCAAGGGTCAACTGTATTGCAAATTCCTGTCTCCTTTTGTAAATATATTTGGGTATCTCTAGCTATTTTTGCTGAAAAATCAGTCGGTAATGCAATGGCCTCATCTAGAGCATTGGTGTGTAAGCTTTGTGTTCCACCCATTACAGCTGCCATTGCTTCAATACATGTTCGAGTAATATTATTAAATGGATCTTGCTCTGTTAAGCTCCATCCACTGGTTTGGCAATGAGTACGTAAAGCTAATGATTTCGGATTTTTTGGATTGAATTCTTTTACCATTTTCGCCCAAAGTATTCTTGCTGCTCTCATTTTGGCGATTTCCATAAAGTGATTCATTCCTATTCCCCAGAAGAAAGATAATCTTGGTGCGAACGTATCAATTTCCATCCCTGAAGCAATTCCTGTTCTTATATATTCTAATCCATCAGCTAGAGTGTAAGCTAACTCAATATCAGCTGTTGCACCTGCTTCCTGCATGTGATACCCTGAAATAGAAATACTATTATATTTTGGCATATTATTTGAAGTGTACTCAAAAATATCTGCGATAACTTTCATTGAAGGAGTTGGTGGGTAGATGTAAGTGTTTCTAACCATATACTCTTTCAAGATATCATTTTGAATTGTTCCAGCTAATTGCTCTAA
>JABGVU010000039.1 GCA_018645865.1 Flavobacteriales bacterium
ATAAAAAATTATTCAATTAATTCTGAGTCAAAACCGAATGATAAAGCATTTAATACGGCCCAGAAAGTAAAAGCTTACTCGCCAGACACTCCTTATTATAATTCTACTTTTTCACAAATATCAGATAATGATGTCACGCAACAGATATCTAATTCATCTAAATCGCATAAGTCAGCATTAGATACGAATCAGATAGTTAATGACAAATCATATCGTGAAAATATAATTAACAAAAATATCACTGCGCAAAATACAGTGAATGATGATATTGACAAATTAACAGCATCGGAAATTATAGGTGCGAAATTATCGGTAAATATTCAAGGCAGTAATAAAAATATAACTGAAAATTTAAGTTCAAAAAGCAGCGATACGAAAAATATACCAAATATTACAAAACCATCATTAATAAATATTAATGATGATGAGCCTATCACTTCTAAATCATATGACTCTGAAAAAAATGAATTAGCTGTTTCTGCCAAACAAGCTCTAGACTTAAAAAAATATTCAAAGACTGATATATTAGATGGCAATTCCTTTAAAAATAAGGCCCATCATTTGGTCAATAAAGATAACGGATCGCCGGGAAATATTGGAATTGAAAAAGCTATTAATAACAACTCAATTTTTCCTAGAAGTAACTTGCCGGCCCTAAAGGAGTCCTCTTTTACACGTGAAGTAGAATTTGACACAAAGAGATATATTGATAATTCAAAGAAAAATGAATTTTCAATTAATGATAAGTTGACAATCAAGCCTTTATCAAACAGTCAAAACATTTCTAAGCAATCAATGAATTTTAATATTGAAGTAAGCATTGGTGTCCATAATCACAGTGATGATTCACATGATGCATTAACAAACGTTTCTCTATCTACTCCTTCTGGGCAGAAAAAGAATGATACATTTACTAAGCCTGTATTAATTTCCAATTTCAACACTGAAATGCAATCAGTTATAAGGCAGCAATTAGGTGGTTATCAAAAAGGCGTTTCAAAGATAACTGTTACTCTTTACCCGGAAAGTTTTGGAAAGGTAAGTGTAGAGGTTAGTTATTCCGAAAATTCTGGCTTAAAGATAAATATGACTGGAGACAACCCGGAAGCTATCAAAATACTTGAGCAAAATCTTTCTAGTCTTAGGGATAGTCTGCAGAGCGATAAAATAAGCGAATTAATTGTTGATTTAAATACAAAAAGTAATGCATCGAATCAAGATAGTAATAGCAAAAGTAATGAAAATAAAAAGAGTATCGATGAGGTGCTTAATTCTAACCAATTGGTTGATTCTGAAATCGATGTTAGTAACGATGTTGCGATTATTGACTTGGAAAATGGTTTAGATACATATGTATAAGGCCATTCGATTAAAGTAAATATAATTATCAAATAGGTAAAATATTATGGCTGATGAAGCTACTATAAATGATGACACCAGTAAACGTAAGATGGTAATAATTATTGCTGCGGCTTTAATTTCTATCTTATTAATTATAGCAATAATTGTTGGAACAATGTTTTTCACCGGATATTTCAATGAAGAAGAAGATATTATTCAGCAACTTAACGAGATTCAAACACCTGAACAGCAATTAGCTGCTACCAGTGCAAATAGTTTAAATGTGCCCAATTTGATGGAGCTGCCTGATAATAATAGATTGGATACTCTCTATCATCAATTTGCTCAGCCCTTCACTGTTAATGTTTCAAATTCTCGTAAGGTTATGCAGCTTGGTCTGACATTAAGCACCCATTATGACGATAGGGTCATTGATAATTTGATGAAGCATGAACTAGCAGTCAGATCGGCTGTTCTTGAGCACCTGTCTTATGTTACAGAAGATGATACCTTGTCCGTAGGTTTTAGGGGAAAAGTTGGGGAAGAGCTAGCAATAGTGATTAATGCAGAGCTGGAGAAGGTAGAGGGTTTCGGTGGCGTAGAAAGGGTTCTATTTACAGAGTTTCTTATGCAGTAAGATACTTAGACTGAATTTACAGTAAATTTATTAGGAATTACAAATGGCAGACAATGATATTAGCCTTTCAGAAGAGGAACTTTCTGCTCTCTCTGAAGATCTTCATATGGGGCAAGATAAAGTCATCAATGCGTCAGGTAGTTCAATGGCTATTAGTCATGATCTCACCAAGGAAGACAGTTCTCTTGGGTTCAATCAAAGTGCGGTTGACCTGGTTAATGAGAGGTTTGCTCGGCAGCTGAGGATGGGGTTGATAGAGGTTCTTCGAACTACGCCTCGCATCAATGTAAATAGCATAAAAATTAAACAATTTAGTGAAAGTACAGCTGCTTTACAAGCTCCTCTTGCAATATCTACAGTAAGAATGGAGCCATTGAGGGGGCTTAGTCTTATAGTTATTGATCCAAAGATTATTTTCTCAGCTTTGGATAGCTTTTTTGGAGGTTTCGGGAAAGGTATTGATAGCTTGTCTGCTACCCGAATATTTACTCCAACAGAGGATACAATTATACAGCTTTTGATGAATATTATTTTTGCTTCTCTGAAAGAAGCATGGGCACCTATTATACAAGTTGATTTTCAGAGAGTTAGCCAGGAAGTTAATCCTGCATTTGCACAAATTGCTGATGAAGATGAGTTAATGCTAGTCAGTCGTTTCGATTTTGCTCTTGAGGATAATGAATCAGGTTTTATCCAGATAATTCAACCATTTTCTTTACTAAAGCCCATTAGAGACCTTTTGCGAAGCAGGGTACAGACTACGGATGATGAGGATGAGCAGTCGACAAGATGGATAACAGATCTTCAAGATGCATGTGAGGAATTGCCTGTTGCTCTCAATGTTAAAATTGCTGAAATTGAAACAACTTATGGAGATCTCCAGGAAATGAAAAATGGTGATATTCTTCCCCTAGAAATAAATGATTCTGCAGAACTTATGATCTGTGATTCAATAGCTTTTTTAGGTACTGTTGGTGAAATGGATGGGCAGCTTGCTGTAGAAGTTAACTCAAGATATGTAGAAGAAAATAAATAGACTAGAACAATAATCTGGGTAATATTACGATGGAAAATAAAGAAGCTGGTAGCGAAGCAGATGTTTTACTGCAATCAAAAAATAAAGTAGATGAAAACGCTGAAAAAGAATTGAGTGTAGGTGAGTCTTTCGAAGGGCTTAGCATGGACTCTGACTTGTTAAAAAATATTCCAGTAACAATTACAGTTGAAGTTGGAAGAACTACTTTACAAATAAAAGAATTAATGCGTCTCACGCAGGGGTCTGTTGTTGAGTTAGATCGTCTTGCTGGTGAAGCTCTTGATCTATTAGTGAATAATACTCTAGTAGCCCAAGGTGAAGTCGTTCTTGTAAATGAACGTTACGGTATAAGATTGAACCAAATAGTTCCGAAGAGCACAAGATTAAAATCTCTCTAGCACGATATAATTATATTGATTAAAATTATTATTTCTGCTGAAAGGTTTGAAAATTATCGGGTGTAAGAAATGGATTTATCTACTACTGTTAGGGTTATTTCTTCTCTAGCATTTGTTTTAATATTATTAGTAATATTTCTATTTTACCTAAGAAAAATGAAAGGTATTGGGCTCTCTAAAAATACAGGGGGAATAAAAATATTAGAACAAACCTATCTGGATGCCACAAAACGTTTAGTTCTTGTTGAAGCTAAGAATCGCGTGTCCTTAATCTCCATATCAGGTGATCGTATCGATCATTTATGGACTATAGAGAAACTACAAGTAAATGAGATTGAGAATTCTAATCCATGAGATTTCATAAATGAGCACAATAAATACATTTAGATTTGCGCATCATATAATGAAGTTTTTATCAAATAACTTTAAAAGATATCAGTTTATATTTTTTATTATAGTTAGTTTAATTTCAAATTCTGCTTTTTCTCAAACTGGTATTCCGCTGATTAATATCAGTGAGGATCCTGACGGACAAACTCAGTACAGTTTAACACTTCAAGTATTAATTTTAATGACAGCATTAACTTTGCTGCCATCACTTTTAATCATGATGACTTCTTTTGTAAGAATAATCATCGTTATGTCGCTATTAAGGCAGGCGATCGGTACAGCTCAGACTCCTCCTAATACTGTACTTATTGGGATATCTCTCTTCCTTACATTTTTTATAATGTCTCCTATTTTGAGTACTGTATACAATGATTCAATTATCCCATATATAGATGAGGAGATTGCCGGTCAGCAAGCTATTGATCAAGCTCTTGTACCAATCCGTACTTTTATGATCGCACAAACAAGGGAAAGTGATTTGTTAATATTTTCTGATATAGGCGGGTATGATTATGATGGCGTAGATGACAATATACCACTGAATATATTGATACCATCATTTATGACATCAGAGTTGAAAACAGCATTTACTATAGGCTTTCTAATTTACATACCATTTGTAATTATTGATTTAGTCGTTGCAAGTGTTTTGATGTCAATGGGAATGATGATGCTTTCGCCAATGATGATCTCAATGCCATTTAAATTAATGTTATTTGTACTTGCAGATGGCTGGATTCTTATAATGCAGTCTTTAACAGCTAGCTTTGCAATTTAAAATTATGGATAAAGAATATATCAAATGAATACATCTGACGTGATAACGCTTGGACAAGAAGCGCTAATAGTAACAGCGTTGATAGCTGGCCCGTTACTTTTGGCTATTCTGATTGTCGGTGTTTTAGTTGGAATAGTTCAAGCTGCAACATCAGTTCAAGAAATGACACTTAGCTTCATTCCAAAACTAATCGCATTAGTATTGTTATTGTTTTTGATTGGTAATTGGCAAATCACTATCCTAGTAGATCATTTTCAAAGTTTAATAATGAATATAACGTTTTATTTGCAATAATGAATTTCTTAGTTTCAGAGATAGTAACTTATTTCTATATTTTCATTGTTCCATTCTCGCGAATATCAGCATTTATGCTTGCTGTACCAATTTTTTCCCTAGACGCATTCAATATAAGATTCCGAGTTATGTTTTCTGCTGTATTAACTATGTTAGCAGTAGAGATTGTTGATTTTAATGCCGAGCTTCTTAGTTTAGGCGCTTTAGTTACTGAAATAATTGTACAAATATTTATAGGATTATTTTCTGGCTATATTCTTCAGATAGTGAATGGAGCTATTGCAGTAGGGGGACAGGCCATTTCAAATTCAATGGGACTAGGCATGGCAAATTTAATGGATCCCACATTAGGTAATGTGCCAGTTATCTCTCAGATACTAATTATTCTAGCAACATTAATATTTATTGTTGTTGACGGCCATCTAGTTTTAATTGATATCCTTATGCAAAGTTTTGTAGTTTTTCCCATTGGACAAATTTTTTCGCTAAATATTATTCACAATATATTTTTAGAATGGAGTCCTTTACTTTTTTTAGGAGGGCTTGTGATCTCTTTACCTATTATGATCTCTGTTCTTCTAGTAAATGCTGGACTTGGTATGATCACAAGATCAGCTCCAGCAATGAACATCATTTCTGTTGGTTTCCCAGCCATCTTGTTAATGGGTATTATATTATTGTTGATAGCACTTCCAGGAATGTTAGGAAGAATAGAAATATTTTGGCAAGATGGTCTTAATATGATTAATAGCTTTTATCAAAGAATATAATGGCCGACGATACTGAAAAAACAGAAGAACCTACGCCGCGTAAATTAGAGAAAACGCGTAAAGAAGGGCAATATGCAAGGTCGCAGGATTTATCTGTAGCTTTATTAACGATTGCAGTGGCGTGTGTTTTGTATTTTTTGGGAGCGATTATAGGAAGAATTATCATATCAATCCTGCAAGAAGCGTTTGTGTTCGATTCCAAAGTTATTCTAGATACCAAAGTCCTACCCCCTTTATTTGCCACTCTTGCATCTAAAGGGTTATTCGCAATAACTCCAATTTTATTTACAACTTTAATATTAGCTTTTACTAGTGCTTATATAGTTGGCGGTGTTGGTTTTTCAATAAAAGGTTTCTTTCCAAAAGCGTCTAAACTTAATCCTATCAAGGGGTTGGGTAGAATGTTCGGCACTAGAAGTTTAGTTGAACTAATGAAGGGCATGTTAAAATTATCATTGATAGGTTCTGTGTTATGCGGAGTGTTATATTTCTACTCGGCTGAAATATTTACTTTACCATCTTTAGATTTATTTACGGCTACTAATAGAGGGTTGAGTATTCTTGCGATAGGAATAATATTATTATCTATTTCACTTTTAATTATTGCTGCGATTGATGTCCCTTATCAGATAATCTCATTCAAAAATAAATTAAAAATGTCAATTCAGGAAATTAAAGATGAGTATAAACAGTCTGAGGGTAACCCTCTGGTTAAGCAAAGGATACGTGAAAAACAACGTGAAATTGCTATGTCATCTATGCTCGAAGCTATCTCTGAGGCTGATGTCATAGTGACTAACCCCACACATTTTGCTGTTGCGATTTCATACGCAGTTGGCACAAGCGAATCCCCTCGAGTGGTAGCTAAAGGTGCTGATTTGATGGCTAAAAGTATAAGGAAGAAAGCTGAAGATTCCGGAATATATATATTTGAGCAGCCACAATTGGCCAGGGCATTATTTTATACAACTGAGATTAATCAAGATATACCGAGATTATTATTTGAAGCGGTTGCTGAAGTAATAGCTTATGTTTATAAATTAAATTCTTTTGACGGAAACG
This sequence comes from Flavobacteriales bacterium, assembly GCA_018645865.1. Classification (GTDB taxonomy): domain Bacteria; phylum Bacteroidota; class Bacteroidia; order Flavobacteriales; family BACL11; genus UWMA-0277. Next base: position 6,707 of record JABGVU010000039.1, read on the forward strand.
GGAAAAAAGTTAAGAAACCAAGGGTTACAATCCCATCTGAGTTAAATTTCGATGAACACGGGAAAATTATTGATTAATAAGGAGTTCCTTAATGAAAAGTGTTGATTCGAATAAAAATAAAAAGAAAAATAATTCTGTAGATGATGGTGAAGCAAACACTATCAAATCAAAAGCACTCGCGAAAAAGAAATATAAAAAGCCGGTGCCTAAAAAAAATAAAAGCGCGTTAAAACCTAAAGAAAAATCTAAAAATATTTCTGGTAATAAAACTGAATCGCCAAATAAAAATAAAACAAAAATAAAAAAAATAGTTAAAACAAACGTTAAATCTAAATTAGTTATACCTGGCAAGAACGACACGTCAGACGCTCCAAAGATAGAAAATAATCATCAAAAAAAGGATAAAAATGTTTTTAGTAATGAAAACTCAAAACCGGAAGAGTTAGATGATAATAATTCAAATAAATTAGAATTTAATTCGGACATAATATTTTTCAATGATGAGCATCTGTTAGCAGCTAAACAAATTATCACTGAACTCAAGTCTGAAGATCCTTATTGCTTTATAAGCTCAATGAATGATTCATACGCTAAGTACTATAAAGAAATAATTATCAATCATTTGAAAAATGTTGAAAAAATAAAATTAATATATTTTGACCCTGAATTTGGAACCAATCTTGTTACTCTTATAAACAAAGAAATAATAAAAATTTCTATTACAGATATTGAATCAAGTATTCAAACAAATGAGCGTAAAATATTAGTTATTGACAATGAAAACATAATGGAAAGTTTAGACTGGAATCTAGTCGACATCATTCATAAAGAATTAAAAATTTCTAATATTGGTTTTATAAGCATCTTACCTAACTCCTTCAATAATGAAATAACAAAAGGCAATAGAAAATTCATATCTAAATTTAAAATCTTTGATTTTCCACCTATATCAAAAAGTGATAAGTTGGATTTCGATTCAAAAAGATCAGATCAGTCTAAACTTGATGAGATATTAATGCCTTTTTGTAGAATTGATTCTTTATCAGATAAGTTGGAATCTAATAGTGAATTAGCGCATGAGATTGGGATCTGGAGTAAGATCTGGAAAAAGCTTAAAAAAAATAAATATTAATATTGTATAGCTTGCATGATGCTCCCTATTTATACCCTAATATAAATGATATTTAGATACAACTTTAGGTAAAACAATTTTACCTATAAAAAAATACTACTGTAAATATTTATTCTAATTCATATTGAATATGCAACCAATTGAAAATATATATTTAACTATCAGAAATATTCGTATTTTCTGGAGCACTATACGGCTTACTATAATGTCGATATTGTATATTTTTATATTCATTATTTCGAGTCAAACTATTCGCGTATTTGGTGCAGATAATTTAGTTTTACCTAGACCGCCTGAATTAGAACAAGCAATAAACTTCTGGGTACGAGTTTATACAGAAATCGATACAGCCCACGGTTTTCTACATGACGCTGAAGACCTTTCTATAATATATGATGAACTAATATCTGATAATCAAATAATTGATGATCGCAGAAAAGAAATACAGGCTGATTTATTGGTTCTTGCAAACGGAAAACGTAGCGACCTTACTAACAACCAGGAACTCATACTAAATCTCTGGCCTGGGGATGTACTTAATGAAAGACTTATTAGAGCCTCAGAAAATATACGTTGGCAGCTTGGTCAGTCTGATAGGTTCGTCTTAGGTCTACAGCGGTCAGGAAGATATCGAGAATATATTAATAATATAATTATTACGAAAAGCTTACCTATTGCATTAGCCGGCATTCCCCATGTTGAATCTTCATTTAACCCAAGTGCTTTCTCATCTGCTGCAGCTTCAGGTATGTGGCAATTTACTCGCGTAACCGGTCAGCGTTTTATGAGAATAGATAATATTGTTGATGAACGCTTAGACCCTTATATCTCTGCTGAAGCAGCAATGAATTTGTTGGAATATAACTATAATGTCTTGGGAACATGGCCTCTTGCGATAACTGCATACAATCATGGTGTATCAGGCATCTCTAGGGCTGTTAGAGAGACCGGTACTACAGATATACAGACAATTATTTCAGATTATAAAGGTCGCTCTTTTGGATTCGCATCACGTAATTTTTATGTGCAACTTCTCGCTGTAAATGAAGTTGAAAAAAATGCTGAGAGTTATTTTGGTGATATAAATTATGAATCAGCTCCTAAATATGTTGAATATTATGCAGATTCTTATATTAATGCAGAAGGGTTCGCAAATGATCTTAGCGTCAGCTTAGAGCAAATAAAAAATGACAATCCTGCGCTTCTTAGCAATGTCTGGGATGGCTCGAAACTTATACCAAGAGGATATAGAGTTAAATTAAGAGCAGAAGGTTTACCTGAAAGTAATAACCTTATTTCGTTGATAAATTCAAATAATAAATATAGTACTCAAATCCAAGACATCAACTATATAGCTGAAGAAGGGGATAATTTATCAATCATAGCAGAAAAATTCAGGGTATCCGTAGAAACATTGACCATGTTAAATCAGCTCAATGCTGTAAATGAAATACAAGCCGGGCAGAAAATATTATTACCAAACAACAATGAGCTATTATCTAAAAATCTAGATGAAAATATAAATCTTCCTACTCTTTTTGGAAATGTGGAGAATTTTCAAACTGACAATAGATTAAATTTTGGAGTTACTAATAAGATCAATAAAGAAAGTCAAAATATTAATACATCATCAATAAATATTACGAAAGAAGGTGAATTTATAGAAAGTAAAATAAATGAAAGTTTGATAATAGATACTACAACCGAAAATAATATCTCATCTAACACTAATAATGAAAAAACAGCGCTATCAATAAATATAGTGTCGTCAATGCTCAACGAAATAAATCAAGATGGTTTAAGTGATAATATAAAAATAAATTATTCTGGCAGTAAAGATATAGGTTCTAGCGACGATCTATTGGAAGCACTCTCGTCAGATCCATCTGATTATACAATATCAATGAACGATACTATAAAAATTCAGGCTTCAGAGACTCTAAGTCATTTCTCTGATTGGTTGGATATTCGAGCATTAGATATAAGAATACTGAACAGTATGACATATAGAGATGAAGTTATAATTGGCAGCGCACTTAAACTCAACTTTGATAAAGTAACTAAAAATGAATTTGAAACAAAAAGAAAATATTATCATTCAATGATGCAACAAGATTTTTTCAAAAAATATAGAATAAAAGGATTAGATGAATATGAGGTAAAAACTAATGATAATATAACTAAAATTGCTATTAACCGCTATTCAGCTCCTTTATGGCTCGTCACCCAATACAACAATAATATTGATTTTAACAGAATACGTGTCGGTCAAAATATAATTTTTCCAATCCTAGAACTTCACAAGCTTTAGTTTATATACACTAAAACCTTTTAACCTAAGGCCAGCATTTTATTTATCAGCCACATAATTTATATTATGGGTATAAATAGTGAGCATCATTTAAACTATACAATATTAATAAAATTTATCAATTTTTGAATTCTTTTATCATATGCTTTAGTTCTGATTCTGGAATATTATATCTTTTTCGTAATCTTTCTAATTTTTCTATTTCATCTTCGTCTAATATGCCGTCAGCAAGGGCTTTTTCAATTTCATCCCCCAATTCATGTTTTCTTACTTTTATTTGATTGGAAAATGCAGAAGCTACAATACCAGTTAAGAGTGCAACAGTGCATACACCCATGAGTGCGGTAATAGCGCCAATAACTTTTCCTAGTGATGTCGTAGGAATCGTGTCGCCATAACCCACAGTTGTTAGTGTTATTATTGACCACCACATAGTTGATGGTATTGAGCTGAAAGCTTCAGGTTGGTTATCATTTTCAATAATGTACATTAAAGAACTTGACAAAAATAGTGATATAACAAGTATGTATAAGGTAGCTCCAAAAGCATTTCTTTCATTATAGACCGCAGATGTAAGATCTTCTAATGCGCTAGAATAATGACTAATTTTCAATAGTCTTGCTAAACGCAGAATTCTAATCCATCTTGTATCAATTCCAAATCCAAATAACTGAATGATAGATGGTGCTATAGCTATTATGTCTATAAGACCAGTAAAACTAAAGATGTATCGAAATCTTTTTTCTGATGAAGAGCATATATCATTTTTTTGTGATGCAGCGGACCATATTCTCAATAAGTATTCTACACTGAAAAAAGAAATAGAGAATATTTCTATATAGCTAAATAATATTGAATATTTATTATTAATTTCCTCAACTGATTCTAAGCAAACACAAATTACATTTATCACTATTATCAAAAAAATAATAATATCGCAATAAAAGCTAAGCCGATCATTGCCTTGGCTTTTGTTTAATATTTGATAAACTCTATTTCTAGATTTAATAGTTGTAATCATAATTATATTATTGATGCTATTTGAAAGTAGAATAACATCATTTACATATAAATAAATTCATCTTCAGATAATAATTTATTGTTTTTCAGCTAAATTACTATTACTACCAATGAAAGTATATATTTAATAGTAAATATTTTGGAATTTATAAAAATAATAATGAGATTAATTTAAATTAATTGTATTAGTTTACAATGTATTATTTTATTTGTTTGAATTTATACGACTAACAATTATGGAGGATGTTTATTATATGTATGATACTACTAATTATCATAAGTTAATCTTATTGTTTTGTATTTTACTTATAGCATCTTGCGAGATGCCGGGGGTAATTTATCAAAAATTTCCAAATATTAGCCGATCTCGTTATATTAATGGAACGGAAGGAGTATTTGAGAACGAATTTCCAAAAATGACACAATCCAGGTATATGACTGAATCTGAAACAAGTTATGCTATAAGTAATGATATATGTAAATTTATTGATGATTTTTCCGTGGACACCCCTGTTGAATACGCCGTCACAAAAGATATGAAGATGGGGGCAGTATTAGTTGATGAAATCGTTTACAACCAGACCGGGAATGCATATAAGCTAAATAATTATAAATGGATAAGAGTCAGAGAACGCTTATTATTTTTAAGAATTGATTTCACTGCACTGCAATGCGATTTCACAACATAAAAATAGAATATTGTTTGTTATTTGTTAGATAAATCCTTTTTTTTAACTGAATCGCTATCACTTTACTAGACACCTTTCAGTCATACAAAATGGCTATAAGAGAGGTGAATATGAGCAACAATCGGTACACAGAAGAGTTTAGAGTAGAAGCTGTTCGACAGGTAGTAGAGCGAGGCCACAGCGTTGCAGAAGTGGCAAGCCGCCTTGGCGTCACAACACACAGTCTTTACGCTTGGAACAAGAAATACGGCCCTGACTCTGCTAAACATCAAGAGCTGGCGGCAGAACTGGCTGAGATACGGCAACTCAAGAAAGAGCTTAAACGCGTCACGGAAGAGCGCGACATATTAAAAAAAGCCGCGGCGTACTTTGCCAGCCAGTCCGAGTAAGGTACGCCTTTATTAGGTCTCACAATAAGGCATGGCCTGTTCGCTGGCTCTGTAACTTGTTAGATCTTCACCCCAGCGGCTATTACGCCTGGATAAAACAATCGCAGTCTAGGCGAGCTGTTGCGAATGTGCGGCTCACAGGCCTGATTAAGCAATTCTGGCTGGAGAGCGGTGCGGTTTATGGTTACAGGAAGATCTACAGCGACTTGAGAGAGTACGGTGAGTATTGCGGAGAGGCTCGGGTCTATCGGCTAATGCGAGCAGCTGGGCTTCGGGCACAGATTGGTTATCGGCGCCCTCGGCATCGAAGCGGGCAACCCCATGTTGTAGTCCCGAATCGGTTACAACGGCAATTTAATCCGGCTTCGCCAGATGCGGCATGGGTGACGGATATCACTTATATTCGCACGCACGAAGGCTGGTTATATCTTGCTGTCG
>JABGVU010000098.1 GCA_018645865.1 Flavobacteriales bacterium
AGATTGATTAAAGTAATCAAACCCCATAATAGCTCCGGAGAAAGTATTATCTAAATCCCATGGAATCATTTGAAACAAGCCGTCTTTTGTTTGATACAAATAATAATTATGAATATAATAAGTATTATAGCAATCCAAATTCAAAAGAACCTGATTTACGGCAAACGCCCAAAGCGTTCTGTCTACATTTAAAACGCTATCTATATTTTGGAAATCTAAATCAAGAACTTTTATTAGGTTTACTAACTCCCCCCATCCTTGCTCAGATTTCATATCATAACTATCATAATATAAGGTTGTATCATCACCCATGTAATACAAATTAGGAGGCATTGCAGAAGGAGCATTAGCAGTATCACAGAATCTATCAATATTATCACATTTAAACAATGGACCAGATTTCTCGTCAAAATGTTTTTTCAGAAACTGTTTGTTAATAGATTCGTCATTAACATAAAGCCCCACATAATTTCCTTGCACATTTAGTTTTACTAAATTAGATTCTCCTGTTGGCAAATATCTCCTGTAGATATTACTACTAACAATTTGTTTCACAAATGTAGGATCCATCCAAGCATTGGCTAACTTTATCTTATTATAATACAATAACTGTTGTCCATCAACAAAATGGTTCATATCAATATTATATGGGACCTTAGGGTTAGAATTATCATTTGGGAGGCAAAAGGTAGAATTACCTTTATAGCGTACCCCAACACTATCATAAGTAGTTCCATTTAAAGTTAATACAGCAGGGATTCTCTCAGAGGGAGAATAATACCATGAATTAACCAAATAACTATGATAATTTGGATTATAAAACTCTAAATCAATAACTCTAATAGAGTCTTCATCAAACAATCCGCCTGAAGCGTCATATAAATCTTGAGGGTCATATAGGCTTTGTGCTGCAATAACAAAAGGGAAAATCAAAAAAAGAAATATGTATTTTTTCATTTTGCAAATTTAAGGAAATAAGTTGGCACGATACTTTACAATTGGAAATAGTCTTTGTTATTTTTCTTAGTATCTCTTTACTAAAAAAGGGTGTTTCTCAGTTTTTTAAGGATGAAAGAAAAATATTACATGAAGGATTACCTGTTTTTTCAAAAAACAACTTCACAGCATTTTCACCTTGAGCACCTAACGAAATAGAATAATCATTAACATATAAAGCAATGTGTGCATCCACAACTTCCTTTTCCATTTCTTGTGCATGACACTTTACAAAATTAGCCGAACTATTTGGATTTTCAAAAGCATATTCCACTGAATTCCTGAGTGCTCTTTCTATTTTCTTTTGTTCAGAAAAAGGTAATTCTCGTTTCACTACAATACCACCTAAAGGAATAGGTAAGCCAGTCTCCGTCTCCCAAAACTTACCTAAATCACTTACTTTATCCAGACCTTTATCTTTATAGGTAAACCGGCCCTCGTGAATAATAAGCCCTGCATCTACTCTCTCTTCAAGCACCTGATTTTCAATTTCAGAAAAAAGTGTTTCGATTTTATTTTGATTTTCTGGGAAAGCAATACTTAGTAACATATTGGCAGTTGTGTATTTTCCAGGAATGGCAATTTTACTCTCCTTAGTTAAAATCGTATTTGGTTTCTTAATAAGTAATGGGCCACAATTATTCCCAAGTGCCGAGCCGCTATCCATAAGGACATAATTGTTTACACAATGTGTAAAAGCATTATAACTGAGTTTTATAATATCCAATTTACCTTGAAAAGCCCATTTATTTAATTGTGCTACATCAGCAAAAACCACCTCAAACTCTAACCCTTCCGTATCAATTTTATGATGAACGAGTGCATCAAATATAAAAGTATCATTTGGGCAAGGTGAAAAACCTAAAGTTAATTTCATAGTTCAATAATTATTTTTGCTACTTGATTATTTAAATTATGAATTGCTAAGGGTATGTTCCAGTTTGCTTTATTACGCTTTTCTACATTATTAGAAATCGCTCTTATCTGAATGCAAGGAACCCCAAATTCGTTACATACTTTAAAAACAGCTGCTCCCTCCATACTTTCCACATCAGGATTTAATCTGTTGACAATTTCAGATATTAATTTTTCATTTCCGTGAACGGTGTTTACCGTAATCCCCCTCATTTTTTGCAAATCAGTTTTTCCTTCTACACTATATCTAGTTCCTAACTCAAAATCAGAAAACTGTTCAAAACCTACTCCATTTTCAAAACCTAATTCTGAAAAGCTATCCTCAACTACCTCAACTACATTTCCTATTTTAATTACATCTGAAAAAGAACCAGCTACTCCCATGTTAATTACTAAATCATATTTATTCTGCAATAATTCTTTAGTCAGTTGAATAGCAGTATTCACCATTCCCACTCCTGTAATTAGAATGGTACATCCTTTAAATCTACTTGCAATAATCTCATGATCAGTAGCTACAACCAATAGTATCTTCATTTGACAAATATACCAAAAGAAAAGGTAGTATATTTGCAGACTATTTATAAAAAAATGAGTGATACTTATAATAAAAAGATAGCCGATAATATTCAATCGGTTTTATCAGAAATTGGAGAAAATCCTGAAAGAGAAGGGCTTCTGAAAACACCTGAGCGTGTTGCAAAATCTATGGAATTCTTAACTAATGGTTATAATCAAAACCCTACTGAGATTTTAAAATCTGCTATGTTTGATGAAGATTACAGTCAAATGGTTTTGGTGAAGGATATTGAATTATATTCCATGTGCGAACACCATATGTTACCATTTTTTGGGAAAGCACATATTGCTTACATACCAAATGGACATATTGTAGGGCTTAGTAAAATACCAAGAATTGTAGATGTTTTTGCAAGAAGACTACAGGTACAAGAACGCCTAACTGACGAAATAAAAGACTGTATACAGGAAACTTTGAATGCAAGAGGTGTGGCAATTGTCATTGAAGCGCAACACCTTTGCATGCAAATGAGAGGCGTACAGAAACAACACTCTTCCACAACAACATCTGCTTTTTCAGGCATCTTTATCTCAGATGAAAAAACAAGAGCAGAATTTATGAATTTGATTAAATAAAGAACAGATACTAGTGACTATTCTCTAATAACTCAAAACTATATCTTATATGAAAGCATATGTATTTCCTGGGCAAGGCGCCCAATTTCCTGGAATGGGGAAAAACTTATATGAAGCATCAATAAATGCAAAGCAACTATTTGAAAAAGCTAATGAAATCTTAGAATTTTCTATTACTGATATTATGTTCGGAGAAGATGCTGAAGCGCTAAAACAAACAAAAGTAACCCAGCCTGCAATTTTCTTGCATTCTGTAATTTTAGCAAAAGTATTAGGGGACTCCTTTCAAGCTGAAATGGTTGCAGGACATTCTTTAGGTGAATTTTCTGCTTTAGTAGCGGTAGGCTATTTATCCTTTGATGATGGATTAAAATTAGTTTCCAAAAGAGCAATGGCTATGCAAAAATCTTGTGAGCAAAACCCATCAACTATGGCAGCTGTTTTAGGATTAGAGAATAAAGTAGTTGAAAATATCTGTAAAGAAATTAAAGAAGTGGTTGTTCCTGCAAACTATAACTGTCCAGGGCAATTGGTAATTTCAGGCAGTAATGAAGGAATAGATATTGCCTGTGAGAAATTAACAAAAGCTGGAGCAAGAAGAGCAATTAAACTGCCTGTTGGTGGAGCGTTTCACTCTCCACTTATGGAGCCTGCTAGAGCAGAATTAGAACAAGCAATTGACGAGACTAATTTTACTGAAGGAATTTGTCCTATTTACCAAAATGTAACAGCAACAGCTATTACTAATCCGGAAGAAATTAAAGAAAATTTAAAAAAACAACTTACTACATCTGTACTCTGGACACAAACTATGCAACAAATGATTGCTGATGGTTTATCCTCAGTAACTGAAGTAGGTCCAGGGAAAGTATTACAAGGATTATTTAAAAAAGTGGATAGAAAGCTAAACACACTAAGCGCTAGTTTATAAAGTAACGTTTAATAGTTTTCCGCTATTTACTAAATCATGCCAGGTTTTTTGAATCTGGCATTTTTCGTAAAGTTCTGCATGATTCATATTATGACAATCAGTACCTACCAAACTTACCATACCTGCATTAATTAAAGATTCTGTTTTTTTCTTAACTTGAGGAGAATAATAACCAATTAACGAAAGTAAATTAATCTGCAAAATCACCCCTCTACTTATAAACTTCTCATAATCTTTCATTGTATAATAATTATACCTTTCAGGATGAGCTAACACTACTTTATATCCTTCTAATTGCAATTTAAAAATAATCTCAAAAAGATTTCTTGGCGCCTGCATAAAAGAAAGTTCCACCAAAATATAATTATCACCAAAAGTTAGGAATTCTTCCTTACCTATTTTCTTTTCAAACTCATAATCAATATAGTACTCAGCTGCCGCATCAATTTCCATATTAATCTTTCTCGCTTTTAATTCCCTACGTACATCAGCTAGTCCTTGCAAGATTATTTCTGAAGAATTTTGATAAAAATCACTCATCACATGAGGACTGGTAATTATCTTTTCAAAACCCAAAACCTGCATTTTTTCTATTAAGGCTATTGTCGTTTCCATGTCAGGAGAACCATCATCAATTCCTGGAATAAAATGAGAATGGATATCTGTTTTTAAAACAGAGAAGTTGCGTGGTTCACACTCATGTTCTTTCTTTTTTAAAAACCACTTTAACATCTTTTAACTGTATTGTTGTTCGTAATATTTTTGATAATCCCCAGAATTAATACTGTCCATCCATTTTTCATTAGCTAAATACCAAGCAATAGTTTTCATCAATCCTTCTTCAAATTGTAGGGAAGGCTCCCAACCCAATTCATTTTTCAACTTATTAGCATCAATGGCATAACGTTTATCGTGTCCAGGTCTATCCTTCACATAAGTGATTAATTTTTCTGCAGTTCTGGCTTCATTTCCTAAAGCAATATCCATTTGCTTGCACAATAATTTTATCAAATCAATATTTGTCCATTCGTTAAATCCGCCAATATTATAAGTCTCTCCATTTCTGCCTTCATGATAAATTTTATCAATTGCAATGGCATGATCCACTACATACAACCAATCACGCGTAAATTTTCCATCACCATAAACGGGCAATGCTTTTCCATTTCTGATGTTATTTATAAAAAGTGGTAATAATTTTTCAGGGAACTGACTTGGTCCATAATTGTTGGAGCAATTTGAAATTACAAAAGGGATACCATAAGTATTTCCATAAGCCCGCACAAAATGGTCAGAACTAGCTTTTGAAGATGAATATGGTGATTGAGGGTCGTATGATGTAGTTTCTAAAAACAGGCCTGTATCGCCTAAACTTCCATACACTTCATCGGTTGAAACGTGATAAAATAATTTCCCATCTTCATTGCCTTTCCATGCATCTTTGGCTACATTCAACAGGTTAACTGTTCCCACTACATTGGTCATGATAAATTCCATAGGATTTGTAATAGAACGATCTACATGGCTTTCAGCCGCCAAATGAATTACCCCGTCAAAGTTATATTTAGCAAACAAATCGTTGACATACCCTTCATCAACTATATCTCCTTTTTCAAAAATATAATTATCCTTATTTTCAATATCCCTTAAATTTTCAAGATTTCCAGCATAAGTCAATTTATCCAGGTTTACAATTTTATAATCTGGGTATTTATTTACAAATAAACGTACTACATGCGAACCTATAAAGCCTGCTCCTCCAGTAATTAATATTGTTTTACTCATCTCTTCTTTTTATTTTTTAAAAATAGGAGACAAATATAGGCAATGCATTGCGTTAATTAGCCACTGAAAATGTATTTTAGCCCACAAATCTGACAATCAATTATGAGAATCCTAACAACACTTTGTTTTATTTGCTTTTCTTTGACCTCTCTTGCTCAAAAAAATAAGCAAAGCGCCATTACTGTTGGCTACACTCATCAATTACCAATTGGTGACTTAGCTGACCGATTTGGCGATAATTCATCTATCGGATTTTCTTTCTTTAAAGAAAAAGAAAACAACCTGTTTTACGGAATAGAAGGAGGATACCTCTTTAGCAATAATGTAAAAGACACTTCTATTTTTGACAATATTACTACATCAACTGGGGCAATCATTGGAGCGGAAGGAGCATATTCAAACATAAACCTTATGGAAAGAGGTTTTGACGTTCATGCTTTTGTAGGTTATGCCTATCATTCAAAAGTAAATAATTTAAGTGGGATTTATCTTTCAGCAGGAGTAGGATTTTTGCAACATCAAATTTTTATTGATACTAAAAGCCAAAACGTACCACAATTGAATGAAGAATACAAAAAAGGATATGATCGATTAACAAATGGTATTAGTACACAATGGAAAGCAAGTTATAAATTTTATAGCCCGAATGGAAAATTTCAGATGTATGCTGGAATGAATATGACTATTGCTTATACAAAAAATAAACGCCCATACCTATTTGACAAAGCAGAATACACCCCAAATACAGGAAGCTGGGATAACCTATTAGGAATCAATATGGGCGTAATTATTCCTATCCACCGCAAAAATGAAGAAAAATTTCATTATTACTAAATGAATATTTTATACACTATCAGTATTAAGAGTTATGTAATTGCAATTCGTATTGCAGCCCTATTTAATTTTAAAGCTAAGTTATGGGTAGAAGGAAGAAAAACTATTTTTCAAAAACTAGCTGAAGCAACAAAAGAAGATCACGATATTGTTTGGTTTCATTGTGCTTCTTTAGGGGAATTTGAACAAGGAAAACCTATTATTGAAGGCTACAAAATAAAACACCCAACTCATAAAATATTACTCACTTTTTTTTCGCCTACAGGTTATGAAATTCGCAAAAATTATGATGGAGTAGATTGGGTATTCTATCTTCCTGCCGATACAAAGAAAAATGCAAAACAATTCATAAGCATTATAAATCCTATAAAAGTGTTTTTTATTAAATATGAATTTTGGTTCAATTATATGGCTGAACTTAATAAAAACAATATTCCTTTTTATTCAGTTTCTAGTATCTTTAGAGAAGAACAATCTTTTTTTCAATATGATTGGTTTGCAAAGCAACTTAATAATGTAAATCACTTTTTTGTTCAAGATGAAAATTCAAAAGAATTATTAAAAAACATTGGTTTTTTCAATTGTACTGTTGCTGGAGATACTCGTTTTGATAGTGTTATTAGCAATATTCAAAACAAAATAAGCATTCCATTAATTGAAGAATTTTCCGAAAATAAAACCACCATTATCTGTGGCAGTACTTGGCCTAAGGATGAAGCTCTTTTAGCAAAATATATTAAGGAGAATCCTAATTACAACTACATTATCGCCCCACATGAGATGCAGCATATTAGTGAATTAAAAAACCAGACTAATGCTTTATTATTTTCAAAAGCAAACAACATAAATATCAGGAATAATAATGTACTGATTATTGACAGTATAGGCATCCTTTCTAATATTTATAAATATGGAAATCTTGCTTATATTGGAGGGGGATTTGGGTCAGGAATTCATAATATACTTGAAGCTGTCACTTTTGGATTGCCTGTTGTGTTTGGTCCTAATTATCAAAAATTCAAAGAAGCAAATGAATTGATAGAATTAGAAGGAGCAAAAAGCATTAGTAATTATTCAGAACTTAAAACTACTATTTTAGCTTTTAATGATTTTGACAGTTCAATAGGTAAAAACTATATTAAAAATAATGCAGGAGCAACTGAAGTTATAATAGATAGTCTATAAAAAATCCTAACTCTGTTTCTTGTTGAAGAACATGTAAAAAACAAAAACAGGAGACAATCTTTCGACTATCTCCTGTTAAGTACCCGTAACAGTTCAGTTCTCGAACTATATATTTAAAGACCTTCTTCACCTCTACAAACTAAAAGATACCCTAAGAAATGAGGGATTATCTGATTATCAAGAATTACTATATTTTAAAGGTAGTAATACTAATCATTCAATACTACTAACAAGGAACTAAACTATAATAGATTAAAATAGAATGGCAAATACAACAGGAAAGAAATATGGTGGGAGAGAGAAAGGAACACCAAATAGATTAACAAAAGAATTAAGGACAATCT
>JABGVU010000073.1 GCA_018645865.1 Flavobacteriales bacterium
ATGATTTTACTGTTATAAATGCTGAAGCGCAGATGAACGTCTATGGTCGAGTATATATTACGTTCACATTAGCCTATAACGCAGAAGGGAATGGCGGAACTTATACGTTTCAAGGCCGAGCTTACATTGATGAAAAAACAGCTTCTTCAGCAACAGGAGTATTTTTAAGTGCTATTGCTATCGCTCTTTCATCACTCTTAGTTTTTTCAGCAGCTAAAGCCGCTTTTTCAGCAGCAATTACTGCTTTTTCTATTCCTGATTTTTCATCAGCTACTTTATTTTCTTTATCTTCCATCCAAGCTGTAAATCTTTTTTCAGCCTCTTCTTCTGTAAAAGCACCCTTAACTACACCGGCCATTAGATGTTTTTTCATCATTACTCCTTTGTAAGAAAGTATTGCTCTTACCGTATCAGAAGGTTGTGCACCTTTAAGTAGCCAATTTACTGCGCCATCAAAATCTAAATCGATTGTTGCTGGCTTAGTGTTAGGATTATAAACTCCTAATTTCTCAATAAATCTTCCGTTTCTTGGAGCTTTTTGGTCAGCTACAACTATGTGGTAAAAAGCTTGCTTTTTTCTGCCGTGTCTTGCTAGTCTTATTCTTGTTGACATTTTTTTCTTTTAATTTGGTTAAACCATCTCTGTGATTAGTCCTCATTATTGAGGGGCTGCAAAATTAAAAATATTTTCCAAATTAAACCTAATTGTTATATGATTTATTTATGTAAGATTTTTCAGGATCATTAAAATAGTTATTTATCATAAAAAATGATTAATTTTGGCGTCCGGAATTTTAATTTGGATTATGATGAGTGCAAAAGTGAAAACAGTAAATAAGAAGATGTCAAAGGATGATTTTAAAGCAACTATTTTATCTGATTACAGGTTAGCTGCTGAAGTAAGAGAATCAGGATTGCAAGGTAGGCGAGATGTGCTTTCGGGTAAAGGTAGTTTTGGAATTTTTGGTGATGGAAAAGAACTCGCACAGATTGCGTTAGCTAAAGTATTCAGACATGGTGATTTTCGTGCTGGGTATTATAGAGATCAAGCTTTAATGACTGCATTAGGGCAGTATTCACCAAAACATATGTTTTCTGCTTTGTATGGTGATCCTGAATTAGAAAGAGAACCATCTTCAGGTTCTAGACAAATGATGAATCATTTTGGCACTCGTTTTTTAAATGATGATGGAAGCTGGAAGAATTTGATGGAACAGAATAATTCTACTTCTGATATGGCTTGTTTAGCTTCACAGTTTCCAAGATTAGTCGGTTTAGCACAGGCATCACAAGTTTATAGAGATAATCCTGAATTAGCTAAAAGTAAGCCAGGATTTACTAATGGAGGTTCAGAAATTGCTTTTGCAACAATTGGAAATTCTTCTTGCGCTGAAGGTCATTTCTTTGAAGCAGTAAATGCAATTGGAGTTTTACAAGTTCCTGCTATTATTTCTATTTGGGATGATGGTTACGGAATTTCAGTTGCTAATGATATACAGATGACAAAGTCGGATGTTTCAGAAGTATTGAAGGGTTTTCAGATGGATGATAAAGGGGTTGGTTATGATATTGTAAAAGTAATGGCTTGGGATTATCCTGCATTAATTTTAGCTTATGAACAAGCAGAGAAATTAGCAAGAGAAAAGCATATTCCTTCAATTATTCATGTTATAGAAATGACCCAGCCTACTGGGCATTCTACCTCAGGTTCGCATGCTAGATATAAGAGTAAAGAGAGATTGCAATGGGAAATTGATTTTGATTGTAATAAGAAATTTAAGGAATGGATTTTAGAAAATGAAATTGCCACCAATGATGAGTTATTTAATATAGATAATGAAGTTATTCAATTTGTAAAAGAACAAAAGAAGGAAGCTTGGACAGAGTGCCAGGCATCAATTAAAGAAGAACTAAAAGAAGTAATTACTATTTTTAATTCTATTGCTGATCAAGTTACTATTCCTGAAATTGCAGATTGGATTAAAGATTTAAATCAATCGGCAATGTTTGGTGTTTTCAGAAGAGATTATTTAAGTAAAGCAAGAATACTTTTAGGAATGATTATAAATGAAAATATTCCTGAAAAAGTAACTTTGCGTAATTTTATTAATAGAATTAATTCTGAGAATTACAAAAGATATAATACGAAACTATATAATGAAACATCAACTTCTGCTTTAAAGGTTTTAGAGGTTAAGCCTACTTATGGTAACGATAGTAAGGAGGTGGATGCAAGAATTATTCTAAGAGATAACTTCCATCATATGTTTGAAGCTATTCCGGAAGCAATGATTTTTGGAGAAGATGTTGGTAAAATTGGTGGTGTAAATCAGGGTGTTGAAGGTTTACAAGATAAGTTTGGTGAAAGTAGAGTTGCTGATACAGGTATTAGAGAAGCAACAATTATTGGTCAAGGAATCGGACTTTCTTTAAGAGGATTAAAGCCTATTGCTGAGATGCAATATTTGGATTATGTAATTTATGGTTTTCAACCTATGGTAGATGATATTGCATCTTTACATTATAGAACTCATGGTGGACAAATTACGCCATTAATTATCCGTACTAGAGGGCATAGACTTGAAGGAATCTGGCATTCAGGATCTCCTATGGGGATGTTGTTAAACGGTACAAGGGGAATGTATTTGTGTGTACCAAGAGATATGACAAGAGCAGCAGGATTTTACAATACTTTAATGCAATCGAACGATCCAGCTATGGTAATTGAGTGTTTAAACGGATATAGAGTAAAGGAAAAAATGCCAAACAACATTGGTGAATTCAGAGTTCCCTTAGGGAAAGTAGAAATCACTAGAGAAGGAAATGATATTACTTTGGTTTCTTATGGAAGTACTTGGAAAATAGTAATGGCTGCTGCTGAGCAATTAGAAAGAGCAGGAATCTCTTGTGAGGTGATTGATACGCAAACTTTGGTGCCTTTTGATTTATCGCATGATATTGTAGAAAGTGTGAAGAAAACTAATCGATTATTGGTCATTGATGAGGATGTACCTGGAGGTGCTTCAGCTTATATTTTACAGAAAATTGTAGAAGAACAAGATGCTTATAATTTTTTGGATTCTGAACCTAAAACTTTAGCAGCTAAAGCTCATCGTCCTCCTTATGGTAAGGATGGTGATTATTTTACAAAACCATCTGCAGAAGATATTTTTGAAAAAGTATATGAAATGATGGGAGAAGTAAATCCTTCTAAATTTCCATCTCTATACTAGATGAAAAAAACTACTGAAGCTGATTCTAATTATGATGGTTTAGATAAGATGAGCATAGTTGATTTGCTCACAAACATTAATAGGGAAGATAAAACGGTAGCACTTTCGGTAGAAGATCAAATACCTCAAATTGAACACTTAATTGATACAATCGTTCATAAAATGAAAATTGGTGGACGATTGTTTTATTTAGGAGCTGGTACTTCTGGTAGGCTAGGAGTTATTGATGCTTCAGAATGTCCGCCTACTTTTGGTGTAGACCATGCTTTGGTAATTGGAATTATGGCAGGAGGCGATAAAGCTATGCGTAAAGCAGTAGAATTTGCTGAAGATAATACAGATTTAGGATGGAAAGATTTACAAACGTATAACATAAATGAGAATGATGTTGTAATTGGTATTGCGGCATCTGGTACAACTCCTTATGTAATTGGGGCTCTTAAAAAATGCCAACAAGAAGATATAACTACAGGTTGTATTGTTTGTAATACTAATACTCCTGTATCAAAAGTTTCTGATTTTCCTATTGAAGTAGTTGTTGGTCCTGAATTTGTTACAGGAAGCACAAGGATGAAATCAGGAACTGCACAGAAATTGATCTTGAATATGATATCTACTTCTGTGATGATAAAACTAGGCAAGGTAAAAGGAAATAAAATGGTGGATATGCAACTATCTAACAATAAATTAATGGATAGAGGAGCTAAAATGATAATGAACGGAATAGGAGTGGATTATGAAAAAGCGGCAAAACTTCTAGCTGAATTTGGCTCGGTTCGAAAAGCAATAGAGAGTTACAATGGATAAAGAAAAGATAATACAAGGAGGAATTTGGCTGTCAGGATTCTCAATCTTGATAATCCTATCGTCTATTACTTTGTATGCAGGCTTTAATAATGTGCGTCACGGGAGCCATACTGTTTTAATAATAGGACTTATTTTAATTCCGGCTATTTTCTTTTGTGCTTACAAAGGATTTAAATCGATTCTTGATGCTATTTTTGAGAAGTAGTCTTATTCGCTCTTGTCATTTGCCTTTTTCCAGGGGGCCCATCTAAAACTATAATTTTAAAACCAACTGCTTTCATAGTTCGTTTTACAATACCTTTTGCGCAATAGGTTACTAAAAACCCGTCTTCATTTAACAAATTATACATATTCTGAAAAACTTCAGTTGTCCATAATTCGGGTTGTTTTTCAGGAGAAAACGCATCAAAATAGATAATGTCAAATTTAGTTTTGCTTGTATAGTTTTCTAAAGCAATTTTATTTTTTGTTAGCTTAAAAAAACTATTTATTACATGTTCTTCCTCCCAGTTGCATTCGTGAATTTGTAATAATTTTGATTTTTTTTCTCCAATTAATTCAGTGAAATTAAGTTGACTATAACTTTCTTTTGGTACAGGGTATAGTTCAATTCCATGATAATTAATAGTATTTTTTTTTTGTTGTGCCTTTTGTGCAGTAAGCAAAGCGTTTAGCCCTGTTCCGAAACCAACTTCTAGGATATTAAATTGATTTTTGTTTTCTGCCAGTAGCCCATTTTTAATAAATACATGCTCGGCTTCAACAATTGCTCCATGTTTGGAATGATAGGTTTCATTTACCTCAGGGTTAAAAATGGAATGAGACCCATCATTAGTAATTACAAGCTTGTTTGTCATTGATTAGGAAGTTATTGGCAAATCTAGTTTTTATTGAGAGTAAATACTTATGTTGTGCAAATTATTAAAATAATAAATATCATTTTTGAACGCGTAAGATATTTTCATAAAAGACAATTTATATTTTGTTTTCATTGTTTTTGAATGTATATTTGCAACTGTAAAGGAGTTAATAATTAAATAATTACAAATTATGAGAAAGATTTTCACATTATGTTTAGGGATTGCAATAGCGGTTTCTTCTTATGCCACTCATCTAATGGGGGGGCAAATTTCAGCTACTTATTTAAGTTCTGATACAGCAGGGTCGCATTATTATTTAGAGCTAGATGTTTATAGGGACACTTTAGGAATCCCAATGTCATTAAACCAAGAAGTTGATGTTTTTGTATTAGATACAAGTGGTAATTATAATTTTCTTTTCTCAAAAAATCTTTCTTTTGGTGTAGGTGGTCCAGTTAGTTCTATGTCATCAGTATATGGGGTTGAGGTGTATCATTTTACTGATACAATTGATTTTCCTGCTAATGCTTACTATATGCTTAAATGGAGTGATTGTTGTAGAAATGGAGCAATTATTAATATGAGTAATCCTTTAAATGAAAGCATGAGTTTCTTAACCTATGTAAATGTGGATAGTGCTAATCCAAATTCTTCACCTACTTTCTTAGCTCCACCGGTTTCTTATTTACCAGCTAATACTTTATGGCAATATAATCCATTGCCTTTCGATCCTGATGGAGATTCTTTAGTTTGGCATTTGTCAATACCTTTATCTTCAGGATCATCCGTACCTTCTGTTGTTATGGGTTATGAGTACTTATCGGATACAACTTATTCTAATGCTACTGGTATTTTTTCTATTGATTCAATAACTGGATCGGTTACTTGGGATGCTAAAATGGTTGGTAATTTTGTAGCTTCTTTTGCTATTGAAGAATACCGTAACGGTGTTTTGGTTGGCGCTACGAGTAGAGATATGCAATTTGTTGTTATACCTGACACTACAAATGCTATGCCTGTTATTTCTAATATGCAATCATTACCAACAAATAATTTAGGATATCCTTATATTAAAATTGCTCCCGGACAAAACTGTCAGATTCATTTATTAGCTTCAGATGCTGATATAAATGATGTGGTAAGTATGAGTTCATTTGGTGAGCCATTTGGGTTAATTACTGCAGCATCTACTTTTGGATATATTTCAACAGGAAATGGTAATGAAATAGAAGGCACCTTTGATTGGACACCTGATATGAGTCAAATTCGTTCTAATCCTTATTTAGTGGTTTTCCGAATTTCTGATAATTTCTTTTATTATGACGAAACAGTTCAGATAGAGGTAACGAATAATACTACTGCTATTGAAGAATTGAGTGAGTTTAAAGTGGAAGATATTTACCCTAACCCTGCAAATAATAGTTTTACATTGCCATTAAGTTTGACTAAAGGCAAGGATATTGTGGTTAGCATTTATAATGTATTGGGAGTTAAGATTTCTTCTGAGCAGTTGAATCTTTCAGTAGGAAATCATATGCTAGTTAAACATTTTGATTTATACAATGGACAGTACTTTGTAAATATTTCTGATATTAATGGATTAACAATTGTAACTAAAAAATTACTTGTGATTAAGTAAACTTGTTTTTATAGTTTTTTAGATTGAAGAAGAGGGGTCTGTCCCCTCTTTTTTTTGTATTTTTGCAGCACTTTTAAACAAGTAATAACTGCTTATGAAAGTTACAAAGACAAGTATATCAAAACTAAATACAACTGATTTCTCAAACTTACCTTTTGGTACAGTTTTCTCTGATCATATGCTTATTTGTAATTATAAACAGGGTAAATGGGAAGAGCCTGAGATTTCACCATACGGACCAATTCCTATTCATCCAGGATCTCAAGTTTTACATTATGGTCAATCGGTTTTTGAGGGAATGAAAGTTTTTAAAAATGATTCAAACGAATTATTACTTTTCAGAAAAGATGAAAATCTTAAACGTTTAAATCAATCAGCTAATCGCTTGTCAATTCCAGTAATTGAAGAGAGTATTTTTATGAATGGGTTAGATAATTTATTAAAAATTGATAGTGAATGGTGTAAAGCTGAACAAGGCTATTCATTGTACATTCGTCCTTTTATTTTCGCATCAAGTGAGTGTGTGAAGGCTTCAGCATCAGAAGAATATACATTTGTTATTATTACTTCTCCATCAATAAATTATTATGCAGGAGAAATAAATGTAGTAATTGAAGAGCATTACACTAGAGCTTCTCAGGGAGGGGTTGGTTATGCAAAAGCAGCCGGAAATTATGCAGCTTCATTTTACCCAACAAAACAAGCAAATGCAAAAGGTTTTCAGCAATTAATATGGACTGATGCAAAAGAGCATAAATATATTGAGGAGTCAGGAACTATGAATATTTGGTTCAGAATAGGAGATATTTTAGTTACACCTGCACTTTCTGATAGTATTTTAGGTGGAATAACTAGAGATAGTATTGTTACTTTGGCAAAAGATAATGGAATTAAGGTCGAAGAAAGAAGAATTTTAATTACTGAAGTGATTGAAGCTTTTAATAACGGAATGCTTAAGGAAGTGTTTGGTACAGGTACTGCAGTAACGGTTAATCCAATTAATTCCATTACTTTTCGTGAGAATAGAATGATAATTAAAGCACAAAATGATTCTTTTGCTTTGAAATTAAAAAAACAGCTACAGGGAATTCAAAAGGGGAGTATAGTTGATATTTACGATTGGACTTCTAAAGTAACGGATTAAGCTCTATATTCCATTTTATAATGCATAATGCCGGCTTCTTCAAATATATTGCCTGATTTTTTAAAACCAACTTTTTCATAAAAAGGTGTAACTTGCTCTTGTGCATGCATATATTTTAATGCATTAATATCTTTTATATCTTCAAGAATAGCCTTTAAGATAAGCATACCAAATCCTTTTCCTCTAGCTTGCGAGAGTACCGCAAAGCGTTCGAGTTTAAAGCCATTATCTGTTTTTCTATACCTAGCAGTTGCTAAAGGAATATCGTTTTCTATTAGCAGAAAATGAGTAGATTCCTCCTCAAATTCCCATTCTAATTCTTCTGAACAATCTTGTCCAATTACAAAAACATCATATCTTATTTTATGGGCTTTTTTCATTAGTTCTTCATCCTTAAAACGAAATTTTTTAATCTCAATCATAATTCTATTTTATTTAGTAAAAATATGTATTTTTGAACAATAAACTAAAAAATAAGATAATGAAGAAAATAATTTTAAGCTTAGCGCTATCGATACTTACTCTATTTAGCTTTGCTACAAAACCTCACGTTAATAAAGTTAAAGTTAATACAACTACTTCAACCGTAAAATGGACTGGATTTAAAGTTGCCTCAGCACATGAAGGAACTATTAATGTGCAATCAGGAGTTTTAGATTTCGATCATGGTTTACTAATAGGTGGCAATTTTGTGATTGATATGAATAGCATTAAAAATACTGATATTGAGTCAGAGGAATATAGTGCTAAACTTGAAAGCCATTTAAAGAATGAGGATTTCTTTAATGTAGCAGAGTTTCCTACAGCAGTACTTACGATTACAAATGCTAAAAAGAGAGATGGGAATGATTATTATATTCTTGCTGACTTAACAATTAAAGGAAAGACTCATCCAATTACTTTTGCTGCAGTTGTAACGTCAAAAGAGCTTAGCTTTTCAGCTATTGCAAATATTAAAATTGACCGTACAAAATGGGATGTTACTTATAATTCAGGAAACTTCTTTGAAAACTTAGGGGACTACTTAATTAAAGATGAAATCGAATTTGATGTTTTCTTGCTATCAGTTAAGTAATTGGCTATTTATTTACTAGTAATTACAGCCTTTCTATTGGCGTTTTTAATTGCTATTTATCAAAAAATAAGAGGACTAGATTTTTGGTCCTCTTTTTTAAAATCATTAATTGCTATAATTGGTGTTCTTGGTATTATTTGGAAGATATTAGGTTAATAACTTCTTCAGCCAAAATATTTGCACTCGTAGGATTATTCCTAAACCATAATTCAGGTTCAATAAGTTCTAATTCACTTAAGGAAAGTGTGTTATTGTTGTCATAAACAATATCAACTCTAGCATATATTGGGTTAAAAGGGCACTTGTTTAAGCAATTTTCTGCGAATATAATTTCATCCTTAGTTGGCTGGTAGTTTTCTGCTTTTCCGCCATGATCATCCTGCACACGAAAATCACCTTTTTTAGCTGTCTTTTTTACTGCATGGGTATATTTCCCTCCAATCATTATTAAAGATATTTCTCCTAAAAGCGTAATATTTTTTAAAAAACTTTGGAAGAGCATACATTCTACTTTTATTAACTCCTGAAAGATTTTTTCATGTTCTTGATAATTATTAGAGTTAAAACGATAAGTATGTCTGGCAGCTCCTGAAATAGCTGGTTTTAGTATGACTTCTTTCCAGTTAGTTTTTTCAAAGAGTTGTTTCAAAGTTATATTATCTTTTTTTTCTATAAATAGAGTAGGAGCAATATTGATATTTTTTTTGGCTAAATCTTTCAGATAATGCTTGTGAATATTCCAATTAATTATTTCTTCTGAATTGATAAAAGTAGTTTTCTTTTTTGTATTTTCTAACCAAGTAAAGAACTCATTAAATCGTTCAAAATAATCCCATGTGGTTCGAAAAATCGCGTATTTGGTAGTTGTCCAATCAAAGTCTTTGTCTGCCCAATCCTTCTTGATAATGCGTAACCCTTTTTCTTCAAATGCTATTTGTAGTAATTGATCCTCTAAAAGAACTTGATCAATATACCAATCTGTTTTTTTAGGATTTATATAGCGGTGTTCGGTAAGAATAACAACATCAAACATAGCTTTATCTGTAAGCGTGTTTTATCAAATCATTGCCTGCTTCATAAGAGAATTGCAAAAAATCTTCAGTAGCTACAATGCAAATAGTATGTAACCCTAAATCAGTTTCGTCAGTATTACAACAACCATCACGAAAGTATCCTGTTAAAGGAGTTTGACTACAACTAATTATAGGTTCTCCGAATACATTATTAGACATTACAACATTGTTTTTTAGGGGTTAATTTAAGTCTTCTTTTTGCTATAAAATTGTAAGCAAAATCAAGCAGAAAAGTAGGTGAAATAGTTAAGAAATGAAGTAAATTATATGGGAATTGTAATTGCTTATAAATTTTTAAAACTGCTCTTGATTTTAAATAAACTACATTATGTTTAATATAAACCAAAGACTCTTGATTTACTATTCTATAATTCTCAAGCATGTTTATTGCTTTACTTGAATTAAATGGAAAAAATGATATTTCATTCTTTTTTAATTTACTCTTTACAAAGCACACCCATCTATTACAGAAATTGCACTCACCATCATATAATACAGTAGCTATTTTCATTTACTTAAGAACTATTTTTTTCTCTACCGTTCCATCATTATAGATGTAAAAAAGCAGAGTGTTTTTTTTAGTTGTTGTTTCTCTTCCTAAAATATCAGTTATTTTAACTATCCGCTTATCTTTTATAATCTCATCTATAGATGTGCTTGTACTAATTAATCCGTTAATATCGTACTTAGAAAAGAATTTCCATATCTCTGCAGATGCGTTAATATCATAATTTGTAGTGCCACTAGGAAGGTTGCTTCCTGGCCAGCTATGCCCACCATTAATTACTTTAAAAAGTTCAGTTGTCACACCATTATCACCCTCATTATATACAATATGTTCAACCGTGCTCCAATCTCCTAAGACTAGATCTGGAATAACTGTTGTATCCGCTATAAGATCACAGTTATTGTAATCTCTCCA
The DNA here is from genome assembly GCA_018645865.1 of Flavobacteriales bacterium. GTDB lineage: Bacteria > Bacteroidota > Bacteroidia > Flavobacteriales > BACL11 > UWMA-0277. The sequence continues at coordinate 10,754 of JABGVU010000073.1, forward strand.
ATATAATATTCCTGGTATTATAGCATTAAAAGAAACTATAGTATCTTCTGTGCCATGAATTTCTAATACAGGTGTTGGATGAATTGGATTGCATGAAAAATGTTGATATGAAGTCATTGCTCCAGTTACAGATGCTATTGCCGCTATCTTATTATTCATATCGCATGCTAAATAATAACTCATAGCTCCTCCATTAGACATGCCAACACTAAACACTCTATTTACATCAATATTGTAATTAGAAATTAAATGAAAATATAATGAGTTTAAAAATCCAATATCATCAACATTAGTTTGACCATAATTCCAATGTGTTAATCCACTGCTGTCTAATAAACCTTGAGGATGCACAATAATAAAGTTTGCTGTATCAGCAATATTTCTAAAGTCTGCATGCCACATTGTCCCATAAGCAGTCCCTGTCCTTCCATGTAGATTGATAAGTAGCGGTGTAGCTTGAGAAGAATTATAAATTGCAGGAATATAAGTTATATAACTTCTATATACATTATTATAAAAGATACTATCGCTTATGGTTTGTTGTCCAAATCCTATTATTGGAAAGCTAAGTAATATAAATAGTAGTTTTCTCATTTATTCTAGTGTAACTTGCTTTCTAAGAGTGCTTCTTTCTGTTTTGATAAGTTCAATACTATTTTTAGTTTGTTTGCTGTTCCTTCCTAAAACATCAATAAATAAATTTTTAGTCTTCCTAGTTACTTCTTCAGTGACAGAGGTAGGAGTTGAATTTATTGGCACTAATTGAATATTTTCAATAGTAGAAGTATTATTTAAGATAGTTGTGTTAATTGTTTTAGGATAGTATCCACTTTTACTAAAAGTTACATCATAATTTCCTTGATACAAATACCTGTGGTAGTTTCCAATTGGCAGATTAGAATAGACATGAGAGCTATCTATATCATGAGATAGTATCTCAACTTTTACTTTTAATGGATTTCCTGTAATGCTATCTGTTGCTATGCCTCTTAGTCCAAATAAGATCTGTTCCATGTAGTTTATGAGTGAAGGGTAGTTGGCATCCCACAATGAGGGAAGATCATTTGGGTTTGGAGTTTTATCAACTGAAAGCTCTAGAGTAAACTCACGACAATACTTAAAGTAATTCATATAATCTTGCCTTCCTCCATTTACTGTGTACCAATCATAACCATTAACTACACCATTTGCAAATGGATTATTCCAATTATTCCATTCAAAATAGCCATTTCCACTATTGGCTTGACAACTATCTGCATATTCTCTTGATACATGTTGCCACCAGTTATCATCTGCAGCTAATGTACTCCAAGTATCCCAAGGATAATTGCAAACTTCTGCTCCTCCGTGCATATTAGCTGAAATTGTAAAGTTTACGGTATCAGCAAGTCCTATAAATATATTTGTTTCTGTTTGGTAAGGATTTCCGTCAGGGTGTGCCCCATCTTCTGGGTCAGGGTAATTTCTGTTTAAATCTACCCAGTTTGCATTATATCTAGTAGCAGTCCATACATCCTGATTTCCTCCTGCATAGGTGCCATCAGGGTTTGCTAAAGGATTTATCCAAATATCAATATTATCAACTAATTCCGTCAATCGTAAGTTGTTTCCATATCCATGTAAAATATGGTCAATTAATCTTAAACTCAAGATATATCCTGCTAACTCATCACCATGCATTGATGAGGTATATAGGAAGGAAGGTTCGTTTTCTTTTTGTCCTACATTATTAGAGATTTGTACGATTAATATTTCTCTCCCTGAATTTAAAGTTCCTAAATAATGAAGTTTGCAAATGCTTGGAAAAGAATCTGCAAATGCAATCATCATATCTACATATTCCTCATAAGTAGGGTAGTAGTTCCAGTTGTTTTTACTATTCTGTGAATAATTCAAAGGTTCTTCTTTAATTATTGTGTAATCAATACCTAGTTTAATAAAAGCTGTAAACTCTTTTTGGTTTGCATAGGCGTATGCAATTTCACTATTTGTTTTATGATCAACAGAAATGATTTCTGAAAGCTCATTTAGTTGATGTTTGTTTTTATAATCAAAGGAGAAATAAACTTCTCCTTTTTTAGAGAATAAATTATTAGTGTTTTGACTAAAACTTAAAAGGGGGATAAAAAGTATTAATAAGATTTTTTTCATGCAATAGTTTTATTTATTAAACTTATCTAAAGTTGTTTTCACTGCATCTTTATGAATAGTGAAAGTCATCATTTTTAGTTTTACAAAATCCTCATGGTAAAAGTAGTATCCTGGGAAGTTTCCGTTACGAGCTCCTGATCCACTATCTTTAATTAAAAACCACCATTCTCCATTATTATCAATTTTATAACCGATTAAATGTATAGCATGATCATCAGTTGTAGTTCCGTTAGAAAAACGGAATTGTCTAGCATTTTCATCAATAAACTGTGAAGGGATATCATAAGAGGGAACCATTGCAACATCATGAGTTGAAGAATAACCACTTTCTGACACATCACCACCAATGGAAATAGAATAACCGTTTTTAATTGCATTTTTTACGGCAAACATAAATTCATCTAGGGGTACATTAAAGTATGCATCACTTCTCCACCAATTGTCAGGTACTTTATATTCTTCTTGGCTCCAATATGGATTTTGCATTAAACTCATAAAATCAACATAGTCGTTTGGTTTCAGTTTGGTTACATTTTTCAAAAATGATTTTGGAGTATAAGTTTTTCCATTGTATTTGAATGAAGTTGGGGGAACTCCCATGTAATGATTCAAAATAGATTTGATATTGGATAGAATTGCTTCTTCATTCCAAAAGTTGATTTTCTTACAATTCTTAAGGTAAGTCTCAAATTCATCAAACATCTTTTCATGATTATAGGAAGGCTGTTCGCTTGGTTTACCTTCATAAGCCTCAGCAGGAACAATTCCGTACCAATCCATCATTCTTTGTACAGCATTGGTTTCCGATCCTTCTCCCAAATGCGTTTTCCCTCTAGTATTAATGAATCCTCTTGCTTTTTCAATGTATTCAAAATAGACTGGATATAATTCCGAAAGGTTGATTGTTTTTCCTGTTATCCTATGGATTTCACTTTCGTAAAATGAAGTAGTTGAAAAACACCAACATGTTCCTGTATTTCCTTGTGAGATTGGATTTTCCGCTTCTACAATAGTGAACTCATCTAAACGTTGTGGAATTTGTTTGCTATCAAAATTCATTTTAAAGGATTTGTATTCCTCCTTTTCTCCTTTATCGTATTTGTTTGATTCACTTATAATAGTTCCGTAAAAAGGGTTGGAGTAGGATTCAAACTTTCCTTTGTCCTGCGCATTTGCTCCTATTGTTGCTAGTAATAAGATTCCTATTCTTTTTATCATAAGTAGAGGTTTTAATTTTGAAAGTCCAAATTTAAAGTATTTTTGTAATTTGCAGAGCTATAATCAAAAAGATTATACTTATGAGTGCTCTAAAACAAATTACAAAATGGACATTGATTTGTTTCCTTGCTTTTTGCACTTTCAATCTATTTATTTCAGGAAAATATAAGATGCAAAGAAGTATAATTATAGATGCGCCTGCCTATGTGGTGTATGGTGAGGTAACTGATTTACAAACTTGGGCAACTTGGTGGGAGAAGGATACTACTATTACTACAGAATATTCTGGAGCTAGATATGGTGGTCCTAAAATGTCATGGACTGGTGTGGATGGTTTTGGTTCTTTGGAAATAACATCTGTAAGCTTTGCTGATTCTGTTAATACGGAACTTAATTTTGAAGGAATGCCACCTACTTATGGTTTTTGGAATTTTAAAGAAACAGGAGAAGGTGCGCAGGTAATTTGGGGAATGAAAGGTGAGATGCCTTTCTTTATGCACTTTATGACTATGTTTTTTGATGCTATGGTAGGGCCTGATTTTGAAGCTGGGCTAAAAGGCTTAAAAGAAAAATCTGAAAGTATGCCTAGCCGGTCATCTAAAAGCGTAATTTAATATGTTTATTTTTTTGAACATGAAATAGTTTTAGCCATTAATATTTCATCTTCAAAATTTACATATTTCTCCTGTACTGCCCTCCAACTTCAAATAGAGCATTGCTTATTTCTCCTAGAGAACAAACTTTTGCAGCATCCATTAATAAACTAAAGATATTTTGGTTTTTTACAGCAGCTTCTTGTACTTTTTTTAGGAATGCTTCTGCCTTACCTTCATTTCCTTTGTGTAACTGTTCCAACATATAAATTTGGTATTTCTTTTCCTGCTCTGTAGCACGGATAACTTCTTTAGGAATTACAGTAGGAGATCCCTTTTTATTTAGGAAAGTATTCACCCCAATAATTGGATATTTCCCAGTATGTTTTAGAGTTTCATAATGCAGACTTTCTTCCTGTATTTTACTTCTTTGGTACATAGTTTCCATTGCGCCAAGTACTCCACCTCTTTCTGTAATTCTATCAAATTCTGTAAGTACTGCTTCTTCTACAAGGTCAGTTAATTCTTCAATAATAAACGCTCCTTGTATAGTATTTTCATTTCTAGCCAATCCCAGTTCTTTATTGATGATAAGTTGAATTGCCATTGCTCTTCTTACTGATTCTTCAGTAGGAGTGGTGATGGCCTCATCATAGGCATTAGTGTGTAGTGAGTTACAGTTATCGTAAATTGCATATAAAGCTTGCAATGTAGTACGGATATCATTAAAATCAATTTCCTGTGCATGAAGCGAACGACCAGAAGTTTGAATATGGTATTTCAACATTTGCGCTCTTTTATTGGCTCCATATTTATTTTTCATTGCTTTAGCCCATAATCTTCTGGCAACACGACCAATTACGGCATATTCAGGATCAACACCATTACTAAAGAAGAACGAAAGGTTAGGTCCGAATTCATTAATGTCCATTCCTCTACTTAGGTAGTATTCCACATAAGTAAATCCGTTAGCCAATGTAAATGCTAATTGTGAAATTGGGTTGGCACCCGCTTCAGCAATATGATAACCTGAGATTGAAACAGAATAGAAATTTCTTATTCCATTATCAATAAAATATTCCTGCACATCACCCATCATTTTTAAGGCGAATTCTGTAGAAAAGATACAAGTATTCTGTGCTTGATCTTCTTTTAAAATATCGGCTTGTACAGTACCTCTAACTTTGGTTAGGGTTTCTGTTTTTATCTTTTGGTATATAGAATCTTCTAATACTTCATCTCCTGTAACTCCTAGTAGGTAAAGTCCTAATCCGTTATTACCTTCAGGTAATTCTCCTTGGTATTTTGGTCTTGAAACTCCTTTGTTTTTGTAGATAGTTTCAATCTTGCTTTCTACTTCTTTTTCAAATCCATTTTTCTTAATCCATTTTTCACATTCTTGGTCAATGGCAGCATTCATAAAGTAGGCAAGCATCATAGGTGCAGGGCCATTTATAGTCATACTTACGGATGTCATAGGGTTGGCTAGTTCAAAACCAGAATAGAGTTTTTTCAAATCATCTAAACAACAGATGGATACTCCAGCATTTCCAATTTTACCATAAATATCAGGGCGTTCTCCTGGGTCGTTTCCGTAAAGGGTTACCGAATCAAAAGCAGTAGATAGCCTTTTTGCAGGCATCCCTAAACTCACAAGATGAAAACGCTTATTTGTTCTTTCAGGCCCTCCTTCACCTGCGAACATTCTTGTTGGATCTTCTCCTTCTCTTTTAAAAGGAAATAATCCAGCAGTAAAAGGAAATTCTCCTGGTACATTTTCTTGTAATTGCCATTTTAAAAGATCTCCCCAAGCTTCATATTTTGGTAATGATATTTTTGAAATAGAAGAGCCAGATAGGGAAGTGGAATCTGTTTCAATAGAGAGTTCTCTATCCCTAACTTTAAATTTGAAAATCTTTTCTTGGTACTTCTTTTGTACTTTTTCCCAAGTATCAATGAGTATCTTATTTTTAGGATGTAAATCCAATAAAAGGGTTTTGTATTCACCTTTTATTTGTGAGATAATATCTTTACTAGCATTTGCTAATATCTCTAATGATTTTTGTAATGCGTATAGTTTCTGTGCAATTTCCCTTTGGTCAATTGCCCATTTGTCATATGCTCTATTATTTTCTGATATTTCTGATAGGTAACGAACTCTATTAGGTGGAATTACAAATATCTTCTCACTCATTTCATCTGTTATTTCAAAAGAGGAATTGAAGTTTACTAATCCTTTTTCGGAGAATTTATCCATTATTGCTTTATATAGCGAATTGACTCCTGGGTCATTAAACTGGGAAGCAATTGTCCCATAAACTGGCATACTATTTACATCTTTATCAAAAAGTGTATTATTTCTTTGGTATTGCTTTTTTACATCTCTTATAGCATCTAATCCTCCTTTTTTATCAAATTTATTGATGGAGATAAGGTCAGCAAAATCCAGCATATCAATCTTTTCCAATTGTGTAGCAGCACCATATTCTGGTGTCATTACATACAAGGAAACATCCGAATGTTCAATTATTTCTGTGTCTGATTGGCCAATACCTGAAGTTTCCAAAATGATTAAATCATAATTAGCAACCTTTAGGATATCTAATGCATCATTTACATGTGCTGATAGGGCTAAGTTGGCTTGTCTGGTAGCTAAGGAACGCATGTATACCTGGTCGGATTTTATGGCATTCATTCTTATTCTGTCTCCTAATAAAGCTCCTCCAGTTTTTCTTTTGGAAGGATCTACCGATACAATAGCAATATCCTTACTTGGAAAATCAGTAATAAATCTTCTAACGAGTTCATCTACTAAAGAGGATTTACCAGCACCACCAGTTCCTGTAATTCCTAGTACAGGAATGTCTGATTGTGTTGCGATTTCTTTTATCTCGGATAGGATAGGAGTATGCTTCTCTGGGCAGTTTTCTGCTACTGAAATTAACCTTGCAATAGCATTAACATTCTTTTCTTTTACAGCTAAAATTTCTCCTGCTAAGTATTCTCCAACTAAAAAGTCCGAACGCTCAATTAGGTCGTTTATCATTCCTTGCAATCCCATTTCTCTACCATCATCTGGGTGATAAATTCGTGTTATCCCGTATGCTTCAAGTTCAGTTATTTCTTCTGGTAATATTGTCCCTCCTCCTCCAGCAAATACTTTTATATGGGTTGCATTTTTTTCTTGCAAAAGATCGTACATATACTTTAAATACTCATTGTGCCCGCCTTGGTAGGAGGTCATAGCAATTGCATTTGCATCTTCTTCTATCGCACAATTTACTACTTCTTCCACACTTCTGTCATGCCCTAAATGAATCACCTCACATCCTGTAGCTTGTATGATTCTACGCATTATATTTATAGCAGCATCATGCCCGTCAAATAAACTGGCGGCTGTTACAATTCTTACTTTATGTTTAGGGATATATCTATCTGCTTGCTCCATTGTATCTACTTTGTTTTAGCTTGCAAATATAAAAATAGTTTATAGTTTTTAGTTTCTACTTCCTAGAAACAAAATAGTGTAAAAAAAGTTAAGGATTACTATTAGGCTTTTCATGAACATTATTAGATAAATATTTTTCTATTTCTGATAAACCTTTTTCTTCTGTATTGAATTAGTAGTTTATTTCTTTGGATAAGTGTTTTAAGTATGCATCAACTTATTTGGGTTTTGTATATTTCTGGATTAAAATGAAAAAACTCCTCATCTTCCTTCTTTCAGTACAGCTATTAGCAGCACAGGATTTAATACAACGAGGTATATTTGAAGTTTGCTATTCCACTCAAAAAAAAACAGCCCTTGTGGTTGGGGTATTAGCTGGAGTGCTAAGGTGGTGGTTTTATCCGTAAAGACCTTTATCTTAAAAAAGAAGCTCTGTTTGTTGGCATTTCTTCTAACAATGCTAGTGTGCGCCATACTAAGTGGAAAGATTATTTACTAACTCTTACCTAATAATTGAAGGTTGTGTTGAGGATAATTAGGGCTAACTTTTACACACCCTGTTTTTAAAGAAATTATAAACAGATCATCAATAGTTAGCCTCAGTTGATTAAAATAATTTTTTTATTTTTACCACATTAGAACCTTAATAAAATGAATAGAATTTTACTTATATTCTTTCTTACACTTGTTTTCTTCCGGCTTTCGGCACAAGAGAATGTTTTTAGTTATACGATTACTGAGAATAGTGTAACTAAAAATGCAGAAAACACAAAGGCTGTTGATGTAAACAGAGTTTTGTTAAATCAGATGATATCTGAGAACTCACATGATTTTCTTTTAAAAATTCCTCTTATTGATGAAGGTTTTTTGAATGTTAATATGAAGAGATTCTCAGTATTAAATCCAGAACATAATTTAATAATAGAATCGGCTCATGAAAAGGTAGCGGAAGAATATATTCCTAATTTCCAGTCCTATTATATTATACATGAAGGGAAGTCAATTGGTACATTTTTATGTTTTGAAAATTCTTTTGTAATTAGTTATAAATACAATAACAGACAATTTGAAATAAATAAAATAGATAATAAATTTTTATTATTTGATATTAATGATTGTTTGATAGATAATACATTTTCATGTAAAGTTGAAGAAAAAATAGAACAGATAAATATTGAAGAAAACGATCCTGAATCATCTGTTATGACTCCAAAATGTTTGGAGTTGGCAATTGAAATAGATCAATATACTCGAAATACATTCAGTTCAAATACATCTACAATAAATTGGGCGCATGCAATTCTTGCTGGAGTTAGTCAAGTGTATTTTAATGAAGTAAATATTAATATATCCATTGTAACAACAATTATTTGGGAAACTACTGATCCTTACTCAGCATATATAAATGATGCAAGTAACATGCTTTCTGCTTTAAGGAATCATTGGACATCAAATAATAGTTCAATTAGTAGAGATTTGGTTCACTTGTTAACTAAAAGATCAAATACTGGTACGGGGGGTATAGCTTACTTAGATGTTTTATGTAATAATTCTTGGGGGTACGGATTTAGTTCTGCTTTAAATAATACAACAAACTTTAGTTTCCCTAATCCATCGTATACTTGGAATTTAATGGTTTGTAGTCATGAAATTGGTCATAACATAGGTTCTCATCATACGCATTGGTGTGGTTGGCCAGGAGGTCCGATAGATAATTGTGCAGATGTAGAGGGTAGTTGCGCGAATAATCCTACACCACAAGTTGGCACAATAATGAGTTATTGTCATACTACTTCATCTGGTAGTCTTATAGATTTTCATTCTATAGTTGTTAGTAATTCTTTAACGCCTGAAATTAATGGAGCTAGTTGCTTAACTTTATGTGCATTTTATGGATGTACTGATCCTAATGCAATAAATTATGATCCTAATGCAACTGTTGATGATGGTAGTTGTATATATTCTCCACCTGTTCTTACAGCAAATACTACAAATGTTTCTTGTAATGGTTTGTCAGATGGAAGTATTGATTTATCAGTAAGCGGAGGATTATCACCTTATACTTACAATTGGAGTAATGGCTTTGTTTCTGAAGACTTAAATAATATTTCAGCTGGAATTTATTCTTTAACTGTAACTGATGCTCTTGGGCAAGTACAAACAGCAAGTTATACTGTTACTGAGCCAGCAACTATTATCATTTCTTATAATTCTGTAAGTACTTCAGCGCCAGGGTTGAGTGATGGAGCTATTTATACGACTACAACTGGTGGTGTACTTCCTTATATTTATTACTGGGTAAATCCCTACGCAACTACTCAAAATTTATTAAATATTGTAGCAGGTACTTATACCTTTTATGTTATTGATGTAAATAATTGTTTCTCAACTGCAATTATAACTGTGCTGGATGGTGTAATTACGCCCATTAATTCTAGTGCAATAATTAGTGATGTAAGTTGCGCAGGCAATAATGATGGAGCAATTGATGTAACTGTTATTGGTGGAGTTCCTCCTTTTGTATATTCTTGGAATAATGGAATGACTACTGAGGATATTACTGGAATTTCAGGAGGAAATTATGATTTAACAATTACTGATGCTCAAAATCAAACTTTGACAATAACTTATATTGTTAATGAGGATTTACCTTTAAATTTGAACTATTCAATAACGAATACTACTAATAATACTACAGCTGATGGTGCTATTGACTTGACAGTAAATGGTGGATTAGCACCTTATGTTTATTTTTGGAATACTTCTCCTTCTCAAACTACTGAAGATGTAAGTGGCTTGTTGTCAGGGGATTATATTGTTTATGTAGGTTACAATAACTGGATTTGTTTTGTGGCTGATACCGTTACAGTAAATGTAATTGTTTATGGTTGCATGGATCCATTAGCAACTAACTATTATGCAGGAGCAAACATTGATGATGGTTCATGTACTTATTCTTCAACCTGTACTAATCCTTCCCCTACGAATGCTTATATTACTGAATTAATTCATGATAGAGCA
>JABGVU010000024.1 GCA_018645865.1 Flavobacteriales bacterium
CCACCACCAACACCTACTAAACCGCTAAGAATACCAGCTAGCAAACCAATAATAATCAGGATTATAAAAGTTGAAACACTCATACTACAAATGTAAAAAGGAAAAACAGGTACAGGTAAGCGAAAACGGATAGTTTTAACACACTAATTAACATATCTTTGCCAGAAGAAAGACATTAAAAAAACTAAAAACAATAGAAATGAAAGTTAAATCCTTTACCTTCAATCCTTTTCAAGAAAATACTTATGTGATATATGATAATACTAAGGAGTGTCTAATTATAGATCCAGGCTGTTATAGTGAAAAAGAGAGAACAGAATTAAGGAGATTCATTACCAGTGAAGGGCTAAAGCCAGTAAAACTGATTAACACCCATTGTCATATTGACCATGTGCTTGGAAACAAGTTTGCAATTGAACTTTGGGATTTAGAACTCTATATGCATAAAGAAGACTTGCCATTACTTGAAAACGCAGAAAGCATTAGTAAAATATATGGATTAAAGAATTATGAAGGATCACCTTCTCCAAAACATTTTTTAGTAGAAGGGGATACCCTAAATTTTGGGGATAGTAGTTTCAATATACTTTTTACACCAGGACATGCACCAGGACATATTTGTTTGCATAGCCAAGAAAACAACTTAATGATTGCTGGAGATGTTCTTTTTCAAAGAAGTATAGGTCGTACTGATTTGCCAGGAGGAGATCATAATACGCTTATTAACAGCATTAAAAATAAATTATTTACCCTAGAAGATGAAACAAAAGTATTTTGCGGGCACGGACCGAGTACTACAATAGGATATGAGAAGGAGCATAATCCACACCTACAATAGGAGCAGCATAAAAGAGATCAGAAAGAAAGCCGTTCCAATCAAGTGAATAAAAAATTCTGCCTTTATCATCAAAAAGACATGCTTTTCTAACTGCAAATACGATTTAATTATTATTTTCAAAATAGACTATTACGAATTTTAGAATTCCCGAATCATCTCCATTAAAGTACGAAAAGCAACTGCTTTTTCACCATAACGAGCCACATGTTTTTGCTGTAAATCAGGAGCAAATTTAACTTGATATTGATGCAAATCCTTCATGCTATCGCAAGTATAAGCAATAGCAAAAGTATTGTTACTATCCCCTTGAACTATCACCCTATTTATTTGTGATTTTGAAAAAACACCAGTAGCCATTACCTCAGGAATATGCACATCTTGCATCCATGTTAGCCAATCTGCCTTAATACTCTCTTCTACACTTACGGTTACATTATAAATTATCATTTTTACTCATTTAAGTTATCGCCTCTTAAGATTCTGAAACGCTTTCTAGCTTCTGCTACAAAAATACTACTGTTATGTTCCAATAATATTTTCTCGTATAGATCCATAGCTTTTTCATGATTACTTAAAGTACTATCATACAATTTAGCCATTTTGTAAAGCGCATCATCAGCCAAAATATCATAATTCCAATCAGTTGCAATCTTATTATACATTTCCAATACCATATCTGTATTGTTCAATTGCATGTAGATTTCAGCCTTTCGCATGTATATCTCATCAGACAAAGTATGACCAGGGAAAATAGTAATCACTGAATCATACTTAGCAATTGCCTTTTCATATTTCTGCTGATAAAACAGCAAATCAGCAGTTGCAAAGATCTGCATAGCAATAATAGAAGTATCTAAGTTTAGATTATCAATAATCAACAAAGACAAATCCATAGCATCATTAGCTATCAATTTTGAAGTAGATGCCTTCAATGTCCCTAACTGTGCCTGAGCCCAATCAAAATCACCTTGATAATAAGCAATTTTTGCTCGCCTTAATTTTGCCTGATGCCCTATTGGGTTTTCCTTAAAGTCCTTTTCTACTTGGGAATAATACAATAAGGATTCCCAAACATTCCCTAAAAGTAATTGCACATCAGCATATTCTAACTTACATTCAGCTAGATCGTATTTATCAATACCTGATACATCCATAGCGCTTAACAATATAGTTTCGGCTGCCAACAAATCATGTAAATAAAAGGCTTTAAAATGTGCATAGTTGGAAAGTAACAATACAGTATTTCTACTCTTTCCTAATTCTCTAATTAAACTTTTATATTCATCATCCAAGCTACTCACTTCTTGATTTTTATTATTTAAACTTTTAGTTTTGGCATATAATTTATTAATGTTTGCATCAATAAATAAGAAGTTATTTTCTCCCTTTTGAATAACATATTCATAAGATTTAATCGCCAAATCATAGTATTGTTTATCCAAGAAAGTTTCTGCCAAATCAAAAACACCTTCACCATCAGCATTAGTACGTTTGTCTAATGATTTGGCTTGCCTGAATGCCATTTCATATTGTGCATTTTGCATAAAGAGCCAAATAAGCAGCTCCGAAAACTCAGTTCTATTTTCCTCTTCTCTTACAAAAGGTAATAATTGTTTTTTTACTAATTGATAATTAAAATCACTTTTAATTCCATCATTATTTAAAAATAATTGTACTTGTGCAAAAACCATTTTTTTTTGCTTTGGATTGCGTTTTAATTCATTTAGGTATTCTCCAATCATTAAATCCACTTTACCTAAATGCGCATATAGTTGTGCCTTTTGCGTACCAAAATGAGATTTAGCATTTAGTTTATCGGATAATAAATACACGCGCAAAGCATCACCATACATATCATATTTCCTAAAAGTATTAGCTAAAATTATTGCTTGAGATTGCTGACCTGTTAAATTTTTAAATATCTTTTTAAAAGTACGATCTGCTTTTTTAATATTTCCACTTTTTTGCTGAGCTATACCAACTTCTAACTGATAGTTTAAACTATTAGGATAAATTTTAGCTACCTTTTTTGCTAATTTTTCTGCTTCCTTATATAGTTCTGTTTTTAGTAAAGAACCAAAGTAGGGGACATAATAAGCAATTGAAAATCGTTCTCTATTCAGTTCTTCATAAATAGAAATTGCTTTATCATACTCACCATTTATATAGTATTGATAGGCTAATTTTTGTTCTCCCTGCTGTGCAATAGCAAAGAAAGACATTAGCATAAATACAAATAGTAAACGCATTTATTTTATGATATCAAAACCTGTATAAGGCTGTAATGCTTTCGGTATTTTTATTCCATCAGCAGTTTGATTATTTTCAATAAGTGCAGCATAAATTCTTGGCAAGGCCAAAGCACTTCCGTTTAAGGTATGGCACAATTGTGTTTTATCATTTTCATCCTTAAATCTCAACTTTAATCTATTAGCTTGGTAGCTTTCAAAGTTTGAAACCGAACTCACCTCCAACCATCTTTCTTGTCCTGCAGAATATACTTCAAAGTCAAAAGTAAGGGCTGAAGTAAAACTCAAATCACCACCACATAATTGTAAAATTTTATAAGGCAATTCTAATTCATCAAGTATGCTAGCCACATGGTTTACCATTACATCTAAAGTTTCATATGATTTTTCGGGATGTTGAACTTGAACAATCTCTACTTTATCAAATTGATGTAATCTATTTAATCCTCTTACTTCTTTACCATACGAACCTGCCTCACGCCTAAAACATGGAGTATAGGCTGTACATTTAATAGGAAATTCATTTACAATTACATCCCGAAAAAAATTAGTTACAGGAACCTCTGCGGTTGGAATAAGATAAAAGTCTGTTTCAGAAGGTATTTTATATAAATCTTCTTCAAACTTAGGTAATTGTCCTGTACCAAAACCTGAAGCTTCATTTACTATATGAGGGGGTAAATATTCTATATAACCAGCATCAATATTTTTATCAAGAAAATAAGAAATTAGTGCTCTTTGTAGCTTTGCCCCATTATGTGTATAAACAGGAAAACCTGCTCCTGTAATTTTATTTCCTAATTCAAAATCAATTAAGTTATAGTCAGCAGTTAATTCCCAATGTGGTTTTGCTCCTTCAATTAAAGCTGGAATAGCACCTACTTCTTTAAGCGTAACATTATCAGCATCTGTCTTTCCTGGAGGAACAGTAGGATGAGGAATATTAGGAATCTGAATTAAAATATTTTGAATTTCTTTTTCAAGTTCAGTTTGTTTTGTTTGCAATCCTTTTGATTCTTCCTTAATAGAAGATGACTCTTTTTTTAACACATTAGCTTCAGTTGCCTTACCTGTTTTATACATTTCACCAATCTGTTTAGCTAATTGATTTCCTTTGGATAATAACACATCTGCTTTTTGCTGAGTAGCTTTACGCTCATCATCCTTAGCAATTACGTCATCAAACAAATCAGCAGCATCCATATTCTTTAGCTTAAGTAAAGTAATATAGCTATCCTTGTTTTCTCTTATCTTATTAATGTGTAGCATCTTAATTCTTGGGTTTATCTATTAATGAAACAAATGTAAATAAAAAAAACTCCTGATTGCTCAGAAGTTTTCTTAATTGTAAGTATAGAGCAATCCTTAGTTTATAGCTTCAGTTTCAACTGAAACATATGATCTGTTATTTCTTTTCTTAGTAAATTTAACTTTACCATCAGTTAATGCAAATAAAGTATGGTCTTTCCCCATTCCAACATTTTCTCCTGGATTGTGTACTGTACCTCTTTGACGAACGATAATGTTACCAGCAATGATGTCTTGACCACCAAAGATTTTTACACCTAATCGTTTGCTTTGCGATTCTCTACCATTCTTTGAACTACCTGCTCCTTTCTTATGTGCCATTGTATAAAATTTTTATTCCTTCTTGTTCTTATTATTCAGCTTTTTTAGCTGTAGTCTTTTTAGCTGGTGCTTTTTTAACAGCAGGCTTTTTAGCGGCAGTTTTCTTTGCTGGTGCTTTTTCGGCTACTGGCTTAGCGTCCTTTTTTGGTGCCGCCTTTTTGGCAGCTGGAGCTTTAGCATCAATTGAAAGAATCTCTAATTTTGTTAAATACTGTCTATGACCGTTTTTAACTTTATATCCTTTTCTTCTTTTCTTTTTAAAGACAATTACTTTATCGCCTTTCAGGTGCTCAAGTACTTTTACAGTTACCTTAGCTCCTTTTATAACTGGGGCGCCAACATTTACTTTACCAGCATTATCCAACAAAAGAACTTTATCAAAATCAACTTTTGATCCTTCTTCATTGTCTAATCTGTGTACAAATACCTGCTGATCTTTTTCAACTTTAAATTGTTGCCCTGCTATCTCAACTATTGCGTACATTATTATTAATTTTTAAAAATGGTCTGCAAAAGTACACAATCTGATAAAATAGAACAAAAAATAACTTTCTTTTTTTGGCAGACAAGATTGTCAGGCAATTACTGAACAAAAATATTAAGAAATCCTTAATTTTATATTTCTAAAAACAATTATTACAATACCTGTTGTTGTGCATGTTGTATGGAATACTAATAATGAAGACATCTCAGATGCACAAATTTTTTCACAAATGGATGTTCTAAATGAGGATGGCGTTGTTATTGAATACAAATATTTTAGAACAACAGGTATTGTGCAATCTATATATCATAAAGGAAGAACCACTACTCATGAAATTGGGCATTGGTTAAACCTTGATCATATATGGGCTAATGGAGGGAATTGTGGAAATGATAATGTTAGTGATACTCCTATTCAGGAGGAAGAAAATTATTCATGTCCTAGTTTTCCTAATAATACTAATTAGTTGTAATACAACAAATCCTGATAGAGATATGTTTATGGATTATATATAATTAAAACAGATAATTTTAAATTCCTGTTTATCAAACAATAAACGATCGTAATTTATGATGAATCTCAACTAATTAGTTGGGCTTTTTTTATTTACTAAATACACACCAATCAATATAATCACTAGCAACAGAAAATGAATTATAGTTACTTTTTCCCCATCAAAAATTCCCCAAAAAACAGCTACTATAGGAATTAAATAAGTAACTGAAGAAGCAAAAATTGCAGACGACCTACTAATTAGCTGATTAAAAATAACAACTGCCAAGGAGGTTCCTACCACAGCTAAAAGCACAATATATAGCAAAGCTTTTACTCCCTCACTTGATGCACTAAGGGCAAGAAAATCAGTGTTGAAAATATAAATAGCCGAAAACGGACCAATCATTAGAAACGCTAAGGAAGAAATAGAAAGCGCATCTAAATTCTGCAAATATTTTCTTATAACATTAATACTAATTGCATACATCACTGTAGCCAAAATAACCAAAAACACATAATCATTAATTTCTACACCACTTCCCATTGTAGAATAGATTAAGAACACTGCACCACATAAACCAATAATAATTCCTGCTATATTAGTTTTTGTTGGCTTAGTTCTGAAAAAATAAACACCTAACAACAAAGTAAATAAAGGAACTAATGAGTTTAAAATACCAACTAAAGAACTATCTAATTGGGTCTGTGCTTTTGTAAATAAAAAAGCAGGGATTCCATTCCCAAAAAATGCCATAACAACAATAGGAACAATATGCTTTTTCTGAACAACCTTTACCGCCCTTAACAAAAACGGAGTTAAAGACAGGAACGCAATAAACAGACGCAAAGCAGCTACCTGAGTATAACTATATACTTCCAATCCTCTTTTCATTAAAATGAAAGAACTCCCCCATATAATTGCAAGCAATATTAAAACTGCATAATTTTTTATTGATTTTTCCATAGGATTTTATTGGCAGCAAATATAGGTTAGTTATTTTTGCACTAATGAATACACAACAAAAAAGAATTACTACAATTTGGCTTTATTCTGGACTAGCCCTTATTGCACTAATGATTATTATTGGAGGAATCACTCGATTAACTCATTCTGGCCTTTCTATGGTAGAATGGAAATTAATTGGAGGTGCAATCCCACCATTTAACGAGACTCAATGGCAAGAAACATTTGCAAAATATCAGCAATTTCCTGAATACCAAAAAATAAATTCCGGGATGAGTTTGCATGAATTCAAATCCATTTTCTTTTGGGAATACCTACATAGATTATTAGGAAGATTAATCGGATTAGTATTCATTATTCCATTAATAATATTTTGGACAAAAAAATGGTTCAAACCCAAACAGAATAATCAATTACTCATCCTGTTAGGGCTTGGAGCTTTACAAGGATTTTTAGGTTGGTTTATGGTGAAAAGTGGATTAGTTCATGTGCCAGCCGTAAGTCATTATCGCTTAGCAATGCACCTAGTAACTGCTTTTGGATTGATGTGCTATATTTATTGGTTAGTATTGAGCTTTAATGAGGCCGAAAGAAAGCCCAACAAAGCCATTAATAAACTCAGTAAATTGTTCATAGCCACTTTAGTTATTCAAATAATTTATGGTGCTTTTGTAGCAGGATTAAAAGCAGGCTATTTACTTCCTTTAGAAGGAGGTATCTTTAAAAGTATTTTTGGTTATTCCGTAAGAAGTGCAAGTGATTTTAGCTTACTTAACAATGGCTTTGATATTCAGGCTTTTCATAGGATTTTCGCTTGGGTTGTATTTGCAATATCAATCATCATTTACAATAAATCTAAAAATACTAACTTAAAAACTACTGGAATGCTAGTATTTGGGTTAGTCATTACGCAAATTTCATTAGGGATTGCAACCTTACTATTAAGGGTGCAAATTCATATAGCTACCGCTCATCAATTTACAGCAATTCTACTTTTATTGGCAGTGATTCATCTTACTTATCTTTCCAGCGAAAAGTCTCAATCAAATGCTTAATATCATATTTTAGAAAATTGTTGACTGGTAATATAGAATAATTTATTTCAGCATTAAAATAAAGAGCTCCTCTAAAGAAATGATTAATACTATCCGTTAAATAAAACTGAGCAGCTGTAGCTGAAACACCATCATAATCGTAAAACACACCATACACTTTTAAAGAATCGTTAACATAATACTGTTCAGTGATAACGTCAGTTATTGCATTGTGTTTATATGCTAATTTCTGGGATTGTTCAGCATGTTCATTCAAATTATTTTCTAATGCAAAATAGGAAAGATATAACACTCCATTTTGATTAGGGAAAACAATATCTATCAGGCAATTATCATTCTTTTTTTTCAACTGACTATATACTGGGAGTTCAAAATCAAAGGGACAATTAATTACAATTTTATCATATTCTTTTTTGGGGAAATCCAACTTAATAAGTCCTTTCGGTTTTGGTGTGTAATCTGTGTTACATGAAAAAAGTAATACCGATAATAATAATAATCTACTTTTCATCAATGTTAACTTTTAAGCGTTTTATTCGCCTTGCATCAGCCGATTCAACTAACAATGTATAAGGAGCTATCCTGCAGCTTTCTCCTATCTTTAATATTCTCCCTTCTAATTCAAGCACTAATCCTGCCAAAGAATCTGATTCGCCTTTAATTTCTTCAAAATAATCTATTTCACCTTTTACTACTTTAAGGAAATCATTCAATGAAATTTTACCTTCAAAAATAAAATTATTATCATCTAATTTAGAATAAATATTCTCTTCTTCATCAAATTCATCATTAATCTCCCCAACAATTTCTTCTAAAATATCTTCTAAAGTTACAATTCCTGATGTCCCTCCATACTCGTCAACCACAATAGCGATATGATTCTTCTTTAGCTGAAATTCTTTTAGTAAGTCATTAATCATTTTAGTTTCTGGAACATAATAAGGAGCTCTACATAGATTCAACCAATCAAAATCATCATTTTCATCTAAGAAAGGAATTAAGTCCTTAATATATAGCATTCCTAATACGGCATCAAACTGATCTTTATATACAGGAATGCGAGAAAACCCTGAAGAAGTAACAAGCTGAAGCACATCTTTGAATTTTGTTTTATGTTCAATCGCCAACACATCAACTCTTGACTTCATTATTTCTTTAACATCCGTATTTCCAAACTCCACAATAGATCTTAATATTCTTCTTTCATCTTCTTTACTTTCGTGTTCAGTAATATCCAAAGCTTTAGTTATTTCTTCAAAAGAAATCTCGGTTTGCCTTTGTTCCAAGCGTTTATCAATAAAATTAGTAGAGGAAACCAGTAAATAACTAATGGGATAAAATATCTTTTGCAAAAACAATAATGGTTTTGCCATATTGAACGAAAACTGTTTTGCATTCTGATTGGCATATACTTTAGGTGTAAGTTCACCAAAAAACACTAATAAACCAGTAATAATTACTACTTGAAAAATAAATCCTAAAGAAGATTCTTCTGGGAAGGTAAATACCAATGAAGTAAGATGTGCTGAAAAAATTACAATAGCAACATTAATAAAATTATTAACGATTAAAATAGTTGCTAAAAGTTGATTTGGTTTTTTTAATAAATTAATCACTTCTCTACTCTCCTTTTCTTTTTCCAAGTCATCCAGTTCGCTAGCGCTTAAAGAAAAATAAGCAACTTCAGCACCTGAAATAAATGCAGAACAAACAATTAATAATAATACAAAAAAGAAACTGCTGAGTACTTCTACATTAAAAAAATGAAATTCTACTTTAGTGAAAACTGATAAAAATATCGGAACGGGAATCTCTTCCAAAATATAAATTATTTAATTAAAATGGTAAATCATCTGTCTTATCATCAGTAGCAACAGATGCAGAAACTGATGAAGGAGAATCCTCTTGAGACTGCTTAGATCCAAGCATGGTCATATTATCGGCCATTATTTCGGTATTATACCTAGTATTCCCGTCTTTATCCTCCCACTTTCTTGTTTTGATTTTTCCTTCAATATAAACACTTGCTCCTTTCTTCAAGTACTTTTCTGCAACTTCAGCCAAACCTCTCCACACAACTATATTGTGCCATTCAGTTTGACTCACGCGCTCACCTGCTTTGTTCTTGTAATTTTCAGTTGTTGCTAAGGAAAAATTTGCCACAGCAACTCCATTATCTAAATACCTTACTTCAGGGTCCTTACCTAGGTTTCCTATTAATATAACTTTATTTACTCCTGCCATAATTACAATTTTTAAATTTAGAATCTTCAACAAATATATAGAATTCTAGCCTAACTCTATAGTTTCAAAATATTTTTCTGTTAATCGAGAAACAGGAAATTCTAATAAGCTGTTTCTTGGAATAAGTTCATATTCTTCCAATTTGACGCCAGTTGCATTTATTTGCCAAAATTGAGCATAGATTTTTTGATGTGAAAGAATGTGAATAAACTCACTAGAAACAGACTTAACATCACAAGTTGAATTTAAAAACCTCTGTGACCACTCATCAGATTGCATGACTTGTTTTTGATTCATTTTTATCGGAAATTCCAAAAAAGGAAATTCATATAAGCCTATCCAAATCCCTGATTTTCTTTTCCCTAAAAAAACATTATCTTCTTGCTCAATTAAAAAATAATGTAAAAACCTATCTTTAACTTTAATCTTCATTGATTTTACAGGTAATTCTGCAACTGAATTAGTAGCATAAGCAACACAAAAATCTTGCATAGGGCAATTTGAGCAATCAGGAGATTTCGGCTTACATTTCATAGCGCCAAATTCCATAATTGCTTGATTATAAATAGCCGATTCTTTCTCAATGAGCAATTCTTGTGCTAACTGCTGAAACTGCTTTTTCCCAACAGAAGTATCCGAAGGAATGCTAACACCAAATACTCTACTTAACACACGAATAACATTCCCATCAACAACCGCATAAGGCATATCAAAAGCAAAGGAAGTAATAGCGGCTGCAGTATAAACGCCAATCCCTTTAAATTGCAACATCTTCCTATAGTCTTTTGGAAATTCTCCTCCAAAATTATTTACAATATCTTTA
>JABGVU010000088.1 GCA_018645865.1 Flavobacteriales bacterium
AGATACTAAGCAGAGCTTAAGAGTTAGAATCTTAAATATAATAGGAGAGGAGTTAATAAATGATAACTTAGAGCAGTTCATTGGTGAGTATACCAAACAGATTGATCTTACTAATAATGCTAAAGGAATCTATTTCTTAGAAATAGAAACTAATGATAATATCATTAATAAGAAATTGATTCTTCAATAAATTATGAAATAAGTATTATGATAAGAATATTTTTTATTCTTCTATCGGTAACTTATTCCTATTTTTCCTTTTAGTCAAACTATTAGAGATTGTAGTGCAGTAACAATAAGTTCAGCTACAAATAATGGAACTAATACTTTTGCCACTTACCTTGAATCTGATGGAATAAGAAATGGTAATGATTATTTTGGATCTACTGTCTATTCAAAATACTACAACTATATTACCAAGCATTATTATTCCTAGTTATATTAGCTATCAATCAAGTATTCAGAATTGGAGTCCATTTTTAGCTTCACATGGTATTGTGTGTATGACAATAGGAATTAAATGCAAGAAAAGGAGCTTTACAGGACGCTTTGAAACACAAGAATCCCCCATTGTTTAATAAGTTAGATACACATCAAGTAGCCCTAGGAGGCTGATCAATGGGTTGTTGTTGAATAAAAAATCTTAACCTTTTGATTAGGCCAATATCATTTACGAGTAAAAAACTAAAAGGTTACAGTTTTGTAGTTTTTTTTAATGTGTAAGATGTGTGTTAAAAAATTAGTTGCCAAAACTAAAATATCGTATTTTTGTTTCAAATTAATTTAATTATGAATTTGAAAAACCTTTTTTTAAACCTAATTCTTGTGTTAAGTTTTAGCGTATCAGCTACTGATGTTACACTTACCGAAACCAATAATCAACTTACAATAACAGAAAAAACTCTTACTGAATTTACTTTTATAAATCATCTTTCTGGATTTCAAACTATGAATGTAAAAACCAATGCAGGAGATTTTGTGAAATTAATTGTATCAGGTTATGGTGAAAATGCACTAAAAGGAAATGCTGAATTGCCTGTTTTAGAGGAGTTAATCAATATTCCTTTAGAGTCAGAGGTGAGTGTTAAGATCATGAATAAAGAAGAAAAGATAATTTCTTTGTCTGATTATGGGATTGATAATTTAATTTTCCCATCACAACCTTCAATATCAAAAAGTGAGGATGCTGAAACTGTTCCTTTTTTCTTTAATGAGGAGTACTATGCAAACAATGATTTTTATGCTAATAAGTTAATTACTACTGAATTTTTAGGAAAAATGAGAGGACAGCAGTTGGCTAGAATTTCAATTGCTCCTTTTCAATACAATCCTGTAGCTAATGAACTTAAGATAATTACTAAAATGGAGGTGAAAGTAGTATTTAAAAATATAGATATTTCAGCACACCTTGCGAATAAAAAAAGATACTATTCTCCAGAATTTGAACATTTGTTTAAAAGCTGTTTAAATTATATACCAATCCAAGAAAAGGATGTAATTACTACTTATCCTGTAAAATATGTAATTGTTTCTGATCCTGCATTCCAAACTGCCCTACAGCCACTAGTACAATGGAAAACTAAAAAAGGATTTATGGTAGTTGAGGGTTATACTAACGACCCTGCAGTAGGGAATACAACAGCATCTATACATTCTTATTTAAAAGATATGTATGACAATGCAACCCTTAATGATCCTGCACCAACTTATTTATTAATTGTAGGAGATGACGGACAAGTACCATCCTTTAATAATGGTAATCATCTGTCGGATATGTATTTCTGTGAGTTTGATGGAAATGGTGATTTCTACCCTGAAATGTATTATGGTAGATTCTCAGCTTTAAGTTCTGTTGATGTAGAGGCTCAAGTATATAAAACTCTAACACACGAACAATATACATTTTCTGACCCTTCCTTTTTAGATGAGGTAGTATTGGTTGCAGGAGTAGATGCTTCTATGGCACCTACTTATGGAAATGGACAAATAAATTATGGGACTGATAATTATTTTAATACTGCTCATGGCTTAACGATTTATAATTACTTATATGGTTCAGGTACTCCAATCACATCTGATATGTCAGTAGCTTCAGCAGCTATTATTTCTGATGTTAGCGAGGGGGTTGGTTTTGCAAATTATACAGCCCATTGTGGTTCTAATGGTTGGGCGGACCCTAGTTTTACAACTTCTGATATATCTGGTTTACAAAATAATGATGAGTATGGATTTATGGTGGGTAACTGTTGTCAGTCTAATAAATTTGATGTTCCTGTTTGTTTTGGAGAAGGACTTTTAAGAGCTAGCAATAAAGGTGCTGTAGGTTATATTGGAGGCTCAAATAATACGTATTGGAATGAAGATTTCTGGTGGGCAGTTGGTAATGGAAGTATTTCAGCAAATCCAACTTATGCTGGTACAGGTTTAGCACTTTTTGATTGCTTAATGCATGAGAATGGTGAACAAAAGACTGATTGGTTTATTACAGCAGGGCAAATGATTCATTCAGGAAATTTGGCTGTTACCCAAGCAGGTGGTGCTGAGCAGTACTATTGGGAGATTTATCATCTAATGGGAGATCCTTCGCTTATGCCATATATTGGAGTTCCTATTGTGCTTAATGTTTCTCATAGTTCTGCTACTCCTGTTGGTACAACTACGTTTTCAGTTAATGCTGAAGAGAATGCATATGTAGCTATTTCAATGAATGGCGTGCTTTTAGATGCACAATTAGCTGATGTTACTGGAATTGTGAATTTAACTTTTCCTGCAATAGCCAATGTTGGAACTGTAGATATTGTAGTTACTAAGCAATTTAAACAACCATATCAAGGTACAATTCAAATTATCTCTCCTACAGGTCCTTATGTAATCTATGCGACAAATACAATTGATGATGTTGCTGGTAATAATAACTCCTTAGTAGATTATAATGAATTAATCAGTATGGATGTTGATGTCCAAAATGTAGGATCAGTAAATGCAAATTCTGTTAATGTTACTTTATCAACTACTAATCCAGCAGTTACAGTAATTACTAATTCAGCAGCTATCCCTATAATTAATCCTTCACAGATTTTAAGTATCCCTACTCCTTTTACTTTCCAAGTTGCAAATAATGTAGTTGATCAGCATGTAGTGGTGTTTACGCTCGACATGATAGATAATTTAAGCAACACTTGGAGTTCAACTATTAATGTAGTGTTAAATGCTCCCGTATTAGATCATACCACTTTTACTATTAATGATGCAACTTTAGGAAATGGAAATGGAAGGTTAGATGCTGGTGAAACTTTAGAGCTTATTATAAATGCAACGAATACAGGACATGCTGATATTGATAATTTAATAGCTACTTTAGGAAGTTTATCTTCCTATGTAACAATAAATACTGCTTCAGTAAATATGAATTCATTAAATATCAATCAGCAACAAGCCACAGTCTTTAACATTACAGTTGATGCTAATACTCCTTTAGGAACTTATGTTGAATTTTCTTATGATGTTAATGATGGGGTGTATTCGCATAACCATAGCTTTAATGCAGTAGTAGGTATTATTGATGAAGATTATGAAACAGGAGATTTCACAAACTATGCTTGGGTACAAGGTGCTTTTCCTTGGACAATTGATAATACTCAAACCTATGAAGGAGATTATTCCTCAAAGTCTGGCGCTATTCCTGATAATGAGGAATCAGAACTTTCAATAACTGTTGATGTAACATCTCCTGGTGATATTTCATTTTTCAAATTTGTTTCGTCAGAACAGGATTATGATGAGCTTAAATTTAAAGTTAATGGAAATAAAGTAGGAGAGTGGTCAGGTATAGATAATGCTTGGAGTTTTATTTCTTTCCCGGTAAGTGTAGGGCAAAATACTTTTAAATGGGAATATGAAAAAGATGGTGGATTATCAGATGGACAAGATTGTGCTTGGATTGATTATATTGTTTTCCCACCTATGTATATTTCTCCATCAGCTGTAGTTGAAAGTAAAATTGATTTTGAATTATTTCCAAATCCAACTATGGGTAGTTTTAACCTTAGATTTAATGATGATAAGAATCATTGTGTTGAAATATATGATAGTTCAGGTAGGTTAGTAGAGAAAATAGAAAATCAGGAAGGGGCAATTTCATTTAATATTAAAAAGTACACTGCAGGAACATATGCTATAAAAGTGATGCCTGAAGGAGTTGCTTATCAAATAGTGAAACAATAATGGGGAAAGCTCTAGGTATTGATTTTGGTGCTAAGCGAACAGGTATTGCAATTACGGATGCAATGCAAATTATTGCTGGTGGTTTAACGACTGTACTAACTCATTTATTAGATGATTTTATTGCTGATTTAGTTCAGAAAGATAGTATTGAATGCTTTGTAGTAGGCGATCCTAAAAACCTAAATGGTAGCAATACTGATAGTACTGGACATGTAAATGGTTTTGTTAAACGCTTACAGAAAAAATACCCTGCAATTCCTGTACATCAAATTGATGAACGCTTTACTTCTAAGATTGCTAAACAAAGTATTTTGGCAAGTGGAATTAAGAAGAAAGGAAGACAAAATAAAGCACTGGTTGATGAAGTAAGTGCAACTATTATTTTACAGAATTATTTGAATTGTAAGTAATTAAAGTTTCTTTTTAAGAAACTGACCAGTAATTGATTCTTTGCAGTTTACGATTTCTTCAGGTGTTCCTGTAAATACAATATAGCCTCCTTTATCACCTCCTTCAGGACCAAGGTCAATTATCCAGTCGGCACATTTTATGACATCTAAATTATGTTCAATGCAAACAATTGAATGTCCTTTTTCAATGAGAGCATAGAAGGAATTTAGGAGTTTATTTATATCATGAAAATGTAAACCCGTAGTTGGTTCATCAAAAATGAATAATGTTTTTTCAGGTGTATTTCCTTTACCTAAAAATGAAGCTAATTTTATTCTTTGCGATTCACCACCACTTAGTGTGTTGGAGGATTGTCCAAGTTTTATATAGTTTAGTCCAACATCTTGTAAGGGTTTTAGTTTTCGTGCAATACTTGTTTCATTATTATTTTCAAAAAACTCAATAGCTTCATAAACGGATAAATTTAAGATATCCGAGATGTTCTTATCCCCAACTTTTATTTCTAGTATTTCTTTTTTAAAACGCTTTCCTTCACAGTGTTCACATTTTAAATGTACATCTGCCATAAACTGCATTTCTACAGTTGTTTCTCCTTCTCCTTTGCAATGTTCGCATCTACCACCATCAATATTAAAAGAAAAAAATCCTATTTTGTATTTTCTAGTTTCAGATAAAGGTTGTCTAGTAAATAGTTTTCTGATGTCATCATATACTTTTATATAGGTTGCTGGATTTGATCTTGATGATTTTCCAATAGAATTCTGTTCAATAAACTCTAATTTAGTTAGGTTTTTTGTGCTGACGCTTATATTTTCGTAATTCTTATTTGCTTTGCTGAAATCACCGAAATGAGTATTTAAAGCAGGTTTTAATATATCTCTTACTAATGTTGATTTTCCAGATCCACTCATTCCTGTAACTAATGTGAGACCGTTTAAAGGAAACTCTACACTTATATTTCTTAGATTATGTTTATTAATCCTATCAATAATAATCCTATCTTTAGTACTTCTTCTTTTTTTAGGTACAGGAATTACTAGTTTTCCGGCAAGATATTGAGTTGTTAAACTTTTTTTCTCTTTATAAATATCTTTTAATTTTCCTTGGAAAATAATTTCTCCTCCATGAATTCCTGCTTCAGGGCCAATATCAATAATTTGGTCGGCTTGTTCCATTATTTCCTCATCATGCTCAACTACTATTACCGTATTACCAATATCTCTCAGTTCTTTCAATATCTTGATAAGTCGTTTGGTATCCATGGAATGCAAACCAATACTGGGCTCATCTAATATGTACATAGCACCTACTAATGAACTCCCAATAGAAGTGGCAAGGTTAATCTTTTGCGATTCCCCACCTGATAGAGTGTTTGATTCTCTATCTAGGGTAAGATAACTTAGTCCCACTTCATTTAAATAGTGTAATCTACTTGTTATTTCTTGTGTTAGTCGGTCAGCAATTTTACTGTTATTAGTATCTAGTTTTATATTTTTGAAGAATAAAAGTGCTTGCTCAATATTCATTTTTACAATATTAGCTATACTCTTTCCTGCAACTTGTACGTAAAGAGCGTCTTTTCTTAACCTGGATCCATCACATTCATCACAATCTGTTTTCCCTCTATATCTAGCAATAAGAACTCTGTTTTGTATTTTGTATTTTTGGCTGTCTAATTTTTGAAAAAACTGTTGTATCCCTTTGCACTTTCCTTTTCCGTTCCAAAGAATAACTTTTTCTTCTTTTGTTAGCTCATTGTATGGCCTGTGTACTGGGAAATTAAACTTTGCAGAACGAATAATAAAACGATCCTTCCATTTGCTTAGTTTCCCCCCCTTCCAACAGCTTACAACACCTTGATAAACGGATAATCTTTCATTGATGATTACTTTTTTTTTATCAATACCAAGGATGGAGCCAAAACCTTCACATTTTCTGCAAGCTCCATAAGAATTATTGAATGCAAAGAAATGAGTGGATGGTTTTTCAAATTGTATTCCATCTAATTCAAATTTATTAGAAAAATGGTGATTTTCCTGTTGGATTAAAACATTGCATTCTCCATTTCCTTTTAAAAAGGCAGTTTGTGCAGAATCAGCAATCCTACCTTTAATATCAGTCTTATCAATAATTAGACGGTCAATTACAACTTGGATATTATTATCTGATACCTTTATTTCATCCTTAAGTAAATCTTTTATTTTCGTTACTTGCCCTTGGTGTATTACACGAGAAAAACCTTGTTTTCTTAAAGTAGAAAGAATGCTGTTGTTTTCTTTTCCTTTATAGTTAGCGGTTAAAATTACAATTTCTTCCTTTTTCTGTTTTGTAATAAAATCAACCACATCACTTACTTGTTGGCGTTTTACTTGTTTTCCTGAAATAGGAGAAATCGTTTTCCCTACTCTAGCAAACAGGAGTTTTAGATAATCATATATTTCGGTGCTTGTACCAATGGTTGACCTAGGATTATTTGTAATTGTTTTCTGTTCAATAGCAATCGCAGGGCAAATTCCAAGTATCTCATCTACTTCTGGCTTCTGTAATTTACCAAGGAATTGACGGGCATATGACGATAGACTTTCAATGTAGCGCCTTTGCCCTTCAGCAAACAAAGTGTCAAAGGCTAATGACGATTTTCCACTTCCTGACAATCCAGAAATAACAATTAACTTGTCTTTTGGGATGTTAATTGAGATGTTTTTAAGGTTATGAACGCGTGCGCCCCTAACCACAATATTATCGGTAGTATTTATTTGTTTTTTAGTCATCTAATTTTTACATAATTTGCAAAACTAAGAAATAAGATCTGGATATTTAAAATTGTTTTACTATATTTGACCCTCAATTCGTACCATTAATTAACAATATACCCGCCTATAGTCAGACATTTACTTTTAAATTCTTATTAACTAAAAAAAGTATATGTTGTTAGACAATTTCTCAGATCAAGTATTAGTACAAAATTTTCTAAATGGTGATAATAAATCATTTGAGGTTTTATTAAGTAGACATAAAAGTAGAGTATTTGCCTTTATTATGTCTAAAGTTAAAAATCGTGATATTACTGAAGACATCTTTCAGGATACCTTTATTAAAGTAATTAATTCCTTACAAAAAGGAAAGTACAATGAGGAAGGTAAATTTTTACCTTGGATGATGCGTATCTCTCATAATTTGGTTATTGATCATTTCAGAAAGGAGTCAAAAATGAGAAAGATAAGACCGACTACAGAATTTGATATTTTTGATGTGATAGATGATGGAAGTAAAAATCAGGAAGAAATAATGATACAAACACAGGTCTATTCCGATTTGAAAATATTGATTGAGCAGTTGCCTTCTGAACAGAAAGAAGTATTAAAGATGAGGTACTTTGAAGATTTATCTTTTAAGGAAATTTCTGATTTAACCAATTCAAGTATCAATACAGCTTTAGGTAGAATGCGTTATGCTTTAATCAATCTTAGAAGATTAGCCGAAAAGCAGAATATTGATTTGTAAGTGAAATAATATTTATGTTTATATAATATTAAGTAGGGTATTGCGTTCAGGGTGTGTAATGAAACTTAAAAACATACTATATGAGCAAAAACTCTACTTCAAGAATGTGGAATCATCTGTCAAAAGAGGAGTATACCTTATTTGACAAATCGATACACAGCATCCTTTCTGAAAATCAGATTGAACCAAAAAAAGAAACTATAGATATTATTCTTGCGTATGCAAGTTCAGTGAAAGCAATTAGAACAAAGTCTAAAGATAAAATTATAATTTTGTTAAACTAAGTGGTTCTGGTTAGTAAAAGAGGTCGAGAGGCCTATTTTATTTTTACTTTTGTTTTGTGAATAAAAAAGAAAGAACACAACACTTTATAGCTCATTTTTCTGAGCATATGCCTGAAGCAAGAACAGAACTTGACTATACCAATGTTTTTGAACTTACCGTTGCTGTATTGCTTTCGGCACAATGTACGGACAAGCGAATCAATATAATTACTAAAAATTTATTTAGAGAGATGCCCACAGCTCAAGTAATGGCTGAATCCTCAATAGATGCAATTTTTGATTTAATAAAATCCTGTACTTACCCAAGGAATAAAGCAAAGCATTTGTCAGGTATGGCAAAAATGATAATGCAAGATTTTAATGCTGAGATTCCTTCAAATCTTGAAGATTTACAAAAATTACCTGGTGTAGGCAGGAAAACAGCTAATGTAATAGGATCTGTTTATTTTGATATTCCAGCTATGCCAGTGGATACTCATGTGTTTAGAATTGCGGATAGAATTGGTCTTACCACTAATGCTAAAACCCCTTTGCAAGCCGAATTGCAATTATTAAAACTTTTCCCAAAAGAGAAATTAAATATTGCGCACCATTGGATGATTTTACACGGAAGATACCTTTGCAAAGCAAGGAGGCCTGAGTGTGAAAGATGTGGTATTACAGCTATTTGTAAGTATTTCTCAGAAAAGTAATTTTGTTAATAAATCTACCTTCATTTTTTTGACGTTTGTTAGATAATTCCTCTAATTTGTATAAAATTTATAGCTATGAGCAAAAAAGACCAAAGTGAAAAATTAAAAGCATTAGAACTTATTTTGGGTAAGTTAGAAAAATCCTACGGAAAAGGGGTGATAATGAAGTTAGGTGATAGGGTAGTTGAAGATTTTGAAGCTATACCAACAGGGTCAATTGGTCTGGATTTAGCACTTGGAATAGGTGGTTATCCAAGAGGTAGAGTAATTGAAATTTATGGTCCTGAATCTTCAGGAAAAACGACTTTAACAATCCACGCAATTGCTGAAATACAAAAGCAAGGAGGTATTGCAGCTTTTATTGATGCTGAACATGCTTTTGATGCTGCATATGCAAAAAACTTGGATGTTGATGTCGATAACTTATATATTTCACAACCTGATAATGGTGAGCAAGCTTTAGAAATTGCTGATCATTTAATTAGTTCTGGAGCAGTGGATTTAGTAGTGATTGATTCCGTTGCTGCACTTACGCCAAAATCAGAAATTGAAGGAGAAATGGGGGATTCTAAAATGGGACTTCATGCTCGTTTAATGTCTCAAGCACTTAGGAAGCTAACCGCTACGATTAGTAAAACACAATCTACAGTTATCTTTATTAATCAGATTAGAATGAAGATTGGTGTTATGTTCGGAAATCCTGAAACAACTACAGGTGGTAATGCTCTTAAGTTTTATTCTTCAATACGTTTAGATATAAGAAGAATTGGCGCTATTAAGAATGGAGAAGATATTATTGGTAACAGAACTAGGGTGAAAGTGGTGAAAAATAAAGTGGCTCCACCTTTTAGAAAAGTTGAATTTGATATTATGTTTGGTGAAGGGATTTCTCGTTCCGGTGAGGTGTTGGATAAGGCAGTAGATTTAGATGTTGTTAATAAATCAGGTTCATGGTTTAGTTATGGTGACACAAAATTGGGGCAAGGGCGTGATGCTGTAAAACAAATGATTGCTGATAACCCAGAGCTTGCTCAGGAAATTGAAACGAAAATTAAAGAAGCGTTAATTCAAGAATAAATACTGATGATGCGTAAAATTGCATTTTTTTCGGTTCTTTTATTGTGTGCTTGTGTTGGGGATAAAGAAAATAATACTGAAAAATCAGAAATTGTTTTACTTACTGAAGCAATTCAAAAAGAGCCTACAAACACTATTTTATTATTAGATAGAGCTAACTATAATAAGGAGCTTAATAATTTAGAGTCAGCACTTTTTGATTTAAATCAATGTGTGCAGCTGGATTCTCTAAATCCTGATTTTCATTATTCTGTAGCTGAAATTTATTTTGAACTTTCAAAAAAACCAAATGCTAATGTAAAGTATCCTTCATTGGTTAAACATCATTTGACTAAAGCAATAGTATTAAATGATAAGGATATGAGATCTCAAGCTTTATTAGGAGAGTTGATGTTGGCTTATGCAAAATACAAAGAGGCTATTGACTGTTTTAATGCCTCATTAAAGATTGAATATAACCAGGAAAAAACCCATATGTTGATGGGCTATGCTTTTAAGCAATTAGGGCAAGATGATCATGCGATTAATTGTTTCAGAAATTCTGTAAATGTCAATCCTGAGTTTAAGGAAGGATTTGTTCAGTTAGGACAGATGTTTCATATTAAGGGAGATACTATTGCAGTTGTTTATTATAATAATGCTTTGAAATTGGATTCTACTGATGAGATTACACTTTATAATAAGGCATTGTTTTATCAAAGTATTATGGATTGGAATGCTGCCTTGGAAGCCTATGCAGATTTGCATAAAGTTAATTATACGCACAGTAGTGGGCATTATAATATTGGTTTTATCCACATGGAGTTAGGACTTTACGATGTGGCTTCTAATAATTTTGCAGATGCTATTTATTCTAATTCTGAATTTTTTGAGGCTTATTATTCCAGAGGGAATTGCTTTGAAACTTTAGGGAATATAAAACAAGCAGAAATAGATTATAAACGAGCAATAGAGATTAATCCTGAATATATTTTTGCCGTGGAAGCTTTAGAGCAATTACAATTAAAAAACAAAAAATACAAAAAATAATGAGCGTACAAGACCAAATTACAAGCGATATAAAAGAGGCTATGAAAGCCAGAAATGTTGATAAACTTGCTGCTCTTAGAGCAGTAAAGTCGGCTATCATGTTAGAGGCAAATAAGGATGGGAGTACAACGGTTTCTGATGAAGTTTCTTTGAATTTAATTGCAAAATTAGTAAAACAAAGAAAAGATTCTGCTGCAATTTTTGAAGAGCAAAACAGACCTGACTTGGTAGTTGATGAAGTAAATCAATTGGCTTACCTTGAGCCTTACTTGCCATCTCAGATGGGAGAGGAGGAGTTGAGGAAGATTGTTAAAGAGGTTATTGCAAAGGTTGGAGCATCATCACCTACTGATATGGGAAAATGCATGGGGCATCTAATGGAAATATTGAATGGAAAGGCAGATGGTTCGCTAATTTCTAAACTAGTAAAAGAGGAGCTTTCCTAGTTAGATTTCGAGATAATAAGTAGATTTAAAAAAATAGAAGTAATAAAAAAGGCGAACAAATGTTCGCCTTTTCTTCTTTAGCACCAACTAAAAACTTTATTTTATTTTTTCCAAAACTGCTTTAAAAGCTTTTGGATGATTCATTGCTAGATCAGCTAAAACTTTTCTGTTTAGCTCAATTCCGTTAGCATGAATTTTACCCATAAACTGGGAGTAAGACATTCCGTGTAATCTTGTTCCTGCATTAATTCTTGCAATCCATAATGCACGGAAATTTCTTTTCTTGTTTTTTCTATCACGGTATGCATATTGCATTCCTTTTTCTACAGCATTCTTTGCTACTGTATGTACGCTTTTTCTTCTCCCAAAGTATCCTTTGGCAGCTTTTAAAATTTTGTCTCTTCTAGCTTTTGCAGCTACTGAATTTACCGATCTTGGCATAGTTTAATGTTTTTTGGTGTATAGTGGCTTTTAATTCTGTGCCCTTACTTGAACTATATACCGGGTTAATAACCTAATTTGTTTTGTTAGACACCTAACTGAAGCTTAACGCTTTTTGTATCAGCTTTTGATACAAATCCTGTTTTAGTTAAGTTGTGCTTTTGTTTAGTCTCTTTCTTAGTTAAGATGTGTGACTTAAACGCATGCTTTCTTTTTAGTTTACCAGAACCAGTAAGTTTGAATCTTTTCTTGGCTCCAGCCTTTGTTTTCATTTTTGGCATTGTTTCTCTTTATTTTATTTTTTCTTTTTTGGTGCTATTATCATTATCATTTTTTTTCCATCAAGCTTTGGCATGGTTTCAACTACACCTATATCCTCTAGCGCTTGCGCTAGTCTTAAAAGTAAGATTTGTCCTTTGTCTTTAAAGATGATTGATCTACCTCTAAAGAATACAAAGGCTTTTACTTTTGATCCATCTGCTAAAAAACTTTTTGCATGTTTTAATTTAAAATCAAAATCATGTTCTCCAGTATTTGGACCAAACCTTAATTCTTTAATAACAACCTTTTGTGCTTTATTTTTGATTGCTTTTTGCTTCTTCTTTTGGTCGTATATAAACTTCTTGTAATCAATTATTTTACAAACTGGTGGTTCAGCTTTCGGAGATATTTCTACTAAATCTAAGTTAAGGTTTCTAGCAATTTTAAGTGCTTCATCAAGCGAAACAATATTTGGTTCGCCTCCTTCACCTACCATTCTTACGAATGCGGCTGTTATTTCTCTGTTAGTTCGGTGTAGTTTTTTCTCTATTACTCTACCTCTGAATGGTCTCTTTTTTGCGATTTCCTTACCGTTTTAGTTATTAAAAGCTATTAAATTATCTATTTCTTCTGTTATTCTTGTTGCTAATCCATCAACCGAAATATTTCCTAAGTCCTCACCTCCATGTTTACGAACCGAGACAGTCCCATCATTTTTCTCTCTTTCGCCAACAATAATGATGTAAGGGATTTTTGAAACCTCTGCATCTCTTATCTTTCTACCGGTAGTTTCAGCCCTATGGTCAATCGGGCCGCAAATATCGTAATTTTTTAATAATTGGGATACTTTTTCTGCATAATCGTTATATTTCTCACTGATAGGCAATATGATAAACTGATCAGGGGCTAGCCAAAGAGGGAAGTTACCTCCACAATGTTCAATTAAAACTGCCACAAATCGTTCCATAGAACCGAATGGTGCTCTATGAATCATTACTGGCCTGTGTTTTTGGTTGTCGGAACCTGTATATTCTAGTTCAAAACGCTCTGGTAAAGTATAATCTACCTGAATAGTTCCTAATTGCCATTCTCTGCTTAATGCATCTTTGACCATAAAATCTAATTTTGGGCCATAAAATGCTGCTTCACCATATTCTATAACTGTTTCTAATCCTTTTTCAGCAGCTGCTTCAATAATGCCTGATTCTGCTTTTTCCCAGTTTTCATCCGAACCAATGTATTTTGTTTTATTTTCAGTATCTCG